>NZ_JBSFUY010000007.1:0-412738 GCF_053592055.1 Streptomyces sp. NPDC002817
GCCGGAGAAGAGGATCACCGGCCGCTCGAACTCGCCCGCCACCTCGCGGAAGATGTGCACGGCCTCGGATTCGAGAGCGTCCAGGTGGGAGAGGGCGTATGGAGCGTCCGTACCCTCCTCCACCGCCGCAACGGTCGTCGTCATGCCAGTCCCCTCTCGGTGAGCAGCGCGTGCACAGCCGCCGCGGACTCCTGGACGGTCTGGTCCTGCGACTCGATCCGCAGGTCGGGCGAGTCGGGCTCCTCGTACGGGTCGTCGACGCCGGTCAGCCCGGACAGCTCGCCCGCGGCCTGCTTGGCGTACAGACCCTTCACATCGCGTACGGAGCACACCTCGACCGGAGTGGCCACGTGGATCTCCAGGTACGCCGCCCCGCCCTCCTGGTGGCGCTTGCGCACCGCTTCACGGCTGTCCGCGTAGGGCGCGATCACCGGGACGAGCGCCTTGACGCCGTTGCGGGCGAGCAGTTCGGCGAGGAAGCCGATGCGCTGCACGTTCGTGTGCCGGTCCTCGCGGCTGAAGCCGAGGCCCGCCGAGATGAACTCGCGGATCTCGTCGCCGTCGAGCACCTCGACGAGATGGCCCTCCTCGCGCAGCCGGCCTGCCAGCTCGTACGCGATGGTGGTCTTGCCGGCACTCGGCAGACCCGTGAGCCAGACGGTGGCTCCGGTCGTCACGTGCAACTCCTTCTCGGTGATGGTCATTCGTGCAGCCCGCACTCGGTCTTGCCGCGGCCCGCCCAGCGGCCGGCGCGCGCGTCCTCGCCCTCCAGGACCCGGCGGGTGCAGGGGGCGCAGCCGACGGAGGCGTAGCCGTCCATCAGCAGCGGGTTGGTGAGGACGCCGTGTTCGGCGACGTACGCGTCCACGTCGTCCTGGGTCCAGCGGGCGATCGGGGAGATCTTGACCTTCTGGCGCTTCTCGTCCCAGCCGACGACCGGGGTGTTCGCCCGGGTCGGGGACTCGTCGCGGCGCAGCCCGGTCGCCCAGGCCAGGTAGTTCGTGAGGCCCCGCTCCAGCGGCTCCACCTTGCGCATCTTGCAGCACAGGTCGGGGTCGCGGTCGTGCAGCTTCGGGCCGAACTCGGCGTCCTGCTCGGCGACCGTCCGCGTCGGTGACAGCGTGATGACGTTGACGTCCATCACGGCCTCGACCGCGTCACGGGTGCCGATGGTCTCCTCGAAGTGGTAGCCGGTGTCGAGGAAGACGACGTCCACGCCCTTGCGGACCCGGGACGCCAGATGGGAGACGACCGCGTCCTCCATGGAGGAGGTCACGCAGAAGCGTGCCCCGAAGGTGTCGACGGCCCACTGGAGGATCTCCAGCGCGGAGGCGTCCTCCAGGTCGCGGCCCGCCTGTTCGGCGAGCGCCTTGAGATCGTCGGTCGTGCGTTCTTCCCGAACGGCGGTCATATCTGCTCTCCCCCTGCGTCGGTCTGCTGAAGACCTCGGGCGAGAAGCCCGAGGAACTTCAACTGGAAAGCGCGGTTGCACGCCGCGCATTCCCACGCGCCGTGGCTGCCTGCCGAGGCTTCGCTCGGCCGGAGGTCCTCGTCGCCGCAGTAGGGGCAGTAGAAGGGGGCGGCCCGCTCGCTCATGAGAGGGCCTCCTCGGACGCACGCGAGGCCCAGGCGGCGAACCGCTCACCGTCCTCGCGCTCCTCCTGGAAGCGCTTCAGGACCCGCTCGACGTAGTCGGGCAGCTCGTCGGAGGTCACCTTCAGACCACGGACCTTGCGGCCGAAGCCGGCCTCCAGACCGAGGGCGCCGCCCAGGTGCACCTGGTAGCCCTCGACCTGCTCGCCCTGGTCGTTGAGCACGAGCTGGCCCTTGAGACCGATGTCCGCCACCTGGATACGTGCGCAGGCGTTCGGGCAGCCGTTGAGGTTGATGGTCAGCGGCTCGTCGAACTCCGGGATCCGGCGCTCCAGTTCGTCGATCAGCGAGGAGCCGCGCTGCTTGGTCTCGACGATGGCGAGCTTGCAGTACTCGATGCCGGTGCAGGCCATGGTGCCGCGCCGGAACGGGGACGGCTTGGCTGTGAGGTCAAGGGCCTCCAGGGCCTCGACCAGCGGCTCGACCTGCGCCTCCTCGACATCGAGGACGATCATCTTCTGCTCGACGGTGGTGCGCAGCCGGCCCGAGCCGTGCGCCTCGGCCACCTCGGCGATCTTCGTCAGCGTGGCGCCGTCGACGCGGCCGACGCGCGGGGCGAAGCCCACGTAGTAACGGCCGTCCGTCTGCCGGTGCACGCCGACGTGGTCGCGCCAGCGGCCCGTGGGCTCGGTGGGTGCGGGACCGTCGGTCAGCTTGCGCTTCAGGTAGTCGTCCTCCAGGACCTGGCGGAACTTCTCCGCGCCCCAGTCGGCGACGAGGAACTTCAGACGCGCACGCGTCCGCAGCCGCCGGTAGCCCCAGTCACGGAAGATGCCGATCACGCCGGCCCAGACGTCCGGGACCTCCTCCAGCGGCACCCAGGCGCCGAGCCGGACGCCGAGCTTCGGGTTGGTGGACAGGCCGCCGCCCACCCACACGTCGAAGCCGGGGCCGTGCTCGGGGTGCTCGACGCCGACGAACGCCACGTCGTTGATCTCGTGGACGACGTCCAGGAGCGGGGAGCCGGAGATCGCCGTCTTGAACTTGCGCGGCAGGTTGGAGAACTCCTTGCTGCCGATGTAGCGCTCGTGGATCTCGTCGATGGCCCAGGTGCCGTCGATGATCTCGTCCTCGGCGATACCGGCGACCGGCGAGCCGATGACCACGCGCGGGCAGTCGCCGCAGGCCTCGGTCGTGGACAGGCCGACGGCCTCGAGCCGGTTCCAGATCTCCGGGACGTCCTCGATGCGGATCCAGTGCAGCTGGATGTTCTGCCGGTCGGTGATGTCCGCGCTGCCGCGCGCGAACTCCTGCGAGATCTCGCCGATCACGCGCAGCTGCTGGGTGGTGAGGCGGCCGCCGTCGATCCGCACCCGCAGCATGAAGTACTTGTCGTCCAGCTCCTCCGGCTCCAGGATCGCGGTCTTGCCGCCGTCGATCCCGGGCTTGCGCTGGGTGTAGAGGCCCCACCAGCGCATGCGGCCGCGCAGGTCGTTGGGGTCGATCGAGTCGAAGCCCCGCTTGGAGTAGATCGTCTCAATGCGTGTCCGCACATTGAGACCGTCGTCGTCCTTCTTGAACTGCTCGTTGCCGTTCAGCGGGGTGTGGTGTCCCGCGGCCCACTGCCCCTCACCGCGGTGACGGCTCACCTTGCGGCGCGGAGTCGTGGCAGCAGGGTTCTGCGGGGTGGCGGCCATGGTTATTCGTCCTTCGGGACAGGCGGGAAAGCGGCTCTGACCTGCGCGTACGGGCGCATACGTGTACGTGCGCAACATTGCGCAGGAATGAGACCAATGCGGGAGATGTCGGGCGGCGCTGCGGCTCGCTAGCGCGCCGGACAGATGGCGCTGGACATGCGGCCGAGGTCGACGTGCCGCCGACTCACCAAGGCAATTCCAGTTCCAGACATGACGGAAGCGTGTCACGGCGATCTGGACACAGTCCAGCTTCGTCCATCATGCGGACACCCTTGTCCCGAAGAGTGAGACAAGGGTGGTCTCGATCACATACTGTGCGCGGAGTCTTGTCTGCGCAGGTCAGGCCGGGTAGGCGCCCGGCCAGGGCCCCGGAGCGGCCACGTCGGGCTCCTCCTCGACCTTGGTGTCGAAGAGCTTGAAGCCCCGGCGCAGATAGTTGTCCATGGCGTGCTCGCCGTCCAGGCTGCACGTATGCAGCCAGACCCGCTTCGTCGGCGCCAGCCCCGGCCAGCGGTCCGCGAGGTCCCAGGCGCGGGCGGCGCCGTACGACAGCAGGTGGCCGCCGATCCGGCGGCCCCGGAAGGCCGGGATCAGCCCGAAGTAGACGATCTCCACGACCCCGTCGTCCTGCGGCTCCAGCTCCACGTACCCCGCGGGCGTGCCCCGGTCGTACGCCACCCACGTCTCCACGCCGGGCCGGCCCAGGTGCTCCTCCCACTGCGGGTACGTCCAGCCGAGCCGGTCGATCCAGCGGATGTCGCCGCCGACGGAGGCGTACAGGAAGCGGCTGAACCCGGGGGAGGGGACCTCGGAGCGCACGATCACGACGTCGCCGTCCGGCCCGGCGGCCGGGAGGACGTCGGTCGGGTCGGTCTGTTCCAGGGACCAGGTGGTCACGGGGATGTTGGCCATGCCTGCCAGGGAACCATCCGGCCCGATCATCTGTCGAACGGTCCCGTGATCCGCCCGGCGGACCCTAGCCCAGCGCTCTGTCGACCGACGCCAGCGGCATGGCGAACAGCACCCGGCCCGACTGGGACCACACCTCGCCGGTCGCCTCCCAGTAGGAGAGGGACTCCGGCTCGGTGCTCCAGCACTGGCGGGTCTCGTCGGTGCCGCACCGGGTGGCCCGCGCGCCGGTCGCGTTCTGCCGCCACAGCGTCCCGTGACCGTCGTCCGCGTCAGCGGCGCGGCCGAGGTACCAGTTCGAGCCGTACGACAGCACGGCGCCGACGCCGGCCGCCTCGGTCTCGTACGCCTCGTCGACCCGGGTGTACCCGGCGGGATCGGTGGTGAGCAGGCCGGCGCGGTCGGAGGCGCCGCTGAAGTCGTAGCGCCACAGCCGCACGTCCCGGTCGTCGTCCTTGGAGACCCACTCGCTCGCGACCAGGCTGTCGGGGGAGGTGCTGCGGTCCAGGGAGAGATAGGCGGGCTGCGCGGCGGCCTTCCCGCCGGCCAGGCTGTAGGTGCCGACCGCGGGCAGGACCCAGCGGCTGCCGTGCCCCGCCCAGCCGCCGTCCACACGGCCGACGGCGGGGCTGTCCACCGTGGTGCGCTGGACGCGGTCCATGTCGTACACGTACAGCCCCTCGGCGGCGGTCACCAGCAGCTTGTCCTGGTACCAGACCATGCCGGAGATCCGGGAGTCGAGGGCGCGGTAGTCGCGGCCGCCGTCGACCGGGACCGTGAGCAGGACCCAGGAGTAGGTGGGGCGGTCCAGGTCGTTGGCGTCGATGAACGCCACCCGGGCCAGATCGTGGGCGCCCTGCGACCAGGCGGAGAGGATCACCCGGTTCTGCCCCCACAGACCGTCGTCGTCCGCGTCGCCCGAGGTGGTGACCGCGCCGGCCCGCCAGGACCGGGTGTCGGCGGCGTCCCAGCAGTACGCGCGGGTGGTGGCCGGTTCGACGGGCAGCGCCTCGCGCTCGGTGGCAGTGCAGTCGGCCGCGGTGCGCAGCGTGTGCTCGGCGCTGTCGAGGACGGCGCCGACGCCGACCGGTGTGCCCATCGCGGAGGCGAGCCGGTCGAGGCTGCGCTGCGGCTCCAGGTGCTCCCGCAGGCGCAGTACGTCCGTCTCGGCGGACGTGGCGAGCGGTTTCAGTGCCCCGGGATCGTCGGCGACCGTGGCCTGTGAGGCACTGATCATCGTGGCGGCGGCGGTGAGCGCGAGCGCGGTCCCGGCCAGGAAGGCGCGCGCCGCTCTGCCCCGCTTCTGCCTGCGGTGTCTGCCGCGCTGCATCATGTTGTCCTCCCGAGGCGGGCCAACTGCGCCTGGTGATCCGTACGTTGACCAAGGAGCAGGTGGGGTGGCCCGTAGAGGGATGCTACGGCAGTCGGGCCCCGCCGGGGACGAAGACCCTGCAAATATGCGAAAGATGCCGCCTGTTGGGTCACTCAGGGCAGGTGTGCGGACAACCGCTTGCCGGTCACCGCGGGTGCCGTGGAGTGCGGCAGCAGGTCGTGCGGGTCGGCGGGGCGGAGGACCTCGACCTCCGCACCTTCGCAGAAACGATACGGCCGGTGTTCCAGAAGTCCCCCGAGATACCGGCGGACCCGGGACATCTCCGCGCGCACCGTCACCCTGCGCTCCGGGTCGCCGAACATGTCCTCGGCCAGGCCCGCCGCACTGCGACCGCCCCGGTGCACGGCCAGCAGATACAGCAACTCGGCGTGCCGCGGACTCAGTTCATGGCTCCACGACCCGGCGATCCCGGACACCGTCACCGACCAGCGGCGCGGCTGCGACAGATCCAGGACGATACGGGTGGTGCCCTCCGGCACCGGCTCGGCCGCCGCCCGCACCAGCCAGCCCCCTGCGAGGGGCTCCACCGAGCACAGACCGAGCGTCGGCAGCCACCGTCGGCCCGCCGTCGGCGACTTGGGCAGCCCGATCCGGTTCTGGTACGGCATCCCGGTCACCGCGGCCGTCCAGCCGTCCCCGTCCACCACCAGGGCCCGGCCGCCGAGTCGCGCCAGCACCGGCGCCCCCACCGCGCGCAGCTGCTCGAGCGAGGCCTGGTGCAGCTCCCGCAGCCGGGCCTCGGCGAGCTTGGCCACCGAGTCGACCCAGGCCAGGGTCGCCGGATGCATCGTGTCCAGCGGCCCGCTCACGTCCACCACACCGATCAGCCGCCCGTCCCGCGGGTCCGTGATCGGTGCCCCGGTGCAGGTCCAGGAGGTCTGCGAACGCACGAAGTGCTCGGAGGCGAAGACCTGCACCGGTCGGCGGGCCACCACCGGGGTGCCGATGCCGTTGGTGCCGACGACGCTCTCCCGCCAGTCCGCGCCGAGTTCGAAGCCCGTCCCGTCGGCCTTGCGCAGCACCGGGGAACTGCCCTCCCGCCACAGCACCCGGCCGTCCTCGTCGGCGACCACCATGATGTGGTGGGCGACGTCCGCGACCGACACCAGCCCCTGCCGCAGCACCGGCAGGACGTGCCGCAGCACCGAGGTCTCGCGCCGCCGCTGCACCTCCTCCAGGGACAGCAGCCCGGTCCGGAAGTCATGGTCGGGATCGACCCCGCCGCGCAGCATCCGCCCCCACGACTGCTCGATCACCGGACGGGGTGCGACCGGGGTCCGCTGCCCGGAGAGCGTCGCCGAGCGCACGTCGCTGAGCACCCGTGCCGCACGCGCCGCGTCCACGGCGGCGAGCTGGGTGACGTCCGTCTGCGGGTGCGCCACGGGATCCTCCCGGATGAAGGGCTGCGGACAACCGGTTTCTCGGTGCCTTTCGGCCACGCGTGCGACGTCCGTCGCTGACTGTCCGTCTCATAGTGCCTTTCGGCCCTCGCGGAGGGACACAGTCCGGCCACAGTCAGCAGCAAGTTGCAACCCCTTGCAACCCTGGTGGACGGCCAGGCCTTGTTTGAAACTTGAGCGACGCCGTCCCGAGCGGCGTTCGCGGCCTCGAACGGGCCAAGGCGGGGGTGGTGCCGTGTCGGCGCAGCACCACCCCCTACCTCCGGCGGTCGGGCGGGGTTTCGCGGTAGGGGGTGCCTGGTTGATGTGCGGTGGCGTCTGCGGGCCGGTCTGTGGCGGCTCGCGCAGTTCCCCGCGCCCCTAGGCCGGTCGGGCGCGCTCCACGATGGAAGCCAACGGCAGACTGTGGGGCAGGGTGCCGAACGCTGTGCCCGCGTCTCCGCCCAAGCGGGACGCGCAGAACGCGTCGGCCACCTCCGGTGGTGCGAAACGCACCAGCAGCGAGCCCTGGAGCACGAGCGCGAGTCGCTCGGTGAGCCGCCGGGCTCGGGCCTCGATCCCCTCCAGGTCGGCCAGTTCCGTCAGCAGGTTCTTGATCGCGCCGTCCAGACGGTGGTCGGCGCCGCGGGCCTTGCCTACCTCCTGGAGGTAGGCGTTGAGGGCCAGGGGCTCTCGTTGCAGGGCCCGTAGTACGTCCAGGGCCTGGACGTTGCCCGCGCCCTCCCAGATCGAGTTGAGCGGGGATTCGCGCACCAGTCGGGGCATGCCGGAGTCCTCGACGTAGCCGTTGCCGCCCAGGCACTCGGCGGCCTCCAGCGTCACCGGGGGGCAGCGTTTGGTCACCCAGTACTTGGCGGCCGGCACCGCGATCCGCAGGAACGCCCGCTCCTGTTCGCCACCGTCGTCGTAGGCGGCCGCGAGCCGCAGCGCGAGGGTGGTCGCCGCCTCGGACTCCAGGGCGAGATCGGCCAGCACGTTGCGCATCAGGGGCTTGTCGACGAGCTTGCCGCCGAAGGCCTCGCGGTACGTGCAGTGGTGGACGGCCTGGGTGACGGCCTGCCGCATCAGACCCGCCGAACCGAGCACGCAGTCGAGCCGGGTCGCCGCGACCATCTCGATGATGGTCCGCACCCCCCGGTCCTCCTCGCCGACCCTGCGTGCCCAGGTGCCGTCGAACTCGACCTCGGCGGAGGCGTTGGAGCGGTTGCCGAGCTTGTCCTTGAGGCGCTGGATGCGGAACGGGTTGCGGGTGCCGTCGTCCAGGACACGCGGGACCAGGAAGCAGGTGAGGCCGTCGGGGGCCTGGGCGAGGACGAGGAAGCCGTCGGACATGGGGGCCGAGCAGAACCACTTGTGGCCGGTCAGCTCGTAGGTGCCGTCCTCGGCCAGCGGGGTGGCCCGGGTGGTGCCCGCCCGTACGTCACTGCCGCCCTGCTTCTCCGTCATCCCCATGCCGAACAGGGCGCCCGCCTTCCGGTGCGCGGGGCGCAGCTCACGGTCGTAGACCGTCGAGGTCAGACGGGGCTCCCACTCCTCGGCGAGGGCGGGGTCCGTGCGGAGCGCGGGGACGGCGGCGTGCGTCATCGACAGGGGGCAGAGGTTGCCGGCGTCCACCTGGGTCCAGATCAGGAACGCGGCGGCTCGGCGGACGTGGCCGGCGGGGCGGGTCCAGGCGGCGGTGAGGCCGGCGGAGACGCCCTTGCCGAGGAGGCGGTGCCAGGCGGGGTGGAAGTCGACCTCGTCGATGCGGTGGCCGTAGCGGTCGTGGGTGCGCAGTGTCGGGGGGTTCTCGTTGGCCTGTGCGCCCCACTCCTGGACCTGGACGGAGCCGGAGGTTTTGCCGAGGGCCGCGAGTTCGCTGTGGACGTCGTCCAGGCTGTCGGGTTCCATGTGGCGTTCCACGGCCGCCACCAGGGCTTTGTCGGCTGTGTAGAGGTCGTGGCCGATCAGGGGTGGGGGCTGGTTGGTCACGGTGTGCGTGGTGCCTGCCATGTTGGCGAACCTACCCGGTGGCGGGGGTGCGATGTCGTTCTCCGGGTGCGGGTCCGTCGTGGTTGCTCGCGCTCACGCGGCGGTAGCCGCATATCGATACGGCCCCGCGCCCCTAGAGGGGCGCTGCCATCAGGCCCACTAGTTCAGATTCCGCCCCTTCCGTGAGCCAATCCTCTCGGTACACCGTGTCCAGATAGCGTTCGCCCAGGTCGGGGGCGATCGCCACCGACGTGAGGCCGCGCCTGCCATGGTTCTCCAGCCACTGGCCTGCCCCGCTGACGACAGTCCCCGTCGAGCCGCCGAACAGGAACCCCCGGTGCGCCAGGCTGCGGCACATCCGTACCGTGTCCGTCTCCTGCACCCGGACCACG
The DNA here is from genome assembly GCF_053592055.1 of Streptomyces sp. NPDC002817. Classification (NCBI taxonomy): domain Bacteria; kingdom Bacillati; phylum Actinomycetota; class Actinomycetes; order Kitasatosporales; family Streptomycetaceae; genus Streptomyces; species Streptomyces sp. NPDC002817. The sequence continues at coordinate 9,356 of NZ_JBSFUY010000007.1, forward strand.
TCGTCGATGTACGACATGTCCAGCAGCGGTGGCGGCACGCTGGTGCCCAGGCCCGGGATCATGCGGCGGCCGGGCGGGCCCCCGAAGGTGACCGAGCCGATGCTGTCGACGGCGACGATGTGGACGGGCCGGCGCCACTGCCAGAACCAGCGGGCGCAGCCCATCAGCGTGCCGGTGGTGCCGGCGCCGACGAACAGGACGTCCAGGCGTGGGAAGCGACGGGCGATGGCCGGGGCCGTGGTGCGGTAGTGCGCCTTCCAGTTGCCCTGGTTGGTGTACTGGTTGAGCCACACGTACCGGTCGTCTGAGGCGCACAGCCCGCGCACGTACGCGATCCGCGCGCCCAGGAAACCCCCGTGGGTGTCCGGTTCCTCGATGATGTGCACCCGGCTGCCGAGCGACTCCATCAGCCGGACGCTCGCCTCGTTGCAGCGCACGTCCGTCACGCACCGGAACCGGTAGCCCCGGCTCGCCGCGATGACGCTCAGCGCCACGCCCAGGTTCCCGGACGACGACTCGACCAGGACCGAGCCGGGCCGCAGCAGTCCTTCGCGTTCGGCGGCGTCCACCATCTCGGTCGCGGCCTTCATCTTGATGGACCCGGCGAAGTTGAAGCCCTCGCACTTCAGGTACAGCGGGAGGCCGAGCGCGGATCGTAGGTCGACGTACAGCTCCTCCTCGTTGAACTGGGCCGGATCGGATATGACGGGCATGCCGTTCCCCCTGTTTTGTCTCCGTGCGCCACGTGCGCGAGTCGGTCAGCCGTACCGGCGCAGCTCGTGGAAGAACCCGTCGATGACGTGCAGTTCCCCCCGCCTGGCCACTTCGTCGTGGACGAACCTGCCGACCGCGAGGTCGAGCACGCCCAGGCCGAAGGGTGAGAACACCACGGTCCGGTCGGTGGGCACGGTGACGCGTGCGGTCAGTACGTCGTCGAGCGTGCCGTCGATGAAGTCCCGCTTGCTGGTGAGCTGTTCGGCCAGGTGCGGGGAGGTGTCCGCCTTGAGGCAGTGCTCGACGTCGTCGACGAAGTTGGCGGACGCGAGCAGGATCTCGGGGGCGAGGTCGCGCAGTGAGACGTGCAGCACCAGGGGGTGGTGGGTGAACCAGGACGGGTCGTGCACATGGGGCTTCGCCGCGATCGTCGCGAAGACCAGCAGGTCGCAGGAGCGGATGAGGGTCTCGGGGTCGTCGTGGACCTTCACGCGGCCCTTCGATCCCGACCGCTCCAGATAGCCGCAGAACCCGGCCGCGCTCTTCGCCGACAGGTCGTGCACACCCGTCTCCTCGAACTCCCAGCCGGTGCCGGCGAGATGGGAGTGGACGTAGCGGGCGATCAGGCCGGTGCCGATGAAGCCGACGCGGGTCGGGCGGGTCCTGCCGCTGCTGAGGCGGTCGGCCGCCAGGGCCGCGGAGGACGCGGTGCGGGTGGCGCTGATGACCGAGCTCTCCAGACAGGCGTACGGGTAGCCGGTGTCGGGGTCGTTGAGGATCAGGACCGCCGACGCGCGGGGGAGGCCCGAGCGGGTGTTCTCCGGGAAGCTCGATATCCACTTCAGGCCGTCCACCCGCAGCGGGCCGCCGAGCGAGGCCGGCAGCGCGATGATCCGGGACGTCGGGCGGTCCGGGAAACGCAGGAAGTACGAGGGCGGGTTCACGGAGTCGCCCGCGCCGTGCAGCCGGTACACGGCCTCGACCAGATCGGCGATCTCCGACTCCCGTCCGTCCAGGGCCTGTTGGACCTGGCTGCCGGAGATCACGGCGAACGGCGGTGCGGTCAGGGTGGTCATGGGGTCCTCACTTCGCGATCGGCACGCCGTACCGGATCGGCCAGCGCGGCCAGCACCTCGCGCGGGCCCTCGAACGGCTCCCGGCCGTGTGCCGTACGGATGTTGTCGACGAGCAGCAGATCGCCGGAGCGCCACGGCTCGCGCACGGTGTGCGTCTCGTACACCTTGTTGATCGTGCGGACGACGTCCTCGTCGAGCGGATCGCCGTTGCCGAAGCGGGTGTTGAAGGGCAGCCCGTCCGGGCCGTAGACCTCCACCAGGTACTCGCGCACCTCGGGCTCCATCGTCCACTCGCTGAGGAAGGCGACCTGGTTGAACCAGCAACGGCGGCCGTTCCCCGGGTGGTCGAGCACGGCGCCGCGGTGCTGGCGGGTGCGCAGGGAGCCGTCCGGCTGCCAGGCGAAGTCGATGGCCTGGGCACGGCAGTAGCGTTCGATCGCGGCGCGGTCGTCGGTGCCGAAGGCCTCGGCGACCGACGCCCCGATCTCGTCGTGGTACGTCCGCGTCAGCACCCAGCCCTCCTGCTCGAACCTCCCGGTCAGCTCCGGCGGCAGCGCGTCGAACACGGCCTGGGAGTCGGCGAGCGCGGTGGCGCCGCCGGACGCGGGCGCCTCCAGACAGGCGAACAGGAGCAGGGCGGGGAACTCCAGGGCGTAACTCATCTCGTGGTGCATGCACATCTGCTGGTTCGGTGGCCATTTGGTGGAGGAGTACACGCCGCCGGTGTAGCTGCGCCGGGGTGCGAAGGGCTCCCGGTCGGGCATCAGGGAGTCGGCAAGGCGGGTGAGGACGACGGCCGTGGAGCCGGGGTCGCGCAGGCCGAGGCCACGGACCAGCAGACAGCCGTGTTCGGCGACCGCGGCCCGCAGCTCGTCGCGGTGCTCGGCCGACCAGGCCTCCGGGGTACCGCCGGGCTCGGCCCGCAGCAGCGGGGGACGGCCGGTCGGAGTGGAGAGCGGCATCAGGTGCTTCCTTTCAGGCGGTTCGGTCGAGCAGACCCGCGAGGTCCGCGAGGACCGGATGGCGGGTGACGTCCTTGAGGGTGATCGCCCGGTCCAGGGCGATCGCCAGCTTCACGGCGGCCAGTGAGGTGCCGCCGCGGTCGAAGAAGTGGTCGTGGCGGCCGATCCGGTCGGCCGGGATCCCGAGCACCTCGGCCCAGGCGGCGGCCAATCGGTGCTCAACCGGCGTACTGGGTCCGTCCGTTCGCGTGTCGAGGTCCTCGGCGAGCACGGTGAGCGTGCGCCGGTCGGTCTTGCCGTTGGCGGTCAGCGGCAGCCGCCGGTGCCAGTGCACGACCGACGGGACCATGTACGCGGGCAGCGAGGCGGCCAGCCTCTCTTGTACGACACCCGCGTCGACCGGCGCCGCCCCGGCGCAGAACGCGACCAGTTGCGTCCCTCGTACGACGACCACCGCCCCGTCCCGGACGCCGGGCACCCGCAGCAGCGCGTTCTCGATCTCGCCGATCTCGATGCGGAAGCCGCGGATCTTCACCTGGGTGTCCCGGCGGCCCAGGAACTCCAGCTTCCCGTCGGGCAGCCAGCGCCCGTGGTCCCCGCTGCGGTACAGCCGCTCGCCGGGCCGGTACGGGTCCTCGGTGAACGCCGCCTCGGTGCGCTCGGGATCGTTGACGTACCCGCGGCCCACGCACACCCCGGAGAAGACGATCTCACCGGGCGCGCCCAGCGGCACGGGCACCAACCGCTCGTCGACGACGTAGATCCGCACGTTGGCGATCGGCCGCCCGAGTGGGACCCGCGCCTCGTCCGGCACCCGGTCCATGACCTCGTGGTTGGTGTCGTCCGAAGTCTCCGTCAGACCGTAGGCGTTGACGAGCGGAATCCCGGTGAGGGTCGCGAACCAGCGTTCCGCCAGTTCCTTCTTCACCGCCTCGCCGGTCACCGACACGCGGCGCAGATCGGGCAGTTCACGCGGCCGCTGCTCCAACTCGGCCAGCACCGCCTCCAGATACGACGGCACCACCTGGAGCACGTTGACCCGGCCGCGCTCGATCGTGTCCACGAACCGTGGCACGTCCAGGATCGTGTCCTGCCCGACCAGCAGCGTCCGCCCGCCCACCAGCAGCGCGGCCAGCAGCTGCCACAGGGAGATGTCGAAGCACTGCGGCGCGGTCTGCGCGACCACCTGCCCTGGGCCGATGTCCAGGTCCTCCAGCTTGGCGAGGACGTGGTTGACGAAACCGGCGTGCTCGCACATCGCGCCCTTGGGTTCGCCCGTGGAGCCCGACGTGAAGTAGATGTAGGCCAGTTGGTCCGCCGCGACGGGGACACCGAGGTCGGTCTCGGCGTGACCTTCTTCGTAGGCGGCCGCCACGGAGTCCTCGGTGAGGACGAGGTTGTAGTCGGCGCGGGCGAGGATCGCCCTGATGCGTCCGGCCGGGAAGTGCGGCTCGATCGGCAGGTACACACCGCCCGCCTTGAGGACGCCCAGCACGGCGGCCAGCCAGTCGAGGCTGCGTTCCATGATGACGGCGACGACGCCCTCGGGCCGCAGTCCGTGTTCCAGCAGGGCCCGGCCGATGCGGTTCGCCCGGGAGTTGAGTTCGCCGTACGTCCACTGCCTGCCCTCTTCCGCGGCGGCCACGGTGTCGGGGTGGGCCGCCGCCCGCTCCTCGAACAGCTCGTGCACCCGCCGGTCCGGCAGTGGGCGTCGCGGACCCGCCAACTCCTCCAGCTGGAAGTGGAGTTCGGCCTCGGACAGCAGGCTGCGCCGTACCGGTGTGGTGAGGGCGGTCAGGTGGTAGCCGGCGATCCGGGCGGCGGCCTCGCGGTCGAGGACGTCGGTGCGGTAGCGCAGGCGCAGCGTGCGGCCGGTGACGGCGACGTGGAGCACGGTGTCGTCGCGGTCCGCGGAGAAGGTGGCGAGCACCCTGTCGTGTGCGGCCCGTACGGTCGATGCGTCGACCGACAGGCCGTCCGGCAGCGGGACTTCGTACACCGCGGTGCCGGGCCTCGGGTCGAGGGTCCATTGCGGGATCGTGTTCATGGTCTTACCTCCCCACCGCGGGATTTCCGCCCCAGTGCGCCCGCGACGGCACTTCCTCGCCCTTCATCAGGAAGGAGTCGGGGGCGAGCACGGCGCCGTCGCCCATCGAGACGCCGTAGTGGACGAGTGCGCCGGTGCCGAGCGTGCAGCCGGCGCCGATCGTGATGTGGTCGGACTTGAACGTGCCGTCCTCCTGCGAATGGGACTGCACCTTGGTGTGCGCGCCGAGCGTGCAGTCGTCGCCGATCGAGGCGAGGGTGCGCTCGGTGATGGAGGCGCCGTCGTCGAAGACCCGGCGGCCGACCCGTACGCCCAGCAGCCGCCAGACGGCGTTCTTGAACGGGGTGCCGTTCAGCACGACGAGGTGGTTGTCGGGCACCTTCCACAGCCGCTCCTGCTGCCAGAAGCGCGGGTCGTAGATCGAGCACAGCAGCGGCCGCAGCGGCCGGAAGCGGCACAGGAGCCGCTCCACCAGGACGTAGTAGCCGATGCTGAAGAGCAGGGCCGCCATCAGGGACACACCGATCACGAACACCCCGGCCCGCGGGTACAGGTCGATCGCGGCGAAGCCGATGACCATCAGCGCGAACCAGTGCAGCCACCTGATGAACAGGAACAGCCCCATCGAGCGCAGGTTGAAACGGTTCTTCGCGGCGAGGCGGCGGTCCAGTTCGGCGCCCTCGCGCAGGTGGTCGAAGCGGGTGTCGCGCTCCACCGTGCGCGGGATCTCGAAGCTGGGCGAGCCGAGCAGCCCCACGCCCTCACGGACCTCGCCGTCGAGCGGGACCATCACCTTGGTCGCCAGCAGGACGTTCTCACCGGTGCGCCCGCCCACCGGGTAGGCGATGTGGTTGCCGAGGAAGTTGCGCGCCCCGATCGTGGCGCGGGCGACGCGGAAGGACGTACCCGAGTACTCGGCGTTCAGGATCGACAGCCCGTCGGCGACCATCGTGCCGCTGCCCACCGTGGCCAGGTACGGCGTCTCGTGCTGCACCTCCGTACCGAAGTTGGAGCCGGTCTGCTCCACGTGCGAGAGGTCGTATCCGATGGACCGCAGATAGTGGACGATGTACGAGCTGTCGCCGCACAGCCACTTGAAGAACTTGATGTTGGTCATGCGGGCGATCGCGCGGTGCACGGAGTAGTGGAAGCCGTACAGCGGATATGTCCGGTCCGCCCGCAGCACCGGCTTGAGCGCACGCGGCACCAGGGTCACGACGGCGAGTCCGAGGACGACGAACGTCAGGAAGGCGCCGATCGACAGGCCGAGCGCCTCGCCGTAGAACGCCGCCGACGTCAGGTCCTGGGAGTCCGGGGTCAGCAGCACGTCCAGGCCGGGCCCCACGGTGAGCAGCAGATAGGTGCCGCCGATCGCGAGCGGGACGTACAGCAGGAGCGTCTGGAGCAGCGCGGCCAGCGCGTACCCGGTGCGGCGCGCGGTGGAGCAGCGGGCCGGGGGGACGGGGAGGTGGTCGACGTCGGTGGGCTGGGCCGGGGAGCCGTGCCATCGCTGGCCGGCGGGGACCGTGGCGCAGCCGTACAGGGCGGAGGCGTGGCCGAGCTGGGCGCCGTCGCCCAGGGAGGTGCCGATGTCGAGGACGGTCTTCTCGCCGACGAACGCGTCCCGGCCGAGGGTGACCGGTCCTGTCTGGATCAGGCCCTTGTGCGCCCGGTAGCAGAGGAAGGCGGAGTCCTTGCGGATCACCGTACCGGCGCCGATCGTCAGCAGGTCGGTGCAGACCGGCACGGAGCGGGACAGGATCGTCACGCCCGGCCCGATGCGGGCGCCGAGCAGCCGTAGATAGAGCACGTGGAGCGGGTTGCCGACGAACAGTGCCATCGGGTTGGCCTGCACCAGTGCCCGCACGGTCCAGAACCGGACGTACGCCAGGCTCCAGACCGGGAACTCGGTCTCCCGCCACCGTCCGACCAGCAGCCACTTGGCCACCACCGGCAGGGCGCAGGCGCCGAGGAAGAGACCGCCGCCGAAGACCGTCGAGCGCCCATAGATCTCGACGGCTCCGTCGCCGGTGGAGACCCACTCGTAGCCGCGGGCGGTGACGACCCCGGCGAGCACGCAGTACAGGCCGAAGACCAGCAGCTGGAGGGCCCCGCACAGGACGTAGCGGGGAGTGCTGCCCGGCGGCGGTGGTGGCTCCTCGGCCCTGACCACGGTGGGTTCGGGGGCCTGATCGAGCGCGGCGGCCAGGCTGCGGATGGTCGGATGGCCGTAGACGTCCCGCATCGACACGGACGGCAGGTCCGGGCGTTTCCTGACGCGGGCACAGAAGTGGGCCATCACGAGTGAGTTGGCGCAGAGATCCTCGAAGAAGTGGCTGTCGGGCGGTACATGGTCCACTTGGACGACACCGGCCAGGACTTCTGCGAGAACACGTTCAGTGCCGTTCGGCACAAAGAGCTCCTCGGTGATTGGTGCAGTTCCCCGGGGGCAGTGAGAAATGCGGTGCGACGTGTTCTGAATGTGATGAGAGTGGCCGCGGAAAAGGGCGAGTCACAGGCAACGCGGCTGAAAAAGGTCATGGTCAGTGACCTGTGAATTCCCCCGTGTCGTGTGCGCCCGAGTGATCCTCGGCATACGCAACGAATGCAATCAGGATTGTTTCGGCAGATTCATGAACGCTTCAAGAGATTTTCGGTCGTTGTCCTGTTTCCGGACCCCGAGAATTTCCGGACCGGGGTGTTCACATAAGTGACCGAACATTTCGGCCAACGCGGACATGACAGGAAAAGGGTTCGAATCGCCTAGGTGCTCGCACGGGCCCGGCGGCCACCCGGGGGATGAGTGCAGCCTCCCGCGACGGATACCTTTAGGGCGTGCAGCCAGCAAGTGAATCCCCCCAGCGGCCTCCCTCCGGCCGCCTCCACCGGGCGCGTGCCCTCTATCGGGACGTCTCCAAGCGCAGGACCGCCTGGCTGCTGCTCAAGGACACCGTCAACTCGTGCATGGAGTACCGCATCCTGGGCCTCGCGGCCGAGGCCGCGTTCTTCACACTGCTGTCGGTGCCGCCGCTGCTGCTCAGCATGATCGGCCTGCTCGGCTACGTCGACGACTGGACCGGCACCGACAGCATCAGCAGCCTGGAGGCCAACCTCCTGGAGGCCTCGCGCACCGTCCTGTCCGACAAGGGCGTGCGCCAGATCGCGCAACCGATCCTCGACGACGTCATGAACGGCGGCCGCCCCGACGTCATCTCCATAGGCTTCCTCTTCGCCCTGTGGTCCGGCTCCCGCGCGGTCAACGTCTTCATCGACACCATCACCGTCATGTACGGCCTCGACGGCGTCCGGGGGATCGTCAAGACCCGTCTGGTGGCGTTCCTGCTCTTCCTCGCGGCCCTGCTGATCGGCTCCATCGCGCTGCCGCTGATGGTCGCCGGGCCGGACGCGGTGGTGCGGATCGTGCCGTGGTCGGAGACCCTCGTGCAGATCCTGTACTGGCCGGTGGTGATGGTCCTGTCGATCGCCTTCCTGACCACGCTCTACCACGTGTCCGTCCCCGTCCGCTCGCCCTGGATCGAGGACGTGCCCGGCGCACTGGTCGCCCTCGCCATGTGGGTGCTCGGCAGCTTCCTGCTGCGCATCTACCTCACCAACACCATCGAGGGCGCGTCGATCTACGGCTCCCTCGCCGCCGCCGTCGCCGTGATGCTGTGGATCGGCGTCTCCGCCTTCGCCGTCCTCGTGGGCGCCGCGGTCAACGCCGCGATCGACCGCGTCTGGCCGGCCGCCGCGACGGCGGCGGCCCGCGCCGCGAACGAGCGGGTCCGCGAGGCACAGGTCGCCGAGTACGTCGCACGAGCCGCGTCCCACCACAACATCGACCCGGAGGACCCCGACATGCCGTCGGAGTTCCCCGAGCGGTGGTCACGGTTCCTGCCGCCGGAGGACGTGACGTCGAGACTGCGCACCCATGTGAAGAGCACACACCCCCCGCACAAGGAGTCAGAGGGTCCCTGAGGCGCCCCTCAGGGGCGCGGGGAACTGCGTGAGCGACCACATACGACCCGCAGCCTGCGTACGTCGCGCACCCCCACTACGACTTCCAGGTCCCCGCCGCCGCAGCCTCCTGAACGAAGTCCCCGAAGTCCCGCGGCGCACGCCCGAGCACCTCCCGGACCCCGTCCGTGAGACGCGCGTTCCGCCCGTCGAGCAGCCCCTCGAACACCTCCACCAGGAACGCCGCCTCCTCGGCCGGCACCCCGAACCCCACCAGCGCGTCCCCGTAGTCCCGCGCCGGAACCGGGATGTACGCCAGTTCCCTCCCGGTGGCCTCGGCGATCTCCGCGACCGCCTCCCGGAACGACAGCAACCGAGGCCCCGTCAGCTCCAGCGTCCGCCCCACATAGGCGTCCCCGGACGTCAACGCCACCGCGACCACATCCGCGATGTCCCGCACATCGAGGAACGGCTCCGGAACCTCACCCGCCGGAAACGCCAGCTCCCCCCGCCGCAACTCCGCCGCCAGCGGTCCCTCACTGAAGTTCTGCGAGAACCACGACGCCCGTACGACCGTCCACCGCGCCCCCGACGACTTCAACGCCTCCTCTGTCGCCAGCGCCTGCGTCTCACCCCGCGCCGACAGCAGCACCAGCCGCCGTATGCCGAGCCCGACCGCCTCCCGGGCGAGCGCCCCGACACCCTCGGCCGCCGCAGGGGAGCCGATGTCGGACGGGTACATCAGATACGCCGCGTCCGCGTCCCGCAGAGCCTCCGCCCACGTCGTCGGGTTCTCCCAGTCGAAGCCCTGGGCCCGGGACGCGGCCCGCACCTCGAACCCCGCCGCCCCTACCGCCTGAGCCACCCGGCTGCCCGTACGACCCGAGGCGCCGGTCACCACCACTGTCTTCTTCGCCGTGTTGTCTGCCATGCCTCAAGTCAACGGCCGCACGCCCCAATACCCCATCGCTGAACGGCTCATTCCCATACGCGGCCGTCTACGCTGGCCGCATGGACGCTCTCGCAGGCCTCTTGGAGGGCCCCCGCGCGCGGGGCGCCTTCATGATCCGAGCGTGTTTCGAACCCCCCTGGTGCGTACGCATCGAGGACCGCGCCCCCCTCACCGTCATGCTCATGATCCGCGGCGAGGCATGGATCACGCCGGACGCGGGAGAGCGGGTACGGCTGCGGGCCGGTGACCTCGCCATCGCCCGCGGCCCCGACCCGTACACCTGCGCCGACGACCCCGGCACCGCACCACAGGCGGTGATCCTGCCGGGTGCCGAGTGCCACTACCCGGACGGGCGCTCCCTCAATGGCTCCATGGATCTGGGTGTACGGACCTGGGGCGACCGGCTCGACGGGTCGGCCGTGATGCTGATCGGCACGTATCTGTGGCAGGGCGAGGTCAGCGGGCGGCTGCTGGACGCGCTGCCGCCGCTGCTCACACTCACCTCCGACGTGTGGGACTGCCCGCTCACGCCGTTCCTCATGGAGGAGATCGTGCGCGACGAGCCCGGCCAGGAGGTCGTCCTCGACCGGCTGCTCGACCTGCTGGTCATCGCGGCACTGCGGGCGTGGTTCTCCAGGCCCGAGGCGGCGGCACCGGCGTGGTACCGGGCGATGGCGGACCCGGTCGTCGGGCGGGTGCTGCGGCTGATCCAGGACGATCCGGCCCACCCCTGGACGGTGGCGTCGCTCGCGGCGAAGGCCGGGGTTTCCAGGGCTGCTCTCGCCCGGCGGTTCACGGAGTTGGTGGGGGAGCCGCCGATGACGTATCTGACGGGGTGGCGACTGGCGTTGGCCGCGGATCGGTTGCGGGACAGTGATGCGACGCTCGACGCGATCGCCCGGCAGGTGGGGTACGGGAGTGCGTTCGCGCTGTCCAGTGCCTTCAAGCGGGTGTACGGGGTGAGTCCGCAGGAGCATCGGGGGAGGGTGCCGTAGGAGCGCTGCCGGGTGCGGGTTGTCCGTGGTTGATCGCGCCCACGCGGCGGAGCCGCAGATCGATGCAGCCCCGCGCCCCTGGGTGGGTGCCGCGTAGCCTGGTTCTTATGTACTCGGAGTGGGCCTCCCGGCTCGACGGGGCCGTCGTCTGGACCAATACCCCGTCCGGGTCCGGCCCGGGGCGCGTTCTGCCCGACGGGTGCATGGATCTGCTGTGGCACGAAGGGCGGCTGCTCGTCGCCGGGCCCGACACGCGTGCGTACGTCACCGAAGGCGCGCCGACCGCGTGGGCGGGGGTGCGGTTCCCGCCCGGTACCGCGCCCGGCCTGCTCGGCGTACCCGCCCGGGAGCTGCTCGACCGACGGGTGGAACTCGCCGACCTCTGGCCGGTCGCCGAAGTACGGCGGCTCACCGCTCGTGTGAACGCGGCCGCCGATCCGGCCCGCGGACTCGAAGAAGTGGCGTTGGGGCGGGCGGCCGACACCGAGCCGCCCGATCCGCTGCTGGGGCACGTCGTGGCGGCTCTCGACGCGGGGCGCCCGGTCGCGACGACCGCCGACGAACTCGGTCTCGGAGCCCGGCAGTTGCACCGCCGGTGTCTGGCCGCGTTCGGGTACGGGCCCAAGACGCTGGCCCGGGTGCTGCGATTGCAGCGGGCGCTCGGCCTGGCCCGCGGCGGGGTGCCGTACGCGGAGACGGCGGTTCGCGCCGGCTTCGCCGACCAGGCCCATCTGGCTCGGGACGTCAGGGAGTTGGCCGGTGTGCCGCTGACCGAGCTACTCGGCCGAGGGTAGCGGCGCGAACAGGTCGACGCCGTTGCCGTCCGGGTCGAGCAGGCTCGCGTACCGCTGGCCCCACACCGCGTCCCACGGCTTCAGCTCGCCGTGGTGACCGGCGCCCACCAGCTCCTCGTAGACCGAATCCACCTCGGCGGGACTGTCGCACCGCAGGGCCAGCCCCGTGCGACCACCGCCCGCCGGAGGCTGCCAGCTCGCGTGGAAGGACCGCACCACCTCCTCGGTGTCCAGCAACAGCCGCAGTCCGCCGGGCAGTTGTGCCTCGACATGCCCCTCCTGCTCGGCTCCCTCGGGGAACTCGAACCCCAGGCGGCGGTAGAAGGCGACGGAGGCGGCCATGTCGGAGACGATCAGGCCGATGGCATCGAATCGTGGAGTCATGCGGCCACCGTAGGCAGGGCGGGGACGGTCGGTCTTGAAGGAATCGGACGTGTCCTCGACGACGCCGCCCGCGATCAGTCGAAGCTGACCGGCCCCAGCGGAGTGTCCACCGTGAAGGAGAGCCCCACCGGCCCCTCGGTGACGGTGAGTTCGGTGTCGAGGGCCGCGAGCAGGGCGCGGATCTCGCCCGGGTCGGGAGCCGTCGCTGACAGCGCCAGCAGGGGAGTGGCGGGCAGACCGGAGGCGGACGGGTGGACCGCGGTGCCCCAGTCGATGAGGAACGGCACCAGGCCGGAGGGGTGCTGGGTCTCGCCGTCCGTCAGCCGCCACTCCAACAGGGTGCCGTCCGGTCTGCGGCGGCTCATCGGATGCACCGCGCCCGGGTCGTACCCCCGGGCCCGGGCGGCCGTGACCGCCGCGTCCAGATCCGGCGGACTGATCGCCCAGGTCACCGTGCGGGGCGCCGCCAGTGTGTCCACGTCGAAGGGGCGCGGCCCCTGCGGCTCGGGCTGCTCCGGGTCCGGGCCGATGATCTCCAGATAGCCGGTACCGCCCAGCGACACCAGGTAGTTCCGGGTGCCGAACCCGATGTGCACTCCGCCCGGAGCGGGCGCCACACCGGTACGCCGGGCGAAGTCGGCGACCGTCGCCGCCAGATCGGGGGTTGCGAGGACAAGGTGGTCAAGTCGTGCGGGAATGGTGTTCATCGTGCAGCCGAGGCTACGCAGAGCGGCCTCCGTGATGGAACACCCGAGCGGTGGCCGGTCACCTCACGCAGCGGCCAGGATGCCGTTGGGCTGCCGAAATCTTCGGACCGATCACTTCCGCGGGACCTGAACGGCCCGCGGCATAGGGTCGCCGGCATGGCACCTCGACTCCTCGTCCACACCCGCACCGCCGACTACCGGCACGACTCCATTCCGGCCGGTATCGCCGCCGTACGCACCCTCGGCGGCTTCGAGGTCGACGCGAGCGAGGACCCGACGGCACTGGAGTCACCCCTGGAGCGGTACGCCGCGATCGTCTTCCTCTCCACCAGCGGCGAGATCCTCACCCCGACCGGCCGCGAACGGCTCGCCTCCTACGTCGAGTCGGGCGGCGGCTTCGTCGGCGTACACGCGGCGGCCTGCACCGAGTACGACTGGCCGTACTACGGCGAACTGCTGGGCGCCCGCTTCGACCGGCACCCCGCGTACCAGCCCGGCAAAGCCGTCATCGAGGACCACGAGCACCCGGCCACCCGACACCTGCCCGCCGTATGGGACTTCACCGACGAGTGGTACGACTTTCGCACCAACCCCCGTGGCACGGTACGGGTGTTGGCCCGCGCCGACGAGTCGTCCTACGACGGAGGCGGCATGGGCGCCGACCACCCGCTGGTGTGGTGCCGCGAACAGGGCGCGGGGCGGGTCTTCTACACCGCGCTCGGCCACGCCGCCGAGGCGTACGAGGATCCCGACTTCCGGGCGCATCTGCTGGGCGGGATCAGGTGGGCGGCCCGGCTGGACGGTCGCGGTCCCGACCCTGGTCAGCGGTCACGGAAAACCCTTTAGGCTGCTGCTGTCGCACGGATGATCGGATCGGTGCGACAGGGGATCAGGGGAGCAGGGGGACAGGTGAACAACGCGGCTGACGTGTTCCAGCCACTTCAGGTGGACGATCCGCCTGTGGTGGCCGGTTACCGTCTCGCCGCCCGGCTCGGCGCGGGTGGCATGGGTCGGGTCTATCTGTCGCACACGGCGGGCGGCCGACCGCTCGCGATCAAGGTGGTACGTCCGGAGCTGGCCGACGACCCGGACTTCCGGCGGCGCTTCGGCCGGGAGATCAAGGCGGCCCGTCGGGTGCGGGGCGCCTACACCGCCGAGCTCATCGACGCCGACGCGGACGCCCGTCCGCCCTGGCTGGCCACGCTCTATGTCCCCGGACCCTCCCTGGCGGAAGCCGTCCACCGGCGCGGACCGCTGCCGGTGCCTGCCGTGCTGTGGCTGATGGCGGGCGTCGCCGAGGCGCTCCAGGCCATCCACGGCGAGGGCATCGTCCACCGGGATCTGAAGCCCTCCAACGTGCTCCTTGCCTCCGACGGCCCCCGGGTCATCGACTTCGGCATCTCCCTGGCCGCCGACACCACGGCGTACACGGCCACCGGCGCCGCCGTCGGCACGCCGCAGTTCATGGCCCCCGAACAGGCGGTCGCCGGGGACATCACATCGGCGACGGACGTCTTCGCGCTGGGCCAGACCGCGGCGTTCGCGGCCCTGGGTTCGCCGCTGTACGGGGACGGTCCCTCGGCGACCATCCTCTACCGGATCGTCCACTCCGAACCCGACCTGTCCCGGCTGCCCGAGTCGCTCCGGCCGCTGATCGAGCGCTGCCTCGCCAAGGCTCCTCAGGACCGGGCCACCCTCGCCGAGGTCGTCGAGTGGTGTCGGCAGCGGCTCGGCCGGGACGCGGACGCGGGCGGCGGACCGGCGGTGTGGCAGGAGATCACGGGGCCCGAAGTGACCGTCCCGGCCCCGGTCCCGGATCCGACTCCGGTGCACACGATGCCGCTGATCGCGCCGGAGCGGGCGACGGTACCGGTGGCGCCGGAGCGGCGGCGGGGCCGTCGACGTCGTACGGCGCTGATCGCGGGCGGGGTCGTGGCTGCGGGCGCGTTGTTGGTGACGGGACTGGTGTGGAAGGTCGGGGGAGGGGCGGACGGGGTTCAGGGGCGGGACACGACCGCATCTTCCTCGACGCCGGATTCGACGGCGTCCGGGCGGTCGGCGGAGGCGTCCGCGGCTGGGGCGGATGCGAAAGCCGAGGGCAACGGGACGGGGGAGGCGTCGAGTCCATCCGCGACCGTGTCTGTGGCGGGGCAGCCTCAGGGGGTGCCGGCGGGCGTTCCTTTGAACCTGAACGAGAAGAACTCCCTGTACCTCCACGACGGCAAACGCCCCGCGACCCGCGAGGACCGCAAGGGCGACGTCCGCTTCACCTGCAAAGACGTCGGTTGCACGCTGAAGAGCGACGACAGCTTGATCGTCCAGTACGTCGCCGAGGAACCGGGCGCCACCTTGGGGGACTGCCGTTGGATCCTCGGTGGCGCCGAGGACGAGGGCGGCGAGGTCTACCACGACTTCCCACTGGCCGCCGCTTCCGCCGGCAGCGAATTCTGCGTCAGGCACCCCTCCGGAGACATCGCGCTGCTCGTGGTTCAGGTGAAGAGCACCGCGCTGTGGGACACCTCGGGAGTGAGCTTCCTGATGGCGGACGTGACGGTCTGGCGGGCCACCTAGCCCCCCGTACGGAGCCCGCCGACCCGCCCCTACTCCCGCGGCCGCCCCGTACTCGCCCGCTCCACCAACCGCGTCGACAACTCCGTCCGCGTCCCCTCCGGCCGCGTCCCCTCCATCATCCGCACCAGCAGCCGCGTAGCCGTCGCCGCCATCTCCGACAGCGGCTGGCGGACGGTGGTGAGGGCGGGGCTGGCCCAGCGGGCCTCCGGGAGGTCGTCGAAGCCGACGACGCTCATGTCGTCGGGGATGCTCAACCCCCGTTCCGCCAGGGCCTCGTAGACGCCGAGCGCCATCCGGTCGGAGCAGACGAAGACGGCGGTGGGCGGCTCGGGAAGGTCGAGGAGTTCCCGCATGCGTTCGCGGGCGACGGACTCGTCGAACCCGGCGTGGCGTACGTACTCCGGGCGTTGACGCACCCCCGCCGACGCGAGCGCCGAACGGTAGCCGGCCACCCGCGCGGTGCTGCACATCTTGCGCCGGTTCCCGGCGATCACCGCGATCCGCTCATGGCCCAGCGCCAGCAGATGCTCGGTCGCGCTCAATCCGCCCTGCCAGTTCGCCGCGCCGACCGACACCACGCCCGCCGGCGGTTCCAGCACGGGGTCGATCATCACGAACGGGATGCGGTGCTGTTCCAGCCACGCGTACTGGGAGGCCGTCAGCTCGGCCAGGTTGAACAACACCCCTGACGAACCACGGGCGATGAGCTTGTCCAGCCAGCCCCGCTCGGGCCGACCGCACCGCTGGCGGGTCAGCCCGGCCGACACCACCACCTCCAGGCCCGCGTCGTGCGCGGCCTCCTCCACACCGTGCAGCACCGCCCCCGACCAGGAGCTGTTGAGCGAGTGCACGACGAGGTCGACCAGCGCCGGCGGCTTCGCCGCGTCGAAGCGGGGTCTGCGGACATAGCCGAGCCGGTCCAGGGCCTCGGTGACCCGGCGGCGCGTCTCGGGTGCGACGTCCTCCCGGCCGTTGACGACCTTGGAGGCGGTGGGCACGGACACCCCCGCCTCCCGTGCCACGACTGCCAGCGTCGGCCCGGCCGCCACACTCGCACTCCCCGTACGGACCATCGGGAACCACCTCTCCGGCCCGCCCGAGGGCCATGGAAAGTTATCGACCAAGGCGGATAGTAAGCGCTTCCTACCCTAGGTTCGCCGGGGAAAGTCGGAAAGAGGCCGAGGGCTACCGGCAGGTCAGGCGAAATCCCGTGAAATCGGCGGTGAACGCCGCGTCGACAAGATCCACGGCGTGGATGCCGGCCATCGCTCCGGTGAAACGGAGCCGGGAACCGTGGTCGTCGGAGAGCTTGCCGAAGTCGAGCGGCCCGCCGACCGGTGTGCGCACGCCGCCCCGCAGATACCAGAACAGTGCTTCCGCACCGTCGACGGTCACGCCGAGAGTGAGCGGTGCGCCCGCGTCGACATCCACGACGGCCACCTGCCGGGTCCCGGACTCCTCCCGTTCGACGAGGCTGAGCACGGTACGGCCACCGCCCCGCCACTGCTGCCCGTGCTGCCCCTCGCCCTCCGGTTCCGCCCAGGTCAGGTCCAGGCTCAGATAGGCCTCGGTGTTGTACCAGAGCGCGAGGCCGGCGGCCTGCGTGAACGTACCGGGCCGCGCCTCGACGGTGACCTCGGCCTCCGCGCGGTGCTCGGTGATGCGTTGGGCGAGCAGGCTGTGCGCCCACCAGGACTCCGGGCCGTGCCGACCGCGCAGGCGGATCCAGCCGGGGCGGGTCGTGGGGTCGGCCCAGGACGGGTCGGCGTATGCGCGCAGGGTGCTCCAGGGCCAGGCGAGGTGGGTACCGGAGTCGGGGTCAGGGTCGGTGGGGTCGGAGGCCGATGTATGCAATGGACCGTCGACCGTAGATGCCGAATCGTCGGCGGCATACGACGGCGCGGCGACTGTATGCACCGAGTCGACGGTATCCGGCGGCGCGTCGACCGTATGCACCGAGTCGACGATATCCGGCAGTTCGTCGACCGTATGCAGTCGTACGTCGACCTCCACCGCCGGATGATGCCCCCCGTCCCGCAGTCTCGGCCACCCCTCCCCGTCCCACACCACCGCCTGGATCGCGGTCTCCCGCCCGAGCGGGCACCGTCGGCCGTCGACGGTATGCAATGGCCTGGCGGCGAGATGGCTCAGCACCCAGTCCCCGCCCGGCGTCCGGACCAACTCCCCGTGTCCTGCCTTCTGCAACGGCACCGTCGGGTCGTCCCGGGTCGTCAGGAGCGGCCGCGCGTCGACCTCGTACGGGCCGGTCAGCGCACGGCTGCGCGCGACCAGCACCCCGTGCTCGAAACCGGTGCCGCCCTCCGCCAGCACCAGGTAGTACCAGCCCTCCCGCCGCAGCAGCTTCGGCCCCTCGACGAGCCGTCCGTGCTGGAGCAGCAGGTGGGTGTCGCCGACGGCGGCCAGGGTCCTCCGGTCCAGCTCGGTCGCCACGATGCCGGCGAAGCGCTGTCCGCCGGGGCGGCAGTCGTTCTGGAGGTTGAGGAGCCACAGCCGGCCGTCCTCGGCGTGGTACAGCGCCGGGTCGAAACCGTGGCTCGCGACGCGGTGCGGGGCCGTCCACTCGCCGGCCGGGTCCGTCGCCGTGCTGACGTAGGTGTCCACGTCGAAGTAGGGCGTGCCGACCGAGCGGACGATCGAGTAAACGACCCAGAACCGTTCGCCGTCCCAGCTCAGCGACGGTGCCCAGACGCCGCCCGAGTCGGGGACGCCGGCCAGTGAGTCGCCGGGGACGGCGCCGCGGACGTGGCCCGCGTACTCCCAGTGGGCGAGGTCGCGGGAGCGGTGGATCGGGATGGTGGGGAACCACTCGAAGGAACTGGTCGCCACGTAGTAACGGTCATCGACCCGGACCAGTGAGGGGTCGGGGGCGAAGCCGCGGAGGACCGGGTTGTGCAGCAACGTCACTTCAGCGCCCCCATGGTGACGCCCGACCGCCAGTAGCGGCGCATGGCGACCATCATGATCGCCATCGGGATGATGGACAGCAGGGCGCCGGTCAGCACCAGGCTGGTGAGGTCGACGCCGGACTCCGCGCGCTTGCCGGACCAGTTGTACAGGCCCAGGTTGAGGGTCCAGTTCTCCTGGCCGCGCAGCACGGTGAGCGGGAGGAAGAAGGCGTTCCAGGTGTTCACGAAGGCGAGCAGGAAGACCGTCGCGCCGCCCGTCGTCATCATCCGCAGCACGATGCTGAAGAAGATCCGCAGTTCGCCGGCGCCGTCGATACGAGCGGCCTCCAGGAGCTCGTACGGAATGGTGGCTTCTGTATACACCTTGGCGAGGTACACGCTGAACGGGTTGATCAGGCAGGGGATCAGCATCGCCCAGGGCGTGTCGACCAGGCCGATCTCCGAGAACAGCAGATACAGCGGCAGGGTCAGCAGGGCGAGCGGGATCAGGAACGAGCCGACCACGCTCGCGAACACCAGGTTGCGGCCCGGGAAGTCGAAGCGGGCCAGGCCGTAGCCCGTCGCGAGGGCGATCAGTGTGCCGCCGAGGGAGCCGACACCGGCGTAGAGGAACGAGTTGAACGTCCAGCGCAGGAAGATGCCGTCGTCGTAGGTGAACACCTGGCGCAGGTTGTCCCACAGGTGCCAGCCGGAGAACCACAGGCCGTTGGACTGGTACAGGCCCGTGCGGTCCTTGGTGGCGGCGACGATCAGCCACCACACCGGGAACAGGCTGTAGACGCTCGCCAGGGTCAGGCCGACGAGCAGGAACCGCTGGCCGCCGCGTGAACGGGCCGCCGGGTCGGGGCGGTTGAGACGGCGGACGGTGCGGGTGCCCGCGCGTTCTTCGGTGAGGGTCATCAGTCGGCCTCCCTCGAGGTGAGCCGGTAGAAGAGGAAGGAGGCGACACCGAGGATCAGCGCGAGCAGGACCGAGAGCGTCGCGGCGTAGTGGTAGTTCCCGGCGTTGAACGCCTGGTTGTAGATGATCATGATCGGGGTGAAGCTGTCGTCTACCGTCTCCGGGGTGATGTTCCGGAACAGCGCCGGCTCGTTGAAGATCTGCAGCATCTGGATGATCGAGAGCATGCCGGTCAGCACCAACGCCCCACGCACGAACGGGATCTTGATGTTGAGCGCGATCCGCCACTCGGAGGCGCCGTCGAGCCGCGCGGCCTCGAACAGCTCACGCGGCACGCCTTGCAGCGCCGCGTAGATGATCACCATGTTGTAGCCGATGCCGTGCCAGGTCAGCAGGTTGCCGATGGACGGCCACACCATCGACGGCGAGAAGAAGTTCCAGTGGAGGCCGAAGAAGTCGCCGAGCGGGGTGAGCGGGCCGACATCCGGGCTGTACACGTTGATCCACACGATCGCCGCCACCACCCCGGGGATCATGTACGGCACCAGCAGCATGATCCGGAACTTGCCGGCCACCTTGCCCGTCACCGCGTCCAGGAGCAGTGCCAGCACCAGGCTGATCAGCAGCATCACCGGGATCTGCACCAGGGCGAAGACCACCACCCGCAGCACGGATCCCATGAACTTCGAGTCCGTCAGGCCCTGTTGGTAGTTGTCGAAGCCGGAGAACTCGTCGGTGGTGCCGCCCAGGCCGAGGCCGGAGGACTGCGAGCGGTACAGCGACTGGTAGACGGCGTAGCCGATCGGCAGCAGATACAGGAACACGAAGCCGAGCTGGAAGGGCACCGTGAAGGCGGCACCCTTCCAGCGCAGTGAGCGAATCATCGGGATGTGCCTCAGCCCTTGACGTTGATGCCGCGGGACTTCAGGTCCTTGACCGTCCACTCCTGCATGTGGGCGAGGAGGTCGGTCACCGTCTGCTTCTTGCTGACGACCTTGCCCCACTGGCTCTGCAACTCGGTGAACATCGCGGTCCAGTTGGGACCGAAGGTCCAGTCGGTGGTGACGGTACCGAGGCTGTCCTTCACGATCTGCTGTGCCGGGTCGTAGTTCTTGCCGAGCAGCTTCTCGGAGATCGCCTCGGGCACGTACGAGTCACTGTCGGCCAGCGCCGGCATCACACCGCTGCCGGTCTCCGGGCTGGCCATGGTCTTGACCGCGCCGGTGTCGGTGGACATCCACAGCGCCGCCTCGGCGGCCTGCTCCTGGTGCTCGCACTGCTCGGACACCAGCGTCAGGTTGCCGCTCTGGTTGGTGCCGGCCGGTGTCCTGGCTGCCTCACCGGCGAACGTCGGCCAGGGGGACAGCGCCCAGTCGCCGAAGGACTTGGTGAAGTTCTGCACCATGCCGGACATCTGCCAGGTGGAGATCTGCCGGGTCGCGGTGTCACCGTTGTCGAAGCTGCGCTGCACGGCCGCGTAGTCGGCGAAGGACAGCTTGGCGTTGAGGTCGTTGTCGATGATCTCCTGGATCACCTTCGCGGCCTTGAGGCTGCCCTCGTCCTGGAAGTTCACCTTCCAGGCGTTGCCGTCGATGGCGTACCAGTGGGCGCCCGCCTGCATGGCGAGCACCTCCAGGGTGCTGGGGTCCTCACCGGCGTAGTTGGTGATCTTGATGTCGTGCTTCTTGAGGACCTTGCCCGCGGCGATGAAGTCGTCCCAGGTGGTCGGGGCCTTCAGGCCGTACTTCTTGAAGATGTCGGTGCGGTAGATCGTGAACGCCGGCGCCGAGGCCGTGGGCACACCGTAGGTCTTGCCCTGCACCTGACCGGTCGCCCACGAACCGGAGTTGAACTTGCCCTTGCTCGCCTCCACGTACTTCGAGATGTCGGCCAGCGCGCCCTGCGCGACCCAACTCGTCACGTACTCACCGGTGTTCTGCAGCAGACAGGGAGCGTTCTCCGCCTTGACGGCGTTGCTCAGCTGCTTCTGCATGGTCAGCTGGTCGGTGATCTTCGTGTACTTCAGCTGGACGTCCTTGTGAGAGGCGTTGAACGCCTTCACGACGGCCTCCTGGCCGTTGGCCCAGCCCCAGAAGTCGAGGGTGACCGGGCCGGAGGAGTCGGTGTCGTCTCCGGAGTCCGACCCGCCACAGGCGGCGAGCAGGCCTGTCAGCGCGATACCCGCGACAGCGGTTTGGGCGAACCTTCTCCGGCGGCTGGTGAAGTTCATCTGACCGTGTTCCTTCGGAAGTTGGGCGTCTCGGAACGAGGACGGCGGCTCGGGGGGCGCAGGCCGGGAACGGCGGCCGGAATCCGCGGCTCGCGGTTGAGGGGGGTCGGCCAAGCGGAAGCGGTAGTAAGCGGTTGCTGGGACGGTAGGACGACGGATCAGTCCATAGCAAGAGGTGCGCGGAAATTTGTTACGCCGGATTGTCCGTCGCGTGATGCCGAAGTGTCCCGCGTGCGGCGGCCGATCTTCGGCTGTATGCACTGGTCAAAGCATGTGGATCGCAGCCTGAGCAGAGGCCGGGCGGCCACTGGCCCGGCCTCGGAGGATCACGAAAAAACCTTTGGAAAACGCTTACGAAACGATCGCTTTCACAGCGCTTCCGGACCGCCCACTCGCAGGGATCACACGCGAGGGGCGGGCGGTCGGACGGAGTTGCGTACGACGACATGGGTGCCCAGCACGAGGTGGTCGCCGTCGCCCTTACGACGGCCCGGGCCCCCCTCGCGCCGGTCGGCGACCGCGCGCAGAGCGACCCGGCCCATCTCCTCGTACGGCACATGCACGGTGGTCAGTTGAGGCGTGAGCTGGGACGCGAGGGGAATGTCGTCGTACCCGACGATCGACACGTCCTCCGGCACCCGCAGCCCCGCCGCGCGCAACGCCTGCATGGCACCCGCGGCGACCACATCGGTCCCGGCCAGCACCGCGGTGAAGTCGAGCCCGTCGCGCAGGCTCTCCTGGACGGCGTCGTAGCCGTGCTCGTAGTCGTAGAAGCCGTGCCGCACCATGCTGGGTTCGAAGGGCACGCCGTACGCCTCGAAGGCCCGCCGTGCACCCCTCAACCTGCCCTGTGCGGTGGTCAGTTCGGCATGCCCCGGCAGCACCAGGACCTTGCGGTGCCCGGCGGACAACAGATGGCTGGCCATGGCGTACGCGCCGCCCTCGTTGTCGTAGTCGACGGTCGTCGCCGGTACGTCACCCTCCAGCGGCGGCCTGCCCACCAGCACGAGATGGGAGCCGGCCGCGTCCAGGGAGCGGGCGAACCGGGCCATGCGCAGCTGGTACTCGTCGTAGTCGTAGGCGCCGCCGAGCAGCACCACGGCGGCGACGCCCTGCTGGCGCATCATGTTGACCAGCGCGAGCTCGCGCTCGGGGTCGTCACCCGTCGTACCGACCAGCGAGAGCCAGCCCCGCAGGGTGGCGGCCCCCTCGACACCCCTCGCGACATGGGCGAACGCGGCGCCGGTGATGTCGTTGATGAGGATCGCCACCGTGGGTGTGCCGCCGCCGGCCAGGGAGCGGGCGTGGGCGTTGGTGACGTAGTCCAGGTCCCCGACCACCTTCATCACCCGGCGGCGCAGTTCCTCCGAGACCGGGTAGTTGCCCGACAGGACGCGGGAGACGCTGGCGACGGAGACGCCCGCCTGCTCCGCGACGTCCCGGATGGTGGCTCGTCCGGCGTCGCCCGAAGCCTTGCGCTGACTCACCCTGGGGGCTCCTTCACCGTCGCGATCGCCCCACCGGGGCCCGGGAGGACACCGGTCGGGGGCCCGGCCCGGAGCCGGTGCGGAAAACCGTATCCCATTGTTTCCGTCGGCCGAGAGGTGCCGGTTCCCTCAGGCGACACGGGTCAGATCCGCATGCCGCACCTCGTGCACCAGGGCCCCGCCGGACGCCACCCGCTCCAGCTCCTCCACCACGATCCGCCCGAGTCTCTCCAGCTCGTTCCCGAGCGACCCGGCGATATGAGGCGTGAGGAACACGTTCGGCAGCCGGTACAACGGCGACCCCGCCGGCAGCGGCTCGGGCTCGGTGACATCGAGTACGGCATACAGTCGACCGGCGACCAGTTCGTCGGCCAGTGCGTCAGGGTCGACGAGCGCGCCCCGGGACGTGTTGATGAGGACGCCGCCGTCCCGGATGAGCGCGAGCCGCCCGGCGTCGAGCATGCGGTAGGTCTCGGGGATGTCCGGGGCGTGCAGGCTGACAATGTCGCACTGGCTCAACAGGTCGTCCAGCGAGACGAGTTGGGCGCCCAGCGCGGTGGCCTCGGCGGGGCTCACATAGGGGTCGTGGAGCAGGACCGTGAAGTCGAAGGGACGGAGCAGCTCCAGCAGGCGGCGTCCCACGCGCGAGGCTCCGATGACGCCGATGCGGCGGCCGACGTTGCCGATGTGCGCGGTCTCGGCCGGGGGCGGGTAGGCGTGTGTGGTGCGGAACCGTTCGCGGTGGGTGAAGGCGTCCTTTCCGGCGAGCAGGATCATCGCGAGGGTGTACTCCGCGACCGGCAGCGCGTTTCCGGTGACCGCGCTGGACACGCTGATGCCGCGTTCCCACAGTTCCTCACCGACGAGCGAGCGGACGGAGCCCGCCGCGTGCAGCACGGTGCGCAGCCGGGGTGCGGAGGCGAGAACGTCCGCGTCGAGGCTCGGGCAGCCCCAGCCGGTGATGAGCACCTCGGTCGCCGCGAGGACCTCGGCCGCCGCGGGATCGGTGAAGTCCCGCAGCACGAGGCCGGGATCGAGGTCGGCCGCCTGCCGCAGTCGGGCCATGAGCGCCGGGGGGAACAGCAGGGGGAGGTGCACCGGGTCCATCGCGAACACGGCCCGCGGCAGCTGGGGGCTGGGCATGAGACTCCTGACACGCTGAGTAGAAACATTTTCAGAAAGCGCCTTCTACCGTAGATCTGCCGGGAACGGCGGGTCAATCGGTCTGGCGGATCGGGCAGGCGCGGATTTCTCCTGGCTCGATTCCGCCCGTATGCCCACGTCACGGCGGGGTGAAGGGTCAGGATCGGGAGCCGAGGCCGGGGAAGGCCCGGCGGCGCCGTGGTGTGGCCGAGGGCCTTGATCCCGCTCTGTCGGGAAATCGGTTACCGCGTTTTCTCGCCGAGCGGCCTCGGCGGCTCGGCAGTCGGCCGTCCCACCGCGCGGTCGTGGCGTCAGCCTGGCGGACGGGGGTGCGGCGGTGTCCGCGGCGGGTCGTACGAGGTGCAGTGCCGTGGATCCGCATCGCCGCCCCATGTCTCGCGGACGCCCGGGAGACAGGAGACGGCCTGGCAGTTCCGCTCCCTGTACGGCCTCGTTCGTGACAACCGGTTTCTGGTCAAGCCGTCAAGAACGCCTGCCGATGACTGCTCGGCAACGGTGATCGAGCCGCGTTCCTTGCCCCTGCGGGTGATCGGCGAGATCGGGTGCGAGGCTCTCCCGACCGGTGTGCACGTCCGGACGAGGGTGGCCGACACCGCCGTACAAGATGGCTTTGAGCTGCACATTCGTCAACCTGCTCGGCCCTGTGGGCCGTTCGGCGCGTGTCGCCGGGGTTACACAGTCTTTTCGAAAAGTCGTCAAGGCTCTTGACGCGGTTTCCGGACAGGAAGAAGCTCTGCCCCACTGCCCAACAACCGGTTGCCATGCAATCGAGCCAACTAGGTGAAGCGGGAGGTGGTGCGTTCATGCACCCTGATGTCGGTGCTCCGATGGGCCGCCGCCGGTTCCTCGCCCTGTCGGCGGGAGGTGCCGCGGCCGGCGCGGCGGCGCTGAGCGGCTGCGCGTTGCAGGTGTCCACCGGGGTCAGCGGCTCGGGGGAGACCGTCACCGTGATGGTCAACTCCGGAGACATCCTCCCGGAGCAGGTGCAGCAGGCGAAGAAGGCCCTCGGCATCAAGATCGTCCTGGTGAAGTACGACATCACCAAGCTGATCGCGATGCTCACCAGCGGCAACCCGCCCGACCTGGTGCGCGGCGTCGGCGCCGTGGACTCGCCGTTCTTCGCGGCACGGGACGTGGCCGAGGAACTGGACCCCTACTTCGCACGGAGCGGCGTCCTCAAGCTGGACGACCTGGACCCCGTCAACGACCTGTGGCGCTACGACGGCCGCACCCAGGGCAAGGGCCCGCGCTACGGCATGGCCAAGGACTTCTCCCAGGACTCCATGTACTGGTACAACACCGCGGCCTTCGACAAGGCCGGTGTCGACCAACCGTCGGAGACCGAACCGGTCACCTACGAGGAGTGGCAGGACACCGCCAAGCGCCTCGTCCAGCGCAAGAAGGGCCAGACCACCGTCTTCGGCGGCAGCTACGCCGGCCTCACCCGGGCCACCCTCCTGACGACCATGACCGCGTCCGCCGGAGGGAGCCTCTTCAACGACGACTTCTCCCGCGTCGACTTCACCACCCCCGAGGCCCGAAAGGCCCTGACCTGGTACATCGACTACTGCCGGACCAAGGTGGGACCGAGCCTCATCCAGCCCGACCCCAACGGCTGGGACGGCCCCACCTACCAGGCCGGGCGGCTGGCCATGTCGAACTCCGGCTACTGGATGGGCGGCATGATCTACCCGGACAAGAAGCTGGCGAAGGTGTCGAGGCTGGCGCCCGCCCCGATGTTCGCGGGCGGTCGGCGGATCAGCGCCTGCCAGGGCGGCACCGGACTGTGGATGCCGCGCGGCGCGAAGAACAAGGACGCCGCCTGGCGGGTCTTCGAGTGGTTCTTCGGCGAGGAGCCGGCCAAGGCACGCGCCGCCGGCGGCTGGGGCATCCCCACGCTGAAGTCGCTGCGATCTCTGATGCCCGGTCAGGAGGACTACGAAGAACGGGTGTTGAAGGTCCAGGACAACGAACTGAAGCATTTCTCGGTGGTCTCCTTCACCCCGTACACCAGGGCGGACGCCTTCGACGCCCTGTTCAACCAGATAGCCCCCGCCGCGATGAACGGCCAGATCTCCGTCGACACCCTCGCCGGACGTCTGAACTCGGCCATCAACGATCAGCTGAAGCGCGGTAAGGAGCAGGTGGGATGACGGTCGATCAGATCTCCCCCGTCGCGGACCGGCCCGACGCCGCCGCGGGCACCGGACGCGCGAGCGCCGCCGGGCGGCCACGGATCACCATGACCGCGCGCCGACACCGGGCGTTCTACCTGTTCACCTCGCCCTGGATCATCGGGTTCCTGCTGCTGACCATCGTGCCGATGGCGTACGCGCTGTGGCTCAGCTTCACCACCTTCGACGGCATCTCGCCCAACTGGAAGTACGTCGGACTCGGCAACTACCGCGAGCTGCTGAACGATCCGGTCACCTGGGACTCCCTCGGCCGCGCGGGCCTGTTCGCGGTGACCTCGGTACCGCTGTCGATCATCGCGGGACTCGGCCTCGCCGTACTGGTCAACCGGCCGCTCAAGGCGCGCGGACTGTTCCGCACCCTGCTCTATCTGCCCGCCGTGGTGCCGCCGGTGGGCGCGGGCCTCGCCTTCAAGTTGCTCTTCGACCAGAACTCCGGTGCCACCAACGGCGTTCTGACCTTCTTCGGTATCGACGCCGTGGCCTGGCTCGCCGACCCCTACGCCCGCTACGTCCTGCTGATGACCGTGCTCTGGGGCGCCGGCAACGTCATGATCATCTCGCTGGCCGGTCTCCAGGACGTCCCCCGTGAACTCCACGAGGCGGCCCGCATCGACGGGGCGAGCGCCTGGCGCACCTTCCGCAGCATCACCGTGCCGCTGCTGTCGCCCGTGCTGCTCTTCCAGACCGTCACCGGGATGATCGCCTCGGTTCAGACCATCATGCCGCTGCTGCTGGCACCGCTCGGTGACACGAGCGGTATCACCACGGTCCCGCAGTCCAACTACCTCTACATGATGCACGTGTTCGCGCAGTACTTCGCGCTCGGCCGCTACGGCTACGCCTCCGCACTGCTGTGGGTGCTCTTCGTCCTCATCCTCGTCGTGACCGGACTCATCTTCAAGTTCACGTCCGGCGCCGTGTTCTACAACGTCGACCCGGAGGCGAAGAAGTGACCGCGACCAGTCTGCCGCCCACGTCACCGATGGCCGGCGCGCGCGTACGCGTTCGTGCCAAACGCCTCGCCCTCTACACCGTGCTCGTCTCCGTCACCGGACTGTTCCTCGGCCCGTTCGGCTGGCTGATCCTCTCCGGACTCAAGACACAAGGGGAGTTGGCCGCCTCCCCCGTGCACTGGCTGCCCGACGCCTTCCAGTGGCACAACTTCGCCGACGCCTTCGACCAGATCGACTTCCTCGGCTACGCCCGCAACTCCCTGATCATCGCCTTGCTCTACGCCACGCTCGTCACCCTCAGCTCGGCCTGGGTCGGATTCGGCTTCGCCCGGCTCGACGCGCCCGGCAAGAAGGTGCTGTTCGGTGTGCTGCTCGGCTCGATGATGCTGCCGCAGATGGTCACCCTGCTGCCCACCTACCTGATCTTCGCCAAGCTCGGCATGGTCGACACCTACTGGCCGTGGGTGCTGTGGGGCCTGTCCGCGGCACCGTATCTGGTCTTCCTCTTCCGGCAGTTCTTCGCGGGCATGCCCCGCGAACTGGAGGAGGCCGCGATCGTCGACGGCTGCGGCTACACCTCGATCTTCTGGCGGATCTTCCTGCCGCAGTCCTGGCCCGTGCTGTCCGCGAGCTTCATCATCGCCTTCACCTGGACCTGGGGCGACTACATCGCCCCGCAGCTGCTGCTGTCCACCGACCGCACCACGCTCGCCGTCGCCGTGATGACCGCCTATGTCAACGAGGGCGGCACACCCGTCCCCGAACTGCAGGCCGCGGCCTCGGTGATGTACGTCGTCCCGATCCTGCTGATCTTCCTCGTCGCCCAGCGCGGATTCGTCGCCGGGATGTCCACGTCGGGCCTCAAGTAGCCCAACCTTCCGACCTGTTGCAAGGAGTCCTGAGATGAACACGCCCCTGTCACGCCGCACCGCCCTCCAGGCGGCAGGTGCCACCGTGCTCGCGGCCGGCCTCACCGACCTGACGGCCACGGCGGCCCGCGCGGACGGCGACACGGTGGAACCGCACCTGGTGACGTACCCCGTGCCGTCCGGCGCCCCCGTCAACACCGGCAGCTACACCGTCAAGGTCCGGGTTCCTGGCGGCAGTTGGCAGACCCTCGGGGTCTACCGGCCCACCCTCGCCGAGATCAACGCCGCCACGGGCAGCAAGAAGCAGTTCAACTCCTCCCTCGCCTACTTCGACTTCTGCGGTGAGGTCGAGGTCGAAGTGACCTTCATCAAGGGCGGGGTGCAGAAGGTGCGGGTGCGGCCCGACTCGTACGGCATCACGCCCGAAGTCCTCGCCGACACCCTCCGGTTCACCCTCGACAGACCGCGCAACATCGTCGTCCAGATCAACGACGACCTCTTCGACTCCCTGCACCTGTTCGCCCGCCCGATCGAGAAGCGCAAGCCGAAGGCGGACGACCCCGACGTCCTCTACTACGGCCCCGGCGTCCACACCACCGCCGACGGATACCTCAACGTCCCCTCGGGCAAGACCGTTCACCTCGACGGCGGCGCCCTGCTCAAGGCGACCGTCGTCTTCAGAGACGTGCGGGACGCCCGGATCACCGGCCGCGGTGTGCTCGCCGGCACCAAGGCGGGCGGCATCCTCGTCGAAGGCTCGAACGACATCCGTATCGACGCCGTCACCGTCCTCAACCCCAACGGCTACGCGGTCCAGATCGGCGAGTCCACCGACGTCTCCATCAAGGGCATGTGCGCCTTCAGCTCCAAGGGCTGGGGCGACGGCATCGACGTCTTCTCCAGCAGCGACGTCACCATCGACGGCGTCTTCATGCGCAACTCCGACGACTGCATCGCCATCTACACCCACCGCTGGGAGTACTACGGCGACACCAGGAACATCACCGTCAAGAACTCCACCCTCTGGGCCGACGTCGCCCACCCCGTCAACGTCGGCACACACGGCAACACCGAGAACCCCGAGACGATCGAGAACCTCGTCTTCGAGAACCTCGACATCTGCGACCAGCGCGAACCCCAGATGAACTACCAGGGCTGCATCGCCCTCAACGTCGGCGACTCCAACCTCCTGAAGAACGTCCGCGTCGAGGACGTCCGGATCGAGGACATCCGCTGGGGCCAGGTCATCTATCTGAAGGTCATGTACAACACGAAGTACAACACCTCGGTCGGCCGCGGCATCCAGGACGTCTATGTCAAGAACCTCACCTACACGGGCACGAAGGCCAACCCGTCGCTGCTCCTCGGCTACGACGCCGAACACGCCATCGACAACGTCACGTTCGAGAACCTCGTGATCAACGGCCAGGTCATCGCCGACTCGATGAAGAAGCCGACCTGGTACTACACCACCGACACGATCCAGTGGTACTCCAACGAGCACGTCACGAACCTGAAGTTCCTCACCACCGCCGAGGCCGAGGCGGCCGCGGCGTCGTGACCACATTCAGCACTCCCGGCACCCCCGGTACTTCCAGCACTCCAGCGACGAGCCGCCGGGGTTTCCTCGGCGGCACCGCGGCCCTGCTGCTGGCGGCGGGCACGAGCGGACTGCTCGTGCCCGGCACGGCGAGAGCGGCGGACGCCGACGCCGACACCGCTGCCGACGGCAGACAGTTCACCCACCCCGGCCTACTGCATACAGCCGACGACATCGCACGCATGAAATCCGCTGTCGCGGCACAGGAATCCCCGATCCACGACGGCTACCTCGCCTTCGCGGCCCACGCCCGCTCGAAGTCCACGTACACCGTCCAGAACACCGGCCAGATCACCAGCTGGGGCCGGGGCCCCACCAACTTCCAGAACCAGGCCGTCGCCGACTCGGCCGCCGCCTACCAGAACGCCCTGATGTGGGCCGTCACCGGCAACCGCGCCCACGCCGACAAGGCCCGGGACATCCTCAACGCCTGGTCGGCATCGCTCACCATGGTCACCGGGGCCGACGGTCCGCTCGGTGCGGGGCTGCAGGTCTTCAAGTTCGTCAACGCGGCCGAACTGCTGCGGCATTCGGACTACGACGGCTGGAGCGACGCCGACATCGTGCGCTGCGAGGAGTCCTTCCTGCGCGTCTGGTATCCGGCGATCTCCGGCTACACGCTCTACGCCAACGGCAACTGGGACCTGACGGCCCTTCAGTCCATCCTCGCCATCGGCGTGTTCTGCGAGCAACGCACCCTCTTCGAGGACGCGCTGCGGTTCGCCGCGGCCGGCGCCGGCAACGGCAGCGTCCTGGGCAGGGTGGTCACCGACGCCGGCCAGGGCCAGGAGAGCGGCCGCGACCAGGCCCACGAACAGCTCGCCGTCGGCCTCATGGGCGACGCCGCGCAGGTCGCCTGGAACCAGGGCGTCGACCTGTGGGCCTTCGACGACCACCGCATCCTCGCCAACGCCGAGTACGCCGCCCGTTACAACCTCGGCGGCGACGTCCCCTTCACTCCCGACCTCGACCGCACCGGCAAGTACATCAAGACGACCGTCTCCGACAAGGTCCGTGGCACCCTGCCGCCGATCTACGAGATGTACTACGCCCACTACGCCGGCGTCCGCGGCCTCGACACCCCGTACACCGAGGCGGCCGTCTTCCGCGGCACGGGCGGCGCCCGCGTCGTCGAGGGCAGCAACGACGACCTGCCCAGCTGGGGGACGTTCGCCTACGCCGGGACGAAGACGCCGGACCCGAGCGCGCCGACGGCACCGGCGGGGATCACGGCGGTGGGGGGTGGCGAGGGTACGTCGGTCACCGTGACCTGGCTGCCGTCCGTGTGGGCGACGAAGTACACCGTCCGCCGGGCGGACGAGCCCGAAGGGCCGTACCAGGAGATCGCGTCGGCAGTCGACGAAACATCGCATACAGACGACGGCGTACGGTCCGGGCGGACCTACCACTACACCGTCACCGCCACGAACTCCTTCGGCAGTAGCGGCGCGTCGGGCCTCGCCGCCGCCACCGCAGGCCTTCCCGAGCCCTGGTCCACCCGGGACGTCGGCGACGTGAAGATCCCCGGCTCCGCCGCCTTCGACGGCGAACGATTCGTCCTGGAGGCGAGCGGCACCGCCGACACCCATCGCCTCGTCCACCTCCCGCTGCGCGGCGACGGCACCGTCACCGCCCGCGTCGTGTGGCCGCTCAGCTCGCAGTACTCCAAGATCGGCGTCACCGTCCGGGCGGGCCTCGGCGCGGACGCCGCCCACGCCTCGATGCTGATCCAGGGGCTGCCGCTGCACACATGGAGCGGCGTGTGGACCGTACGGCCGAAGGCCGGGGCCGGCATCTCGGCCACCGGCAGCACCCCGGTGCCGCCCTCCCAGCAGGACGCGATCACCGTCAACGCGTCCTTCCCGATCTCCGGCCTCGGCACGCTGCCGGAATCGGCGACACCCCTGGAGGCCCCGTACGTCGAGGGCGCCGGCGACGGCTACCGGCTGCGGGCCCCGTACTGGGTGCGCGTGACCCGCAAGGGCCGCTGGTGTACCGGGGCGATCTCGCCGGACGGCATACGGTGGACGGAGGTCGGCCGTACCGAGGTCGACGGTCTACGGCACATCGCATACGCCGGTCTCGTCCTCACCTCCTGCCTCGGCGTCGACGAGGACTACGCGGAGACCGGCACCGGCGCCTTCGACCACGTCAGCGTGGTCTCCGCCACGGCCGGCGAGGTCTGGTCCGCACCCCGCCCCAGGCGCACCGCCGTCGACCTGCGCGCGACCTCCGCCGCCGACGCGGTCGAACTGGCCTGGACCGACCCGGATCTCTCCGCCCGGTACAAGGTTCTTCGCGCCACCACCGCCGACGGCCCCTACGAGACGATCGCGAGCCGCGTCGGCCCCGTCGGCTTCGGCACCCGCATCCGGTACACGGACGCCACCGGCACCCCCGGCACGGCGTATCACTACGTCGTGGCGAAGACGAACAGCGCGGGCCGCGGCCCCCTCTCGGAACCCGCCATCGCGCAGATGCCCCCCCCCACCGCGCCTCAACTCACCTCCTCGGCAGCCGTGTTCGCGAATCGCGGCGACACCTTCCGGCACCTGCTGCGCGGCTCCCACGAGCCCGTACGGTTCGCCGCCGACGGACTTCCCGACGGCCTGCGCCTCGACAGGCGCACCGGTCTGATCTGCGGAACCCCCACCGAAGCCGGCGAGTTCACGGTCACGACGACCGCGGGCAACGCGTCCGGTGACGCCACCGGCACCCTCGCCCTCACGGTCGGCACACCCCCGCCCGCCCCCTGGACGTACGGAGACCTCGGCGACCCGGTCCTCGACGACCGCGCCTTCGGCACCCTCGGCGTGGTGGCGGTCGCGACACCCGGCAGCACCTCGTACGCCGACGGCACCTTCACCGTCCGAGGCGCGGGCACCGACCTGACCGTCAACAACCAAGGGATGACAGGGCAGTTCGTACGCCGCCCGGTCACCGGCGACTGCCAGGTCACCGCCCGTCTGGCCTCCCGCAACGGCACCACCGCGGACCGGGTCGGCCTGCTGATGGCCAAGTCGCTGTCGCCGTTCGACCAGGCGGCCGGACTCATCGTCACCGGCGGCACCACCGCACAGCTCATGCTGCGCAAGACCGTCGCCGGAGCCTCCGCATTCTCCGGCACCGCCACCGTCCAACTTCCCCTGCTGCTACGGCTGAAGCGCACCGGGACCGCCTTCACCGCAGCAGTCTCCACCGACGACGGCACCACCTGGACCGACCTCGCCTCCGGCGAGATCCCCGGTTTCGGCGACGCCGGATATCACGTCGGCCTCGTGGTCTGCTCCCGCAGCCCGCTGGTCCGCTGCACCACCCAGTTCGAAGAGGTGAGTGTCACCTCTCTCTAGATCCCCCCACGGATTGGAGACGCACATGAGCCGCACATCCCCCCACCGGCGCGTCCAGGAAAGCGAGTTGAGCCGCCGCGGTCTGCTGAGGACCGCCGGCGGACTCGGCGCCGCCCTCGCCCTCGGGGGCGGCGCCTTCGCCGCCACCACCGCGGACGCCGCCCCGTCCACCTGGACCCACCCGGGCATGCTGCACAACGCCGGCGACATCAACCGCGCCAAGGTCAGGGTCGCCGCCGGCACCGACCCCTGGCTGTCCGGCTGGAACAAACTGGTCGCCAACTCCCACTCCCAGTCCACCTGGACCAACCGGGCCACCGCCACCGTCATCCGCGGCGGCACCGGCGAGAACTACGGCCTCCTCTACAACGACATCGCCGCCGCCTATCAGAACGCCCTGCGCTGGCGGGTCGGCGGCACCGAGGCCAACGCGGTCTGCGCCGCCGGCATCCTCAACGCGTGGTCCACCACGCTCACCTCGATCGGCGGCAACGCCGACCGGTTCCTCGCGGCCGGTCTCTACGGCTGGCAGTTCGCCAACGCCTGCGAACTCATGCGGGACTACGACGGGTTCGACCTCGCCGCCGCCCAGGAGATGATGGCGCGCGTCTTCTACCCGATGAACAACAGCTTCCTGACCAACCACAACGACGCCTGCATCACCAACTACTGGGCCAACTGGGACCTGTGCAACATGGCCTCGATCCTGGCCATCGGCATCCTCAACGAGGACGGCGCCAAGTACGACCAGGCCGTCACGTACTTCAAGTCCGGTGCCGGCAACGGCTCCCTCGCGCACGCGGTGCCGTACCTGTACACCGACTCCGACGGCTACGCGCTGGGCCAGTGGCAGGAGTCCGGCCGCGACCAGGGGCACACCGTCATGGGCATGGGCCAGATGGGCGCGATCTGCGAGATGGCCTGGAACCAGGGCGACGACCTCTACTCGTACGACAGCCGCCGCTTCATGAAGGGCGCCCAGTACGTCGCGAAGTACAACCTCGGCAACGACGTCCCCTTCACCACCTACACCTGGGGCACCGGTCAGAACTGCTCCCAGTCCTCCCAGACGGTGATCTCCTCCGCCTCCCGCGGCCAGATCCGCCCCGTCTGGGCGATGCTCCACTTCCACTACAACCGGCGTCTGGGCCTCGACGACAAGTACATCTCGGCGTTCTACTACGCCAACGCCCCCGAGGGCGGCGGCGGAGACTACGGCTCCACCAGCGGCGGCTTCGACCAGCTCGGCTTCGGCACGCTGATGTACGCGAAGTAGTACGCGGCACCGTCTGTACACACAGCACACAGCACAACGTGTACGGACGGTAGCGGACTGTATGCGATGTACCCCGAACAGCCTCCAGACCGCCTCCTGCGCCGGAATAGCGCGCCGTGATGTGGTGCTCTGTTGTTACCGGTGCACGAGCGCGGCGAGGAGGCTGGTGGTCGAATGACGGCAGCAGTCCAGAAGGATCCCGTGGTGAGCACGCCGTACGGAGCCGTACGCGGCCGCCATGAGAACGGGACCGCGGTGTTCCGGGGCATCCCCTACGCGGCACCCCCCTTCGGCCCCCGAAGGTTCCGGCCACCCCTCCCGCCCGAGCCGTGGGAGGGGGTGCGGGACGCGGGGGCCTTCGGGCCCACGGCGCCGAAACCGCCGTACTCCGAAGCCTTCGCGCAGTACCTGTCCGACCCGGTCGTGCCCGGCGACGACTGCCTCAACCTCAACGTATGGACACCGGAGCCGGGCCGCGGGGCCCGGCTCCCGGTCCTGGTCTGGCTGCACGGAGGCGCCCTGACCAGGGGATCTTCCGCCGTGCCGGTGTACGACGGGCATGGCTTCGCCCGCGACGGCGTCGTCTTCGTCTCCGTCAACTACCGGCTGGGGGTCGAGGGCTACGGCCTGTTCCCGGACGCCCCCGCCAACCCGGGCCTGCGCGACCAGCTCGCCGCACTGGAGTGGGTGCACCGGTCGATCGAGGCCTTCGGCGGCGACCCCGCCTGCATCACCCTCGCGGGCCAGTCCGCGGGCGCCATCAGTACCGGCGCCCTGCTCGCCGCACCGCAGGCCCAGGGCCTGGTGCGGCGCGCGATCCTGCAGAGCGGGCCGCCCGAGGCCGCCGACCGCGACAAGGTACGGCGGATGGTGCGCCGGATGGCCGCCCGGCTGAAGATCCCCGCCACCGCGGCCGCCTTCGCCGAGGTCGACCGCGAACTGCTGCTGCGCACCCAGGGCGAGGTCGGCCGGCTCAGCAGCCCGGTGCTCGGCGGCCCCGCCTTCGGCATCGTCGTCGACGGCGACCTGGTCCCGCGCGATCCCCTGGACGCACTGACCGAGGGCGACGCGGCCCGTGACGTCGACCTGATGGTCGGCTGGACCCGCGACGAGTACCGGCTCTGGCTGGTCCCCGGCGGCCTCCTGGAACGCGTCGACCGCCTCGGCGCCGTCGCCCTGGCCGGCGCCATGGCCCGCTGCCACGCCGGCCACGAGGTGCCGCGCGGCTACCGCGTCCTGCACCCCGACGCCGGCACCGCCGAGATCGTCGGCCAGATGGTCACCGACCACCTGCTGCGCATCCCCCTGCACCGCCTGGCCGAGGCCCGCCCCGACACCGCGTACGTCTACGAGTTCGCCTGGCCCTCCAACCTCCCCGACCTCGGCTCCTGCCACGCCCTGGAACTGGGCTTCGTCTTCGACACGGGCGACAGCCCCGAGTCGGCCAAGCTCGCCGGGCAGGGGGCACCGCACGAGCTCGCCGAGGCGATGCACGGGGCGTGGGTGCGGTTCGCGGTCGACGGGGACCCGGGGTGGGAGGCGTGGGACGAGACGCACCCGGTGCGGATCTTCGGCGACGTCGGCGACGGTCGGCCGGATTACGCGATCGACGGCCGACCGGCGCCGACAGCCGACGGTCGCCCGGATTTCGCATACAGTCCGCCGTACACAGCGCACGGCCCCCGCGATACCGGTTTCGCCCTCTGGACCGCCGACGTCACCCCTCCGGAATCCACACGCGCATCGGCCCCTCCTGACGGTTCGCCCACGCGTAGTACGGAACTGCGGTCAGTGGTACGGCGTCTCCGCCTCCCCGGCGCAGTCCGTCGGCAGTGACGACACCGACCCCGCCCAGCAGCTCGGGGTCGTGCCGGAACGTGAGAGGGGAGCCGTAGGGCAGGGTCAGGTCCTCGAAGGGGATGCCCGGCCGCTGGTCCACGCCCTCCAGGCAGTGGACCAGGGGGCCGCGTTCGATGGCCACGCAGCCGCGTACGGCGTCCACGTACGGGTCGGGGCGGGTGAGCCGGGCGTCCAGTTCGAGGTCGAGGGTGAAGGTGTCGCCCGGCGACCAGCGACGACGCACCCGCAGCCAGCCGGGGAGGATCTCGGCGGGCGGTTCGCCGTCGGGAGCCGTCGCCGTGAAGTCCGTGCACCAGGACGGGAGACGCAGCGACAGCGTCCAGTCGGCGTCCGGCGCCTCCTCGACGGTCACCGCGATCCGCCCGTCCCAGGGATAGCCGGTCGCCACCCGGATCCGGCCGCCGCCGGCCTCGTACACGCCCGTCGCGTACTGATGGAGCTGCAGCCCCTCGGCGTCGCCGCTCGCCATGTAGTGGGGGAGCGAGGCGAGCAGCCGCATCACGTTCGGCGGGCAGCAGGCGCAGCGGAACCAGGGCGTGCGGCGGGCCGCCTTGTCCGGTTCGTACGCGCCCTCGTACCCCTCGCGCACCTGGAGCGGATTGACGTACAGCCAGCTGTCGCCGTCGAGGCCGACGCCGGCCAGGAAGCCGTTGTAGAGGGTGCGTTCGACGAGGTCGGAGTACTTCGCGTCACCGGTCAGCAGCGCCATCCGCCACGACCACTGGATCGACGCGATGGCCGCGCAGGTCTCCGCGTAGGCCCGGTCCGGCGGGAGTTCGTACGGCTCCCCGAAGGACTCGCCCTCGTGACGGGCGCCGACACCGCCCGTCAGATAGCTCTTCGTCGCCACCATCACGTCCCACAGTCGCTCGGCGACCGCATACAGTTCACGGTCGCCCGTCTCCGCGGCGAGGTCCGCCACACCCGCGAGCAGATACAGCTGCCGTACGGCGTGACCGGAGACCGTCGTGGCCTCGCGCACCGGTATGTGGTCCTGCCAATAGGCGCGGCCCAGATGGGGGTTGACGTCGGCGTCGAGGAGCCCGTGCCCGCGCCGGTCCACGAAGTGGCCGGCCAGCTCCAGCCAGCGCCGCTCCCCGGTCTCCCGGTACAGCTCCACCAGCGCGGTCTCGATCTCGGGGTGGCCGCACACGTTGTCGATCCGCCGGCCCGGGCCGAGGACCGAGTCGATGTGTGCGGCGAACCGCTCGGCGACGTCGAGGAGTTCACGGCGTCCCGTCGCACGGTGGTGGGCCACCGCGGCCTGCAGCAGATGGCCCGCGCAGTACAACTCGTGGCCCCAGCCGAGTTCTTGCCAGCGCCGGTCCGGGCGGGCGACCTGGTAGTACGTCTGCAGATAGCCGTCGGTGTCCTGCGCGGCGGCCAGGAGAGCGGTCAACTCGTCCACGTGAGCGGCCAGTTCGGGATTGTCGGGACGGTCCGCGAGCTGCCAGGACGCCGCCTCCAGCCACTTGTGCACGTCCGAGTCCTGGAACGGGAAGTCGCCGGTGAAGGAGCCCTTGCCGTCGCCGGCGGCGCGGAGGTTGTCGAGGTTTCCGGCCGCCTCCAGACGGTCGGGGCCCTGCGGAATGCTGACGTCGGCGTTGGTGGTGCGGCGGGCGGCCCAGAATCCGTCGGTGATGCGGGCGGCTGTCGCGGGACGGAGGGCGGTGTGCGCGCCCGGGGTGAGACGGATGGGGCCGGTGCTCATGCGGGAGGCTCCAGGATAGAGAGCGTTTGCCAAGATCGTGAGCATAGGAAGCAACCGGTTCCGCGACAAGAGGCCCACGGTGCCCGCGGCCGCACCGCCTATTCCTTGAGCGGCGCCACCGAGTCCCGTACCACCACATGCGTGCCCAGCAGCAGATGCTCGTCCGGGGTGTTCGGTTCGCGCCCCAGCGCGGTCCTCACGGCGAGCCTGCCCAGTTCCTCGTAGGGAACATGCACGGTCGTCAGCGCCGGATGCAGATCCCGGGCGAACGGAATGTCGTCGTACCCGGCCAGCGACACATCGCGCGGCACACTGAGGCCCGCCTCGTGCAGCGCGGTGAGCGCGCCCGCCGCGACCATGTCGGTGGCGGCGACCACGGCCGTGAAGTCCAGCTTCTGCTCCAGCGCCTCGCGCATCAGCCGGTGGCCCGAGTCGCGGGTGAAGTCGCCGTGCAGCACCAGCTCCTCGGCGGGCTCGACACCGCGCGCCCGGTGGGCGGCGAGATAGCCGCGCTCGCGCCCCTGCGCCGTGGTGTGGTCGGACTTGCCGCCGAGGAACAGCACCCGCTGATGGCCCTGCGCGAGGACGTGCGCGACCAGGGCGTAGGCGCCGCCCTCGTTGTCGTACTCGATGACCGTGACCGGTGCCCCGGGCCCCAGCGGCGGGCGCCCGCACAGCACGAGTCGGGAGCCGGCCGAGGCGAGCGAGTCGGCCATGCGGCGGGTGCGTTCGCGGTACTCGGCGGTGTCGGCGCCACCGCCGACCAGGATCACGGCGGCCGCCCGCTGCGCGCGCATCATCTCCACGAACTCCAGCTCGTACCGCGCGTCGCCCTCCGTGCTGCACACCAGGCACAGATGGCCCAGCCGCATGGCCTCACGCTCCACGCCGTGCGCCATCAGCGCGAACGACGGACCCGTGATGTCCTCGAGCACGAACGCCAGCGTGGGCGTGCCGACGCCCGCGATCGCCTTGGCGCGCGCGTCGGCGACGTAGTCCATCTCGCGGACCGCCCGCATCACGCGCGTACGGGTCGCCGCGCTCACCGGATAGACCCCGCCCAGCACCCGCGACACGGTCGACGCGGACACCCCCGCGCGCGCCGCCACGTCCCTGATGGTGCTGCGGCTCGCGTCCTCGCTCTTTCTGGTCATACCTGCCTCGTCCCTCTCCCCGGGCTTGTCGGCCCACCCCTCGGGAACTGCGGCAACATGGATGGAAACCGGTTCCCGACCCGGAGGCTAGCAGCGGGGGAGGGCCGGGACGAGGGGGATGCGGCAGGAACTGCGGCGGCCGCGCGCTCAGCCGGTGGCGGCGCCGAACCACCGGGGCAGCCGATCGAGCAGCTCCTCCTGGTCCTCGCCGACCCACGCCACATGGCCGTCCGGCCGCAACAGAACGGCGGGCACGTCCAGTTCCTCGCTGCCGTCGACGACGTGGTCGACCCGGTCCGCCCAGCCCCCGACCGAGAGCCGGCCGCCGGTCCGGTCGAGCAGCAGCCCGCGGCCGCCGTGCAGCAGCTCGTAGAGGCGCCCCTGCTTCAGCTTCACGTCACGCAGCCGCCGGCCGAGCAGCTCGTGGCCCTCGCCGAAGTCGTAGCGGATGTCGAGCGCGGTGACCTTCTCGATCAGGTGCCGGGTGACGCCCTCGAAGTCCATCAGCTCCGCCATCAGCCGCCGCACCGCCTGGGCGGTCGGGTCGGTGGAGATCAGCAGGCTCTGCACGCGGGTGTTGTCCAGTACGGCGGCGGCCACCGGGCGCCGTTCGCTCTCGTAACTGTCCAGCAGTCCCTCGGGAGCCCGGCCCGAGACCTCGGCGGCCAGCTTCCAGCCGAGGTTGAACGCGTCCTGGATACCGAGGTTGAGCCCCTGTCCGCCCAACGGCGGGTGGACGTGCGCCGCGTCGCCGGCCAGCAGCACGCGGCCGACCCGGTAGCGCTCGGCCAGCCGGGTGGCGTCGCCGAACCGGGAGAGCCAACGCGGCGAGTGCACCCCGAAGTCGGTGCCCGAATAGGCCCGCAACTGCTGCTTGAACTCCTCCAGGGTCGGCACGACCGAGCGGTCCTCGGCCACCCCCTCGGCGGGCACGACGACGCGGTACCGCCCCTCCCCGACGGGCCCGAGGCCGAACCGCTTCTCGGTCTGCCGGATCTCCGTCACGACGGCGGCGATCGTCTCCTGGGTCTCCGTCACCTCCATCTCGCCCAACAGCGTCTCGGCCTGGGCGGGTTGACCGGGGAAACCGATCCCGAGCAGTTTGCGCACCGTGCTGCGCCCGCCGTCGCAGCCGACGAGATAGCGCGAGCGCAGCCGTGTGCTGTCGGCGAGTTCGACGCTCACCCCGTCCTCGTCCTGGCTCACCCCCACCACCTCGCAGCCGCGCCGGATCTCGGCGCCGAGCTCGGTGGCGTGCTCGGCCAGCAGACGATCGGTGACGGGCTGCGGGATGCCGAGGATGTAGCCGTGCGCGGTGTCCAGCTCGGGCACCGGCTTGTCGATGGCGGCGAAGTAGCCACCGCCGACGGGGAATTGCCGGCCGTGGGCGAGGAACCGCTCCAGCAGACCGCGCTGGTCCATCACCTCGATACTGCGTACGTGGAGGCCGAGCGAGCGGACGTACGCGGCGGGCTCGGCGTCCTTCTCCAGCACGAGCACCCGCACGCCGTGCAGCCGCAGCTCGCCGGCCAGCATCGAGCCGGTCGGTCCGCCACCGGCGATGATCACGTCGATCATGAGACCCCCATAAGCGCATGCATTGCGCGAATCGCTGATTTCAGCAGCTTCTGGCTTCGACCGGAGATTCTGCGGCACGAGGGGGGTCTTGCCGCAAGGCCCATGGTGCGCTATAGGTTGAGAGTGGCGGGGAGCAGCTGGCTCCTTGCCTTTCCTTTTGCCGCCCGGCGCCGCCTACGCCTCCGCCAGCGTCCCCGCGATCGACGTGATCGCCTGCGGCCCCACCCGGCAGCACCCGCCGATCAGCCGGGCCCCGGACTCCCGCCAGGCGCGCACCTGGCCGGGGGCGAAGGAGGAGCGCCCGTTCCAGGCGCGGGCCTCGGCGTCCCAGGCCTCGCCGCTGTTGGGATAGACGACGACCGGCTTGCCGGTGACACGGGCGGCGATCTCGACGGCGGCGTCCACGTCCTCGGGCGCGCAGCAGTTCACGCCGACCGCGATCACCTCGTCCGCGTCGGCGGCCAGGGCGAAGGCCTCCTCCAGCGGCTGGCCGGCGCGGGTGTGCCGACCGTCGATCGAATACGAGAGCCAGGCGGGTGTATGCAGTCCACGCACCGCCCGCACCAACGCCTCCGCCTCGTCCGTGTCCGGCACCGTCTCCAGAGCCAGTACGTCGGGTCCGGCGGCGGCGAGCACCTCCAGA
The DNA here is from genome assembly GCF_053592055.1 of Streptomyces sp. NPDC002817. Lineage (NCBI taxonomy): Bacteria > Bacillati > Actinomycetota > Actinomycetes > Kitasatosporales > Streptomycetaceae > Streptomyces > Streptomyces sp. NPDC002817. The sequence goes on from NZ_JBSFUY010000007.1 coordinate 50,412, forward strand.
CGGGGCCGGTGGAAACGCTCGAGCTCGTCGACGCTCAGGCCGTACCGTCCCCGGTACTCGGAGCCGTCCGCCAGCATCGCCCCGTACGGGCCGACCGACGCCGCCACCCACAGCGGCCGCGTGACGCCCTGCGCCTTGGCCTGCGAGGCCGCCTCGCGGGCCAACTCGACGCTCGTCGTGAGCAGTTCGGCCGCCCGCTCGTGCGAGATCCCGCGCTTGGCGAAGCCCTCGAAGGTGGCCTGGTAGCTGGAGGTGATCGCCACGTCCGCGCCCGCCTCGAAGTAGGCGAGGTGTGCCTCGGTGATGGCCTCGGGCCGCTCGGCGAGCAGCCGCGCCGACCACAGCTCGTCGCTGAGGTCGTGTCCGGCGGACTCGAGCTGGTTGGACATACCGCCGTCGAGCACGACGGTCCCGGCGGCGAGGGCCTCGGCGAGGGAGGAGTTGCTGGTCATGCCGTCGACGGTACTCCGGGGACGGGTCTTCGACCGCGCTTGTCCATCCCGCGAACAGGCCCGGTACGGCGGAACGTGATCGTGTGGCCCTCTGCCCCGCCTAGCCTTGGGGGATGTCCGCTGACACGGATGTCGTGCACGCCGAGGCCGGTGACGTCCTCGGCCCCTTCTCCGGCCCGGCCCTTCTGGAACCGCTCACCCACAACCCCAGGAACGGCGTCACCGGCGGCGTCTGGGCCGTCGACGCGGGCGACCGTTCCGCCGTGCTGAAGGTGCTGACCCGTACCAAGGGGGCCACGGGCCGCTGGGCCGCCTCCGACGATCCCCGGCACTGGAACTACTGGCGGCGCGAGGCCGACGTGTACGCGTCGGGACCGGCGCAGGTCTGGGCCCCGTACGGCATCCGCGCGCCCCGGCTGCTGGCCTGCGTGGAACGGGCCGACGGGGATGTGGCGCTGTGGCTGGAGCGGGTGCGGGGCGAGCCGGGCACCCGGAGGAGCGTGTCCCGGCATGTCGAGCACGCCCGTCGACTGGGTGCGGCGCAAGGAGGCCTGTATACCGCGCCAGGAAGACTGCATACGGTCGACGAGCCATGGCTCTCGCGTCGCTTTCTGCGGCAGTACGTCGGCAGCAACACTCTCGGCCAGGAGCTCCTCGACGACGACGAGGCCTGGCGCCGGCCCCTGGTCCGGGAGCATTTCCCGGCCGGCCTGCGCCAGGACATGGTCCGCCTCCACCACGACCGCGAGTGGTTCCTCCAGATCATGGAGTCCCTCCCACGCGTCCTCAGCCACCTCGACCGGTGGCCGGCCAACGTCCGCTCCGACGGCCCGGACAGCGTCCTGTACGACTGGGCGTTCACCGGCGACGGCGCCCTCGGCGAGGACCTGGGCAACTATCTGCCCGACTCCGTCTTCGACCTGTTCGTCCCGGCCGAGCGGCTGCCGGGGTACGCGGCCCAGGCGTACGAGGCGTATCTGCACGGGCTGCGGGGAGCGGATGGCAGGGCGACGAACGGCTCGTACGGCTCGGGGTGTGTGCGTCCGCGGTGAAGTACGACTGGCTCACCGCCCTGTCGCCGGCCCGCGCGGGCGAGGTGCAGCTGGACTACGGCGGTGGGAGCCTCGTGTCCGCCGAACTCCGCTACCGGGAACGGGGGTCGGCCCTCGCCTTCCTGGCGGGCTGGGCGGCGGAGGCGCGTGCGCTGGCGCCGGAGCTGGGGTTCGGGGAGGCGCCGAGCGGGCGTTGAGGGCCGCTCCAGGGGTGCTGAGAGACCTCATCCGTTCGCCGCGTGCCGTCCGCCCCGTCGTCGGTTCCCGCGCCGGTGCCTGGTCGCCGGAACCGCCAGCCCGCCCAGCAGCCCGAGCCCCAGCGCGTACGGCCACCAGCCGAGGCGGTCGTCCTCCGCGGCACCCACGGTGCGGGTCACCACGGTGGACGGCGACGAAGTCGTGGTCGGGGAAGGTGACTTGCCCGCGGTGGCGGCGGTGAGCACGACGTCGTTGCCGTCGCCGCCCCGGTAGCTGATCCGGTAGGTGGTGTCGGCGAGCCTGACCTTCGTCCCTTCCTTCAGCCCGGTGAATGTGCCGCCGGTCTTCGAGTCGCCCGTGTGGTTCAGCACGGTGATCTCGCGCGCGGGTTCGGTCCCGGCGGCCGCGAGGTCCAGGGCCCCGGCCAGGCGCACCGCACCGGTCACCTTCAACGGCTCGCCGCGCAGGACGAGTTCGCCCTTCGCGCTCTGCGTGTAGTTCCCGGAGACCGTGAGCCCGCCGGCGACGACGCCGTCGTTGGTCACCGAGCCCTTGACCGTGCCCTTGCCGCTGAGCGTGGTCGCCACCCGCAGCCCCGTCGTGCCCACGTCCAACCGGGAGCCCGCGGAGGTCAGCCGGATCGCTCTACTGCGCCGCAGCGTCGCCCCCTGCCGCAGCGCCAGCGTGCCCTTCTTCACCGTGGTCGTCCCCGTGTACGCCACCCCGCTCCCCGTCAGGGTCGTCTTCGCGGCACCCGTCTGGGTGACCGACCCACCGCCGGTGATCCGGGACAGGGTCAGGGCCTTGCCGGCGTTGTTCAGCACGAGCGAGCCGTTGTTCACGACCTTGTACAGACTGCCCGCGGTATACAGTCCACCGTCGCCACCCGACCGGCCGCTGCCCAGCCGCAGTACCGCACCCTTCTCGACGGTCGTCGAGCCGTCGTAGTACTGCACGGCCGCGAAGGTGACGTCGTTCCCGCGCGTCCCGGCGATGACGACGTCCCCGGCGCCGGGTGCGGCCAGGGTGTCGTGGAACTTGCCGCCGCCGATGGGGGCGCCCAGGGTCACCGGCCCGTTGTAGTCGAACGTGAGCAGCGAGCGGGAGCGGGCCGCCAGCAGGTTGATGTAGACCGTCTCGGCCGTCCCCGGCATGAAGATCCTGTGCGTCGTGCCGTCGCCCCACTGGACGTTCGCGCCCTTGATGTTGGTGCCGCGCTTGTTGACGTTCTTGCGTGCGGGCGTCCAGTTCAGGGACGGGTCGCTGAGCGAGGGATCGGTGTCGCCGCCCTGGTTCGACCAGCTGTACTGGCCCGTCAGGACGACCTTGCTGCCCGGCCGGGACTGGACGTTGATGTCGCTGCCGTACTCGCGCTGGTAGAAGTCCATGCCCTCGGTGACGGTCTGACCCAGCGGGGTGTCCACGGTCCAGGTGCCCTGGTTGAGGACCTTGCGGACGTTCGGCAGAGCGGTCGCGAACTCCGGTCGACCGGCGTTGACCTGCGTGCCGTTGTCGATCACCCCGGAGAAGGGGTGCGTGCCCGACAGGTCCCACGTGCCCCAGAGGAAGCGCGGCTGGGTGATCAGCCCGGAGCCGCTGATGGTGCCCAGGTTGTAGGCGGTGTCCTTCAGGGACAGCCGCAGGGTGCCGTCGACCCGGATGTTGTCCTGGTTGAGCGCGAACTGCGGGGTGCCGTAAGGGAAGTGGCCGATCAGTCCGGTCGAGCCGCCGTTGCCGTACTGAAGCGTCGCCCCGCGTGCGACCGTGATCGCCGGCGGGTCGGGGGCGGTCGTGGTGACGTAGGGATGGTTGCCGCCCTGGACCGACACCTTCTGCCGCTGCCGGGACTTCGGCAGCGTGAAGTCGCTGTTCCTGGTCAGGACCAGCGTTCCGCTGCCGCGCACGGTGAGTGTGCCCTCGCCGCGGAGGACGCCGTCGTACGTCGTCGTGCCGGAGGGGACGGTGACGACCGTGTCGCCGGCGAGCGTCAGGTTCCGGCCCGCGAGCACGTCGGCGGTGATGTCGCGGGTGCCGGCCGCCTGCGCCGGGGGAGCGGCGATCAGGAAGGCGACCGTCGCGAGGGCGCCGGCTGCGGCTGCTGTCTTGTGGGTATGGCTGCGCACGGTTACGGAGACGGGCCCGACCGGCCGTCGATAACAGAAATGTTCCCGCGATGAGCCGCCCAGTAGAAAGCGCCTTCTTTTGTCGCGTCCGACCCGTTGACCTCCTCGTTCCCCAGCCTTACCTTTCGGCTGTTCGCAATAACAACAGATGTTCTCAATATCGAACATCACTCTCAGGACACCCCCATCCGAGAGGCAGTCCGTATGAGCCGCACTCCCGACGCCCCCGACAGGCGACTGCTGCTGAAAGGTGCCCTGGCCGCGGGCGCCCTGGCCGTGACCCCCACCGCCGCCGCAGCCGCTCCGAGCCCGAAGAAGACGCCCCCGTTCGTGAACCCGCTCGTCCGCAACCGCGCCGACCCCCACATCCACCGTCACTCCGACGGCCACTACTACTTCACCGCCACCGCCCCCGAGTACGACCGGATCATCCTGCGCCGCTCCCGCACCCTGAACGGGCTGGCGACCGCGCCCGAGTCGGTCATCTGGACCAAGCACGCGACCGGTCCCATGGGCGCCCACATCTGGGCGCCGGAGATCCATCGCATCGGCGGCAAGTGGTACATCTACTTCGCCTCCGCGCCCGCCGAGAGCGTCTGGGACATCCGTATCTGGGTCCTGGAGAACGCCAACCCCAACCCGTTCAAGGGGACGTGGGTCGAGCGCGGCCAGCTGAAGACGGCCTGGGAGACCTTCTCCCTCGACGCCACCACCTTCACCCACCGCGGCAGCCGCTACCTCGCCTGGGCCCAGCACGAGCCCGACATGGGCAACAACACCGCGCTGTGGCTGTCGAAGATGGCGAACCCCTGGACCCTGACGGGCGCTCAAGTACGGCTGTCCACCCCCGAGTACGACTGGGAGTGCATCGGCTACAAGGTCAACGAGGGCCCTTCGGTCATCGCCCGCAACGGCCGTCTGTTCATGTCGTACTCGGCCAGCGCCACCGACTTCAACTACTGCATGGGCCTGCTGACCGTCGACGCGGACGCCGACCTCATGGACCCCGCCAACTGGTCCAAGTCGCCCACCCCGGTCTTCACCAGCAACGACACCACGAAGCAGTACGGCCCCGGCCACAACAGCTTCACGGTCGCCGAGGACGGCCGCAGCGACGTCCTCGTCTACCACGCCCGCCAGTACAAGGAGATCGTCGGCGACCCGCTGAACGATCCCAACCGGCACACCCGCGTCCAGAGGCTGGGCTGGAACACGGACGGCACCCCGAACTTCGGCATACCGGTGGCGGACACCGTCATCGACTCGGTGAAGGAGAGTGCGTGAGATGAGACGTGCCTACGCGGTACTGCTCGCCCTCTGTCTGGCGCTGGCAGGCGCCCTGGTCACCGCGGGGCCTGCCCAGGCCGCCGCCCTGACGATCCCCAACGGCGTCCAGTTCACGGACAGTTCGGGAGGCGCCCTGCACGCCCACGGCGGCGGGGTCATCAAGGTCGGGTCGTACTACTACTGGTTCGGAGAGAACCGCAACTCCGACAACACCTTCCGGTACGTGTCCGCCTACCGCTCCACCGACCTGAAGAACTGGGAGTTCAGGAACAACGTCCTGACCCAGTCCAGCGCCTCGGAGCTGGGCACGGCCTACATCGAGCGGCCCAAGGTCATGTACAACGCGTCCACCGGCAAGTTCGTGATGTGGATGCACAAGGAGAACGGCACCGACTACAGCGAGGCCCGCGCCGCCGTCGCCGTCTCCGACACCGTCGACGGGAACTACACCTATCAGGGCAGCTTCCGTCCGCTGGGCACCCACATGTCCCGTGACATCACGACGTTCGTCGACACGGACGGCACGGGCTACATGGTGTCCGCCGCCAACGAGAACTACGACCTGCACATCTACAAGCTCAACTCCGCCTACACCGGCATCGACAGCCTGGTCGCCAACCCGTGGGCGGGCGGCCACCGCGAGGCCCCGGCCCTCTTCAAGCGGGGCGGCGTCTACTTCATGCTGACCTCGGGCGCGACCGGCTGGAGCGCCAACCAGCAGCAGTACGCCACCGCGACCTCGCTCACCGGACCGTGGACGTCGATGGCCAACGTCGGCGACTCCACGACCTACAACTCGCAGACCGCCTACGTCCTGCCCGTGCAGGGCACTTCGGGCACCTCGTACCTCTACATGGGCGACCGCTGGGGCAACTCCTTCGGCGGCACCGTCAACGACTCCCGTTATGTGTGGCTGCCGTTGACCTTCCCGAGCTCCACCACGATGTCGATGTCCTGGTACCCCGAGGTCACCGTCGACGCGGCCGCCGGGACGATCTCCGGGACGAGCGCGACGTACAACACCCTGATCGCCCGCAACAGTTCCAAGTGCGTCGACGTGCCGAACCAGTCCCTGTGGCAGGGCATCGCCCTCGCCCAGTACACCTGCAACGGCGGCAACAACCAGAAGTTCTGGTTCAAGGACCTCGGCACCGGCTACTACCAGCTCGTCGGCCGCGGCAGCTCCCTGTGCCTCCAGGAGAACTCCACCAACGTCACCCAGGAGAACTGCGGCAGCGCGACCACCCAGCAGTGGAGCGTCACCGCCTCCGGCAGCTACTGGCTGGTCAAGGCCCGCGCCACCGGAGAGTGTCTGGACGTGAACGGCGCGTCCACCGCCAACTCCGCCGCGATCATCACGTACACGTGCAACGGAGCGACCAACCAGCAGTGGACGCGCGGGACCTGACGTCAGGTCAGGCCAGCAGGTCGATCGCGTCGATCGACGTACCGGCGCTGAGGAAGGACGTCGCCCCCGAACCGCTCGCCACGTAGATCTTCAGCGTGTTGTAGGCGCTGGTGTCCGTCAGCCAGGCGGACGCCGGCACGCTGTAGGTGAACGTGTTGTTGTTGCCCCGGTACGAGCCCACGGTCAGCGACCGGGTGCTCGGCTGGGTGGGCGGCGAGGGGACGGCGGACGTCCAGGTGTCGTTGATGACGACCTGTGGACGGCCGTTGGCGTAGGCCGTCGTCACGCCGATGCGCAGGGTGTGCGCGGCGGCGGCCTGGGCGGCCGTCAGCTTGAAGTAGACGATGATCCCGCTGTTGACGTCCTTCCACAGATAGCAGGGGAACGCCGAGGTCTCGGTGCCGCTGCCGATGACGACGTTCCCGGTCCAGGAGGCGGCGCGGACGTCGGACGGATGGGCGTACGTCATCAGGTCGGCGTTCTTGAAACCGCCGGGCGTGCCGTTCCAGTCGTTGATGCGCCAGATCGCGCCCGCGTTGCTCGGGTCGTTCGAGGACGGGATCGCGAGGGAGTTGAGGGTGGTCGTCCCGCCCGCGCTGACGCTCACCGAGCTGGTGTGGACGGCGAGTTCGCCCTTGAAGACGGTCAGCGTGTACGTTCCCGGAAGGACGCCCCCGATGGAGAAGTAGCCGTCCGACGACCGTGCCGAACCCCAGTACTGGGCGGCGGAGTTGGCGAGCCCGACCGTGTAGGCGTACGCCGTGTTCCGTCCGGTGATGCCGACGCCCGCGACCTTGCCCCGGCCGCTCGCGGGGACGTAGCCGGAGATGCCGAGCGAGTCGGCCCACGAAGTGGTGAGGGTCCCCGGGTACAGCGCGGAGGAGGGGGCGCCGCCGTCGGTGAAGGCGATGACGTAAGGGCCCTGGAGGCCGAAGCGCTGGGCCTCCGTCTGGTTCTCGCCGTAGTACAGGATCTCGTACAGGCCGCCGCCGTCCGCGCTCTGGTGGCGCAGGAGGGAGCGGTAGAACGGGCCGCCGGAGGCCTTCTCGTGGTTGGAGCGGACGATGTACAGGCCGACGCTGCCGGTGGTCCAGCCGACGTAGTTGTAGTCGATGACCCGGGACTTCGTGTAGTGCTTCGAGCGGGTCTGGCCGTCGGACTTCGCGAAGACGTCCTGGGCCTCGATGGTGGTGGGCGCGTAGGTGTAGGAGTCGGACTCGTCGTTGAGGAACTTGCCCGCGTTCACGCGCAGGATGTAACGGGTCGCGCTGACCGAGGCGTCGGCCTTGTTGGTCCACAGGTAGACGTTGTTCTCGCCACTGCGGGCCGCGTAGTAGTGCTTCAGCGTGCCGTACGCGACCGAGATCAGGATCGTCGTACCGGACTGCTTGATGCTCACGGTGGAGGTGCCGAGACCGGACTCGATGTGCGAGTTCTTGCCGCCGTAGCCCTGGTACTGGGTGCCCTTGTAGACCAGCGAGGTCAGGTCGCCGTTGGTCTTGCTGACCTTGAAGACCAGGTTCGCGCCGGTGTCGACGACGTAGTTGGAGCCGTCGTCGCTCCAGCCGAAGGTCGCGGCGGAGGCGGACTGGGCGAGCGGACCGGCCAGGGCGGCCGTGCCTGCGGTGGCAGTGCCGAGGACGAAGGTACGGCGTCGGACCGGTCTGTTCGCAGCGGATCCGGACATGGGGGTGCCTCCTTCGAGGACATGTGGGGGTGGTGCGGGTGAGAGCGAGGGTGACAGTTGAATCGATTTCGCGAAAGGGCTTTCGCTTGCTGGAGGTTGGCAATCTTGTGAAATCGCCCCGAGGTCTAGAAAGCGCTTGCCGATAGGGGTACGGTCCAGCCGCCAGGCCTTGTCGTGTGTCGTAGGAGCCTCGAATGAGACGTTTCAACCTCGCCCTGCTGGCGACGGTCGCACTGAGCACCGCACTGACCGCCGTCCCGGCCCACGCCGCAGCCGAGCGGCACCGCCCCCTGGGCCTCGAGAACTGCACCGCCACCGCATGTCACTTCGACGTCCCCGCGGGCACGTACGACGTGAAGGTCCTCCTCGGCGGCGACGCCGGATCGAGCACGAGCGTCAGCGGTGAGACCCGGCGCTCCCTGCTCCCCGAGACCGCCGTCGCGGCCGGCGAGCGGACCGCCCGCAGCTTCACCGTGAACGTCCGCACCCCCGAGGGCGAACCCACCGGCGCGGAGGGCACCCCCGGCCTGGACCTCGTGCTCGGCGGCTCGGCCCCCGCGCTCGCCGACATCAAGGTCACCCCCGCCCGGCACGCCCGCCAGATCTTCCTCGTCGGCGACTCCACGGTCTGCGACCAGCCCGGCGACCCGTACTCGGGATGGGGCCAGCAGTTGCCCCAGTACCTCCGCAAGGGCGTCTCCGTCGCCAACTACTCCGACTCCGGCGAGAGCACGGTGACCTATCTGTCCAATCCTCAGCTGTTCGCCACCGTGCAGCCGTTGATCCGCCGCGGCGACCTCGTCCTGGTCCAGCTCGCGCACAACGACAAGACCACCGACGAGGTGACCTACCGGACGAACCTGGAGACACTGGTCGCCGGTATCCGGGAAAAGGGCGGTGAGCCTGTCCTCGTGACGCCGATCGTGCGACGCTGGTTCAACTCCGACGGCACCCTGAACAACAACACCGCACTCCTGGTCAACGGCCTCGGCGTCGACCACCCCGCAGTCATCCGCTCGGTCGCCGCCGCGCAGGACGTCCCGCTGATCGACTTGACGGCGAGGACGAAGTCGCTCGTGGAGTCCTTGGGAGTCGAGGGTTCCAAGGCGATTTACCTCTACAACGAGAAGCGGGACAACACGCACACCTCCGTGCACGGGGCCACGGTGTACGCCGGCCTCGTCCGCGACGAACTCCTCGCCCAGCACCTGGTGCCGAAAGGCCTGGTGCGGGTGGGATGAGCCCCTGGGGCGCCTCGACCGGAACCGAGGCGCCCCAGGCCTGTACGTTCCACCGGGCGCTCCGCCGGAATGGCGGTGTCTTGTCTGCGGGCCGGTGGGGGCCGGTCGCGCAGTTCCCCGCGCCCCTTGAGGGGCGCGGTGCGCACCGGACGTTTCCAGAGAACCGAAAGAGAGACCATGCACCTCCCTCCCGACGACCGCATCCGTAGCCCGTACACCGGATACACCCGCGCCCACTGGGAGGCCGCGGCCGACGGCTTGCTCGCCGCTACGGAGCCGTACGCCGCCGAGGGGGGCGCCCTCTACTACTTCCCGGGCGACCGCACGAGCTGGTCCGGTCGGCTCTCCGACGGTCTGGAGGGATACGCCCGTACGATCCTGCTGGCCGCCTTCCGGCAGGACGAGACCGCCCTCCAGCGTTATGCCGAGGGCCTCGCGGCCGGTGTGTCCGGCGTCTGGCCGCGTATCGAGGACCGCAGTCAGCCGCTGGTGGAGGCGGCGTCGATCGCCGTGGCGCTGCGGCTGACGCGCCCGCTGCTGTGGGACCGGCTGGACGAGGGGGTGCGCCAGCGGGCCGCCGCCTGGCTCGGCGACGCGCTGACCGCCGAGGCCTGGCCCTGCAACTGGGAGCTGTTCCCCGTCACCGTCGGCGGCTTCCTCCAGGAGATCGGCCACGAGCCCGAGGCCTCGCGCAAGGCGATCGACCGCGGCCTCGAGCGGATCGAGGAGTGGTACGTCGGCGGCGGTTGGTACACCGACGGCGAGGGTCGCAAATTCGACTACTACAACGGCTGGGCGATGCACCTGTATCCGGTGTTGCATGCCTGGTTCGCCGACGACAGTCGGCTGTCGACTGTATACGGTGAACGGCTGGAAGCCCACCTTGCCGACTACGCCCGCCTTTTCGGCGGCGACGGCGCCCCCATGCACCAGGGCCGCTCGCTGACTTATCGTTTCGCCACGACGGCCCCCCTGTGGCTGGGCGCCCTGACCGGCCGTACCCCGCTCACGCCGGGGCAGACGCGGCGGCTGGCGTCCGGGGCGCTGAAGTACTTCCTCGACCGGGGCGCGGTGAGCTCCGACGGTCTGCTGACCCTCGGCTGGCACGGCCCCGACTCCGCCGTCCTCCAGGGCTATTCGGGCCCCGCCTCCCCGTACTGGGCGAGCAAGGCCTTCCTCGGTCTGCTGCTCCCGCCGGACCACGAGGTGTGGACGGCCGAGGAGGAGCCGCCCCCGGTCGAGCGCGCGGACGAGATCCGACCGATCGCCGCCCCGAACTGGCTCATCCAGTCGACCAGTTCGGACGGTCTGGTCCGCCTCCACAACCACGGCAGCGAGGACGTCCGCTACGACCCGTACTACACGCGCCTCGCGTACTCCACGGTGACGGCGCCCGCACCGTCGTACGACAACAGTGTGATCGTCGGCGACGATCCGAGCCGTACCGACATCGAGCCGCTCGGGGTGGGGGACGGGTGGGTGGCCTCGCGGCATGCGGCCGGTGGGGGAGCGCGGGTGACCAGCGTGGTGCTGGCGCGTGGGGCCGTGGAGGTGCGGGCCCATCTGGTGTCCGGAGCCGAGCCCGGGACGCCGGTGCGGGTCACCGGGTGGGCGGCGCGGGACGGTGTACTGGCCGAGTTGTTGCCCGCTGTCGGTCTCGACGGGGCGCTGACCGGTGTCACCGGCGAGGGCGGGACGCTCTTCGTCGCGCTCGTCCGGCTCACCGGCGAGGCGGATCCCGTGCCGCTGGACGAGGCCGTGACCGTACGGGCCGATGGGGCGGGCGAGTTGACGGTCCGCTGGCGTGCGGGAGCCGAGGTGCGGGTCCGGCTGGACGACTCCGAGGTGTCGGTCGGGGCCGGGGACTGAGCTGCCTCGGGCAGTATGAGGATCATGGGTGGGACGGATGAACTCGTAGAACTGCTGGGGCGGGCCGGGCTGGAGGTCGTGGGGGAGCGGCGGGTCGAGGAGGTGTTGCCGCCTCCGTTCGCGTGGCGTCATGTCGCCAAGTGGGAGGCGGAGCCGACCGTGGCGGTGGCCTCCGACCGGGCCGACCTGGTCGCAGAGATCAATGCCCAGTGGTTCCGGCTGGCGTCCGAGGCGGGGATTTTCGGTGGGGACGGGGTGTTCCTCGTCGACGCCGGGTGCTCGGCCCGGGGGTGGGCACGGGTCCGGCTCGCCGCCGACTGGGATCTGGCCGGGGTGCTCGGTGAGCGGCCCGGGCAGCCGGAGTTCCTCACCCTGTCGACGGACGGGGACACCCTGCTGGGTGTCACGACCGAGGAGTACGCCGTCTGGCTCGTCGCCGTGGACCGGATCAGGGAGCGGCAGGAGGAGGCCGCGCGGCTCGCGGGCCGGGAGACGGCGGAGGACCGGGCGGCCGCCTGGGAGTCGCTGTTCCAGGGTCCGAGGCCCCCGGAGAAAGTGATCGACGCCTGGGCGAGCGGGCTCTCGCTCAACGCGGCCACCCCGCAGGAGCTGCGGGCCGAGCTGGTGGACAGGTCGTCGTATGCGATGTACAGCGCATTGTCGACAGAAGCCCTGGACGCCGCCCTGGCCCATCCGGACTGGGATCGGCGGATGCGGGCGGCTGAGCACCAGAACATCACTCCCGAGCAGTGGAACCGGGTGATTCTCGCCGAGCAGGACGAGCGCCAGCGGTGGTTGCTCACCTTGATCGCTGCCGAGCGCTGGGCCGAACTCGACGAAGGCACCTGCCGCAGACTCGCCACCGACCCGTCCCCGCGCGTGCGCTCCGAGACGGCCCGCCTCAAGACCTTGCCGCCCGATGTGTCGGTCGCGCTGGCCGCCGATCCCGACGGCGGCGTGCGGGCCGTGGCATGCCTGACGGCCTGGCCCCATCTCGACGCCGCCGCACAGGAAGCGCTCCTGGTCGATCCGCACGACGTCGTGCGCGTCCGCGTCCGGCTGCTGCACCACCGGCAACACCCCATGCCCCGTGCGGTGTTCGAGGCCCAGGAGATCCAGGAGGTCCAGGACAACCGGCGCCAGGCACTGGAGACCTGCCGCCTGGAACGGGGCCTGGCCGAACACCTGGCACGGCACGGCGAGTCGGACGAGCGCCGCTCACTGGCACTCAACCCGAGTCTGGACCCGGACCTCGTCGCCCTTCTCGCCGAGGACCCCGACGCCGACGTGCGCTACGTCGTGGCGAAGCGGGCCGACCTCACCGAGGAGCAACGCGCGCGTATCGACTTCGAGTTCGACCCGAACCTGCACTCCTGGTCCCTCGACTGGGTCGTCGCCCTGCACGAGGACGAGGACGCCATGCGTCGCCTGGCCGCCTCCTGCCACCCGCTCATCCGCAGAAGTGTCGCCCGCGCCCGCCGTCTGCCGCCGGACGTCGTCGCACGCCTGGCCCAGGACGAGGACCGCGTCGTCCAGCTCTTTCTGGCCGAGTCCTGCGACGACGCGCCCGCCGACATGCTCCTAAGGGTGTGGCAGTGGTGGACCGGCAGCCTCAGCTCCCCCGACCGGCCGCGCGGCCACCCCAACTTCCCCCGCCACGGCCTCCTGCGGTACGCCGACGATCCCAGCCCCCGCATGCGCCAACTGGCCCTGGACGACCCGCGGTCCACGCCCGAGCTGGTGGAACGGCTCAGCAGGGACCCCGACGAGGAGGTGCGCTACCGCGCCGCCACCGACCCCCGGCTCTCGGCGGCGGGCGCCGCGCGGCTGCTGGAGGATCCCCACGAGCACATCCGGCATGCCGCCGCGCTCCACCCCCGCTTGCCGGTCCGGCTCCTGGTCATGCTGCTGCGGACGGGCACCGGCAACGCGGAGACAGCGGCCCGGAATCCGGCGCTGCCCGCCGAGGTCGTACGCCGGATGGTCGGCGTACTCACCGCCGGGGCAGCCGACTGACCGCGACGAACGTCGCCATGGCCACCAGCGTCCACAGGGCGTAGATGCCGTACTCGCCCCACAGCGAGTCGGAGGCAGGTACCGAGGCGTGGGCGAGCCGGTTCACGCCCCAGCCGGACGCCAGGGCGGCCACGAAGGCGGGCCAGCGGTGGCGTACCCCCTCGGACACGTCGTCCACCAGGTTCAGCAGCACCAACATCATCATCGCGAAGAGACCCTGCTCCTCCCAGCCGACAGCCGTACCCAGTGCCCCGGCGGCCAGGCAGAGCAGCCAGATCCGCAGGTTGGCCCACACCAGGGCGGGCGGGCGCGGCGCATCCGGCGGAAGCCAGAAGAAACGCTGTACATCCCGCTTGAACTGTTTGTCGGACATCGCACCGACCTCCCCCGTCCGCGTGCATCGCACCTGGGAGACACGCCGGACGGGGAGGTGGTTGTACGCGGTCAGGGAGTCAGGCGGCTGATCTTCAGCGTCTTGGTCGTCGGGGACGCCCCGGTGAGGGCGGACGCGTACGACGGGGTGACGGGTACGGACGCCCAGGTCAGCGTGCCGTCCTTCTGGACCGCGATGTCACCGGTGATCCTGGTGTTCACGATCTTGTCGGCGCCCTGGAACTTGCCGTTCCAGTCGATGAGCCGCAGATGGGTGCCCGCGAAGGTGCCGGTGCAGGTGCCGGCCTTGCACTTGGCGTTCTTGACGGACTCCCAGGAGAGCAGGAGCCGGTCCTTGCCGTACGGGGCGAGGCGGACGTTGACGTGGTCCGTGCCCTTGGTGGTGGAGAGGTGGACCGCCTTGCCGGGACCGGAGTTGCGGTTCTTCATGAACGCGACGGCGACCTGGTGGGTGCTGGTCTTCGGCGTGACGCTCCAGCCTCGCCCGCTGGAGTCGTCGGGGTTCTTCTTGGCGGACGCGGCACCGCGGGAGGCGAACGCGGTGGCGTAGCGGCCGGTGGCGGACTTCACCAGGTCGCCCGTGCGGCCCGCGAACGTACCGCCGCAGTAACCCGCCCAGCACTGCTCGCGCTGCACGACCGGCGCGACATCGGGAGCGCCGATACCGGTGGACACGAACAGGCCCGAGCGCCAGTCGTCGAAGCAGAGGGAGGTGAAGGCGCCGGACGTCTCGGCGTGCAGGGCGATGCCCTCGTTGTGGCTGCACCCCCAACTCCAGCCGCCGCTCAGCTTCTTGCCCTTGCTGCTGAGGTACGACAGCTTGTCGCCGAAGTGCCCGTCGGCGAAGCCGCCCGCGCCGTGGACCACGAAGTAGGCGCCGTACTTGGTGCCGTTCCAGGTGAGCTGTCCGTCGAGCGTGGGGGACGTGTCGTGGGTGGCGGTGCCGGTGAGCTTGGTCTGGAAGGTCTTCTTGCCGTTCGTGTAGCGGACGACGGCGGCCGCCGTCTCCTTCCACTTGTTGGTGTCGGAGACCCGGGTGAGCAGTGCGAACCCGTTGTTGTGCGCGACCAGCCCGCCGACCTCCTTGGCGCCCTTGACGATGGTGTCCGAGCCCGAACGCTTGCCGGCCGCCGTCAGCGGTGTGACGTGGATGCCGTCGGAGGCGGGCCAGGCCACCCGCAGGGTGCCGTCGGGGGCGGCCGCCGTCGCCGTGCGCGTCCACTCGCGGCTGTTGTTGTAACCCGCCGACAGATAGGGGAACTTGGCGGACAGGGACACCGTGGTCGTGGACACGGTGAGCCCGGTGGCCGTGCTCGCCCCGGCGGTCGCGTACCAGGCGCCGACGAGCGCGGCCGTGGCGGCGAGCCCCGCGATCAGTGGCTTGCGGGCGCCCCGGATGCGGCGGTGGCGCGTGGTGCGTGGTGCAGAAGTCATGTTCTGAAGTGGCCGCGGGCGAGGGAATGGTTGCCGCGCGCGTCGATCTCTTCGAAAAGCGCATTGATCTCTGCGAAGGCGCTGCACAAGAATCCGCCGTATGACTTCCGCCATCCGTCATACGACGATCGACTGCGCCGACGCCTACGCCCTCGGCGGCTTCTGGTCCCAGGTCCTCGGCCTGCCGCTGCACGAGGACGACCACCCCGGCGACGAGGAGGCGCTGATCGAGGCCGCGGGTCTGCTCTTCGTCACCGTTCCCGAGCCCAAGACGGCCAAGAACCGGATCCACTTCGACATCCAGCCGCAGGACCGCACCCGTGACGAGGAGGTCGAGCGGCTGCTCGGCCTGGGCGCCAAGCTCTTCGACGACCGGCGCAAGCCGGACGGTACGGGATGGGCGGTGCTGGCCGATCCGGAGGGCAACGAGTTCTGTGTGGAGCGCAGCGCGGGGGAGCGCGGCGCGTAGCGGGCCCTTCGGGGGACACTTCGGCGGGCACCGAACCGACACCCTTCCAGCGTGCCGGTGTGACCGAGAACCCGCAGGAAACCCCCGCCCGGGCCGTCACCGGGACGGTCGACCACGTCCTCGCCCTGGCCGCGACCTGGACCACCTGGGACGGCGAGCCGTACGAGGTCGACGACCGTGTCTGCACGCCGCACAAGGCGATCCGCCGGGTCGCCGACCACCTCGTCGACCATCTCGCGGAACTGGAGGCCCGGCTGGCGGGCGTGGACCCCCGGCCGGACCACCGGCACGCCTCGGCGATCACCACCGAGGCGGACCCGGCCCCCTTCACCCGGGAGGACCTGGACGAGGCCCGCAGCCGCCTCGACCGACTGGCCGAGATCTGGTCCGCCCGCCTCGACGCGCTCACCGAGGGCGAACTCGACGACTTCCCCGGCGAGGGCTGGAGTTTCCGTGAACTCGCCCTCCACCTCAAGGGATCGACGTACTACGCGGACGCGGTGGG
Organism: Streptomyces sp. NPDC002817; assembly: GCF_053592055.1. Lineage (NCBI taxonomy): Bacteria > Bacillati > Actinomycetota > Actinomycetes > Kitasatosporales > Streptomycetaceae > Streptomyces > Streptomyces sp. NPDC002817. The sequence goes on from NZ_JBSFUY010000007.1 coordinate 66,546, forward strand.
CGACCTCTCGTGACCCCGTTCGCCGAACCCCACCGCGCCGACGAGGCGTTCGGCGAAGGCGTCGGGGTGCTGGGCGGCGCCGAGGTGTCCGCCGGGGAACTCGGCGAAGGCGGCGCCGGTCCGCCGGGCGACGAACTCCGCGGTGCGGTACAGGAGATGGCCGCGCGAGTCGGTGCCGGCGGCGAGGGTGAGGGGTGCGGAGCCGAGGGAGGTGAGATCGGGGTCGTAGGAGGTGAAGGGGAGGAGGACGTGCGCGAGGGAGAGCGCCATGGGGTTGCCCAACTCCTCTTCACGGGTGAGGGGTTGACCCGTCAGGGGTGCCGCCGGGGCCGGGACCGGCTGGTCGGTGAGCCCGGCGGTCATCCGCGCGGCGGCGGGTCGCAGCCCGGCCGTGCGGTAGGTGTCGACCACCTCCCGGAACATGGCCCGCTGCCGGTGCCCGTCCGGGAGTACGCCCACGCACGGAGGCTCGTGCGCGACGACGTGCCGCAACCGCTCCGGGTGCCGGGCGAGCAGGTCGAGGGCGACGATGGCGCCGGCGCTGGTGCCGACGGCGTACGCGGTGTCGCCGTCGGCGAGGACGTCGTCGAGCACCCGCCGGGCGCTGTCGCTCCAGTCCTCGACGCGCTGGTCGTCGACGGGTGAGCCGAGCCGGCCGTGGGCCAGGCCGAGGGGGTCGAGGACGACGACGGTGAACCGGTCGGCGAGTGCCTCGGTCAGCGGACCGAGCCCCATGGGATGGCCCGCCCCGCCGGGGAGGATCAGCAGCACGGGTCCGCTGCCACGGACGTCGTAGTAGAGGTCGGTCACTCTTCTTCGCTCTCCTCGCGGGGCCAGTTCTGCAGCAGGACGTGCAGGGCGTCGACGGCGCGTTTCCAGGACTTCTGTACGTCACGGGGGGCGCCGAAGCCGCCGCTCGCCTCCAGCGCGCAGTAGCCGTGGAAGGTGCTGCGCAGCAGGCGTACGGCGTCGGTGAGGTCGGGTTCCTCGAGGCCGTAGGCGCGGAGCATGCCGTAGGTGATCTCGGTGGTGCGGCGGAGGCCGGGGGAGTCGGCGACGAGGGCCTGGTCGATACGGATCTGGGTGGCGGCGTACCGCCCGGGGCGCTCCAGCGCGTACTCCCGGTAGGCCCCGGCGAACGCGGCCAGCGCGTCCTTCCCGGCCCGCCCCGCCACGGCGACGGCGATCCGGTCGATCATCTCGCCCCCGGCGAGCAGCGCGACACGGGTCCGCAGCTCCTGAAGATTCCTGACGTGCGAGTACAGGCTCGCGTCCTTCACCCCGAAGTGCCGCGCCAGCGCGGACAGGGTGACGCTGTCGAACCCGACCTCGTCGGCGAGGTCGGCGGCGGCCGCGGTGAGGCGGTCGGGGGTGATTCCTGCGCGGGCCATGGGGCTCCGGGGTGCCGAAGGGAAACCTGGGATGTCCAGAAACCTAGGATACCTAGGTCGGATGCTAGTGCATGAAGGTCCGTCGAATATTGGGCTGCGCGTGACGTCGGCTCGCCCCTAGGCTTCCGCCCCGGGGGCCGACGAGGCGTCCTGCCGGCAGTGGTCGGGCAGTGGATCGGGGATGTGCGGGGCTATGACTTGTCAACTGTTCGCGATGTGTTTCGACGCGAGTGAGCCACAGCGTCTCGCGGGATTCTGGTCCGGGGTCCTGGGGCGGGAGTCGATCGACGATCCGCACGACGGAGTCGCGCTGCTGCCCGCCGATGAGCACGGGTTCCGGCTCCGCTTCCTTCCGGCCCAGGAGAAGAAGGTCGGCCAGAACCGGATGCACTTCGACCTGACGAGTGCCGTCCCGGAACAGCAGCAGGAGACGGTGGACCGGGCGCTGCGACTCGGCGCGCGGCACATCGATGTGGGCCAACTCCCGGAGGAGGGGCACGTGGTGCTCGCCGACCCTGACGGCAACGAGTTCTGCGTGATCCCGGCGGGCAACAACTTCCTCGCCGACACCGGGTTCATCGGAGCGCTGGCCTGCGACGGTTCGCAGGCCGTCGGGTACTTCTGGAGCGAGGCGCTGGGCTGGCCCCTGGTCTGGGACCAGGACGAGGAGACCGCGATCCAGTCCCCGCACGGCGGTACGAAGATCACCTGGGGCGGCCCGCCGGTCGAGCCGAAGACGGGCCGGAACCGCCAGCACTTCGACCTCGCACCACCTGTCGGCGGTGACCAGCGGGCGGAGGTCGAGCGTCTCCTCGCCCTCGGGGCCGAGCTCGCCGACGGCGACCCGGGCGGCACCGGCCGGGTCGCGATGATCGACCCCGACGGCAACGAGTTCTGTGTGCTGACGCCCCGGTAGTACGGCCGTCGCCGGTTCGCCCGGTCGGCGTGGATCTTCGACGACCGGGCGAACTCTGCGGAACGGCCGCGCCTAGCTGATCGGTGCGTACAGCACGCCCAGCTTGTCGATCTCGACGCCCGACCGGCCGGTGAACCCGACGATCTGCCAGCCGGAGGGTGCCGTGAAGGTCTTCGTGTCGGACGTCGCCGTACCCGAGGACAGGGTGCGGCCCTTGTCGGTCGTGAAGGCGGCCGAGAAGATCCTGGTACGGCCGTCCTTCTGACCCTGTGTCAGCTTCACGGACCTGAGGTGTTCGCCGGACGCCAGGGTCAGCGACGACGCGGTGCCGCCCGTGCCGCCGTGGCTCAGCGTCGTACCGCCGTCGTGGGTCAGGGACACCGCGTCGAGGCGGGAGCCGCCGCGGAGGGTCAGCGTGCGGGGGGACACCGTGGCGGGCAGGTTGTCGGCGTCGTTGTACGCCGTGCCGTGCGGGCCGCCGAGGAAGTCGCTCGCCCGCAGCGAGGAGTTGAGCGTGTACGAGAAGTCGACCGTGTGCGGGAAGTGGTCGGAGAGGTTGGCGCCCGCCGGGTCGAGGAACGAGGCCCACTCGTTGTTGTAGCGGGTGGCGTTGAGGGACAGCAGGTCACTGCCGCGGTAGAGGACCTTGTCCACCACCTCGCAGCCGTTCGGCGGTGCCGTCGTGGGGCAGAGCAGCGCGTCCGCGCCCTGGGTGGGGCGGATGCCGCCCTTCGCCAGCTGCACCCACGCGTCCGTGAGGCCGTTCGTGTCGGCGAGGGTGCGGATGTTGTCGCCGCTGCGGGTGTAGCGCGTGTTGGTGTCGCCCATGACGATCACCGCGTTGCCCGAGGAGTTCGCCTGGATGAAGGTCGACAGCTGCGTGATGTTGGCGCGCCGGGCGGCGAGCGCGTCGTCGGTGTCGTCCGCGTTGGTGTGGACGTTGTAGAGGTCGACGAAGACACCCTCGGCGAGCCGGACCCGGGCGAGCGAGAAGCCCTTCGGTGTCAGGCAGTTGGTGCCGGTGCAGTTGCTCCACTTCACCCGCTCGAAGTCCTCGAAGGCGTGGTCCGAGAGGGTGTTGAGACCGTCACCGAAGGGCACACCGCCGCTGGTCGCGGTGCGGTACGGGTGGTTGTCGCCCGCGTACAGGGCCGCGTGGTAGTTGAAGTCCTCCTGGACGTTGACGATGTCGTACGCCCCCAACCGCGGGGAGATCAGCGGGGTGTTGGTCTCCGGGTTGCCGGAGCTCAGGCCCTCCGGGAGACCGGCGACGTTGTACGTCAGCACGTTGAACGAGCCGCTGGTCGCGGCGGCCGCGGGCGTGGCACCGGTGCCCGCGAGGCCGGTGACGGCCAGCGCGGCGGCCGCGAGGGTGCCGAGGAGTCTTCTCATGGGGGGCTCCGGTCGGAAGGTGGGGCAGAAGGTGAACGGTGCTCAGGTTCGACGGCAACCAGTGTGGCGGGCAAGGCCAGTTGGGGAAACAGTGAGAGTCATGAGAGTTGACTCTCATACTTTGTGAGAGGACACTCTCACGTCATGGATTCCGGCAATCGCTTCGGCGACTTGGAGATCACCGACCCGAAGGCCATGCGCGCGCTGGCCCACCCCGTACGGCTCGCCGCCCTGGAGCGCTTGCAGCGGTACGGGCCCGCCACGGCCACCCAGCTGTCCCCGCACGTGGGGGCCACCCCGTCCGTGACCAGCTGGCACCTGCGCCACCTCGCGGGATTCGGACTGGTCCGGGACGCGGAGGGCGGGGCGGACCGGCGCGAGCGGCGCTGGGAGGCCGTGGCGCGCGGGTACCGGTTCGAGGTGCCGGAGGACGAGGAGGGCAGGGCGGCCGCCCAGGTGCTCGCCGGCGAGATGTTCGCGAGCCGCGCGGAGCTGCCGATGCGCTGGCTGACCGAGACCGCGCCGCACCTGGAGCCGGAGTGGATGGGCGCCGCGATGTCCAACAACACCGGGATCGTCGTCACCGCCGGGGAACTGGCCGCGCTCAAGGACGCGTTGGAGGAGCTCCTCGCCCCCTACGTCACCCGAGAGCCCGCACAGCGGCCGCCGGACGGCAGGGCCGTGCGGATGCTGCTGTACGCCCTGCCGGAGGCGGCGGACGACGAATCCGGGACACCCGAATGAGGCGCCCCCGGATACCGGTCTCCGAGACCTCCCTGTGGCGCGACCGCCCCTTCCGGCTCACCTGGACCAGCGGCGCCGTCTCCCAGTTCGGCGACCGGGTCTCCGAGGTGGCGGTCCCGCTGATCGCCGTCGGCCTCCTGGACGCCTCGGCCGCGCAGATCGCCTGGCTGACCGCACTCGCCTGGGCGCCCAACCTGCTCGGGATCGTGCTGGGCGCCTGGGTCGACGGCCGGCGGCGCAAACGGCGGCTGCTGATCGTCACCGACCTCGTGCGGGCGGGCGTGCTGCTGTCGCTGCCCGCCGCGTACCTGTGGGGCACGGTCACGCTCGGCCAGCTGTACGCGGTGGCCCTGCTGACCGGCCTCGCGGGCGTGGTGGCCGGCTGCGCGTGGCAGCCGCTGTTCGCGCGGCTGGTGCCGCCTTCCTCGTACGTCGACGCCAACAGCAAGTTCAGCGCCGCCCGTTCCGCCTCGTTCGTCGCCGGTCCCGCGGTCGGCGGCGGCCTCGTGCAGGCGATCGGCGCACCGGTCACCGTCGTCGTGGACGCCCTGTCCTTCCTCGTCTCCGCCCTGCTCCTCGGCCGGATCAGGGTCGACGAACCGGCGCCCGCGACCCGCACCGGCGCCGCCGTTCCCGCGCTGCTGCGCGACGCCCGCGACGGTCTGGCCTTCGTCGTCCGGCACCCGGTGCTGAGGGCGAGCCTGGGCTGCTGCACGACCGTCAACTTCTTCACGTTCCTGGCGGGCACCGGCCTCGTGGTGCTCTTCGCGGACCGGGTCCTCCAACTCTCCCCGGGAGTCATCGGATTGACCCTGGGCGTCGGGGCGACCGGCTCTCTCGTCGGCGCCCTCACCGCGCCCTGGCTGTCCCGCCGTATCGGAGTCGGGCGCGCGATCGCCGTGGGTGCCGTGCTGTTCCCGGCGCCCTACGCCCTCGCCGCGGTCGCCGACGGGCCGGCGTGGGCCGCCGCGGGTTGCCTGGGCGGCGCCTACTTCCTCGTGGGCCTCGGGGTGATGTGGTTCGACGTCAACCTCAACTCCCTGCAGACCGCGGTGACTCCGGACGCCCTGCGCAGCCGCGTGACCGGCGCCTTCGGCACCGTCAACTACGGCGTACGCCCCCTCGGCGCGCTCGCCGGAGGGGTGCTCGCCACGACCTTCGGGCTGCGCGCGACCCTCGTCTCCGTCGCCGTCGGCGGAGTGCTGTCGGTGTTGTGGCTGCTGCCGTCACCGATACCCGGCATCCGCTCACTGGCGGACCTCCCGGCCGAACAGCCCGTTCAGAGCGCCGGGTTGAGCCCGTTGGACAACCCCGTACAGGCCGGCTTCGCCGCGTAGCTCTCGTTGTACGGCAGCGCCGCCCCGTATCCGCTGAACGTCCCCGGCACCCACGAGTACTTGTCGGTCACGCCCCACACCGTCACGCCGGCGCAGCGCGCCACGCCCAGGCAGTTCTCGCTCGCCAGCTTGTAGTCGGCGGACTGCCGGGCGAGTTCGGCGGCGGAGGCGGGCAGCGGGATGCGGATGTCGAGTTCGGTGACGGAGACCTCCAGACCGAGGTCGGAGAAGCGCTTGAGGTTCGCCTTCATCGTCGACGGCACCCCGCCGACCACGAAGTGGGACTGGAAGCCGATGCCGTGCAACGGCACCCCCTGGGCGAGGAGTTGCTTGGCGAGGGCGTACAGGGCGTCGCTCTTCGCGTTGTCCGCCTCGATGTTGTAGTCGTTGATGTACAGCTTGGCGGCGGGGTCGGCGGCGTGCGCCCGCTTCAGCGCGTTCGCGATGTGGCCGGTGCCGAGTTTGTCCTGCCACAGCGAACCGCGCATCGAACCGTCCTCGTTGAACGCCTCGTTCACGACGTCCCACGCGTAGATCTTGCCCTTGTAGCGGCCGACGGTCGTGTCGATGTGCTTGTTCAGGAGCGTGTTCAGCTCGGACGCGGAGAAGTTGCCGTTCTTCAGCCAGGACGGCAACTGCGCGTACCAGGCAAGGGTGTGACCCCGTACACCCTGCTTCTTCGCGACGGCGTGGTCGACCAGCCGGTCGGCCGCCGCCCAGTTGTAGCTGTTCCGGCTCGGCTCCAGCGCGTCCCACTTCATCGCGTTCTCCGCCGTCACCGAGTTGAACTCCCGGTCCAGGGCGGTGGTGTACGACGGGTCCGAGGTGAGCGGGGTGTCACCGACGGCCGCGCCGATCTTCACGCCGCGCCCGTCGGCGTATCCGCGCAGGGTGCTCGCGGCGGAGGCGCCGGGCGTCAGCTGGGGAACGGCCACGGCCGCGACGGCGATCAGCGCGGCCGCGGCCGCGAGCGGGAGGGGGCGGAAGAGGCGTCGGCGGCGATGGGACACGGCTGCTCCTGGGGGGTGCGGGTCTGTCCCCCTTCAGTCGCCGCCGCCTCCCGGCAGGTTGCCGTCAACGCCGCCAGTGCGCGCCACACCGCGTCCGGTCCCTCGGCGTCGAACACGAGCGGGGTGCCCACGTCGTCGGGGACGGACACGACGTACGACACCGGCATGAACGACAGGCCGCCCCACGCCTCGTGCCGGTGCTCCAGGGCGAGGATGCGGCCGCACCGCTCGCACCTCATCCACGGCACCAGAGCCATGCCGTCCCTGTCGACCGGCTCCAGGCCCTCGACCACCCGCACCTTCCCCTGGGCGCCGGGCAGGTCGACGATGTCCGTGGCGAGCTGGTCCCACACCCCCCACTGCGAGGCCATCGCCGCGAGTTCGGCCCGCGTCACGTCGTCCACGGACAGCCCCAGCGCGAACAACCGGTCCACCAGGTAGGAGAGGCCGCCCTCCTGCTCGCCGATGTCCCAGCACCCCTGGACCTGGTTCACGTCCTCGGCGCCCGGCAGCAGCCCGGCGAGCCGGGACCAGACGACGCCCTCGGTGGCGTGGGCCCGCACCCGTTCCTGTCGATCATCCACCGGGCCGAGCCCAGCTCTCGCGCACGACGACCCCTCGCGCCAGTACCACCGCGCCCAGTCCCGCGAAGGCCAGCACCCCCACTGCCACCCGCAGGCTCGTCGCCCCCGCCAGGACCCCCACGGCCGGGCCCGCCATCAGGAACCCCGGCCACTGTCCGATGGTGACGACCGACACCCCCTCACCGGCCGGCACCCCCGGCTGCCGGCCGGCCAGAGCGATCAGCGTTGGGAGCACACACGCGATCCCCAGGCCGAGAATCGTGAACCCGGTCACGGCGTACGGCAGTTCAGGGCGTACGACGATCACGGCCACACCCGCCACCACGGTCACCAGCGACACCCGCAGGAAACGACGACGGCCCAGCCGGGCGATGAACCGGTCGCCCAGCAGCCGCGTCACGAGGATCGCGACGGAGAAGCACGTGTACGTCGCCGCACCCGCCGCCGCCCCCTCGCCGAGATAGTCGGCGGTGTAGACCGAACTCCACTGGGAGGCCGCCCCCTCGGCGAAGGCCGCCAGGAACGCGACCGAGGCGAGCAGCATCAGCTGCGGAGTGAACCGGTGCCGCACGGAACGGCGTTGCTCCTTGCCGACCGCCACCTCCTCCGGCAGCCACCTCCCCGTCACCAGCAGCAGTACCCCGAGAACCCCGCTGCTGAGCGCCATCTGGACACCGGGGGAGACGCCGGTCGCCGCCGCCAGCGTGCCGAGGGCGCCGCCCGCCAGCATCCCGCAGCTGTACGTGGCGTGGAACCCCGACATCAGCGGCCGGCCCTGGCGCCGCTCCACCGACACGGCGAGCGCGTTGACCGGCGTCGCCAGGAAGGTCGCCCCCACGCCCCACACCGACAGCCCCACCACCACCGCGGGCACGCCCGAAGCCCCCGCCAGCACGGGCGCGTTGAGCAGGACCACGATCGCGCCCACGAGACAGAGCAGCCGGGTGCTCACCCGCCCGATCAGCACAGTCATCAGCACGATCGCCACGAGGTCCCCGGCCGCCGCCGAGCTGGTCAGCAGACCCCACTCGGCGGTGGACACCCCGACCTGGTCGCGGATCGCGGGGATACGGGCCATCCACCCGCCGTGTGTGCCGCCCAGGACGACGAAGACCAGCCCGACGGCGAGCCGGGGACGTAAGTCGGAGGCGCCTTTCATCCGTTGACCCCGGTGTAGTGCTTGAGGCTGAACCGCCACAGCCGGCGCGACCCGAGGTACGCCAGCGCCCCCAGCAGCGGCGAGGCCGCGGCCAGCCAGTACGGGACGCCGGTGTCGTGGCCGGTGAGCACGGCGGTCGGGAAGTAGGCGACGAACGCGAGCGGGAGGCCGTACGTCAGGAGGCCGCCCACCGCCCTGGGCAGCACGTTGAGCGGGTAGCTGCCGAAGGTGCCGAGGAGCTCCTCCAGCCAGCGCCCCCAGTAGTCGGCGGCCGGGAAGCGCAGCGACGCGCAGGCCACCACCGTGAACAGGGCCGCCTCCAGGAGGAGACCGCCGAGCACGGCCACGACCAGGTACGAGATCCGGCCCGCCGTCCAGTCCAGGTCGCTGCGGCTGAGCGCGCCCGCCATCAGGCCCGCGGCGACCGTCAGGTCGCCGATCGCGTTGGTCGGGAAGTAGGAGAGCTGGAGCTGGCGGTGGACCGGCATCGGGCGGACCAGATAGGTGTCGATGACCCCTTCCTGGATGTGCCGGCCCAGTCCGTGCACCCGGCCGAGGAACAGCACGAACAGGCCGTGCGCCAGCATCCGTGTCGCCGGGATCAGCAGCACGTCCGAGCTGTCCCAGCCGCCCATCCCGGTGAACCGGGTGAGCAGCACCGTCGCGAACACGATCACCGACACCTGCCAGACCGCGCCGATCGCGATCATCATCAGGAACTCGGAGCGGTACTCCAGCTGGGCACGGAAGTTGAGACGCGTGATGCGCCACGCGATCCGGACGGCATTCATAGGCATCAGCCTCCTTGGGAGATGACACGGCGGGCGGCCCGCCGCCACAGCAGACGGGTGAACAGGGCCAGTGCGAGGATCCAGGCGGCCTGGATCGCCAACTGGAGTGCGGCGTCGGACAGTTCGATCCGGCCGATGTAGATCGACAGGGGCACGCTCAGCGTCGCCTGGAACGGCAGGAACGTGCTCAGCGTGATGAACCAGTCGGGGAAGAACCACAGCGGCGCGTACACACCCGCCAGGAGGTTCTGCGCGAAGATCAGGATGAGCATCGCGGCGCCGTTGCGCAGGGTCCAGAAGCACAGCTGGTCGATGACGAGCATGACGTAGTACAGGACCCACTGGCCGAGCAGCAGACTGAGCGCGAACACCCCCGCCACGGCGGCGGACCGGGGCGGCTCGACGACCCCGAGGGCCAGACAGACCGCGTAACCGCCCAGCGCCCAGGCCAGGCCGTACAGCTGCTCGCCGAACGCGCGCAGGGCGTAGTACCGCTGGGGTTTCAGCGGCCGCAGGTACCAGTAGATGATCGTGCCGAAGTGCATGTGCTGCAGGACGGTGTCGCGGCCCGCGTACTGGTCCAACTCCCGCAGCCGGGAGGCCAGTACGGCCAGGACCGCGTAGGTCACCGCCTGGTCGCGGTCGAGTCCGGCCGTGGTGCCGGTGTTCTGGTACAGGCCGTGCCACAGGGACGCCACCAGCACGATCTGCACGGTCAGGCGGAGCAGGGCGGCCGTCATGCGGGGCGGGGTGTGCAGTTCACCGAGAGGCGTGACGCGGGCGGCGCGCCATGCGTGGATCGCCGCCACGTCAGCCCCCTTCCGCATGGACGTAGGCGGCCCGCATCACGTCCTCGAGGTCCGCCTCGTCGAGCGCGATGTCCGCCACCTCGTACCGCTCGATGACGGCCTTCAGTGCCTGGTGCACGGTCGGTGCGTCGACGCCGTCCGGGCCGAACACGAGGCGTGGGCCCGTCTGTTGGAGCAGCGTGATGCCCGGCAGCGGGACGATCTCGGCGTGCGGGTCGGCAAGGGTGGCCCGCACCTGCCAGGTCGAGCCGAACTTGCGGCGGATCTCGTCGAGTGAGCCGTCGAGGACCAGCCGGCCGTGGTTGACGAGGACGACCCGCTCGGCGAGCCGCTCGACCTCCGTCATGTCGTGGGTGGTGAGCAGGACCGTGCGGCCGCGCTCCTCGACCTGGTGCCTGAGGAACTCCCGGACCTGCTCCTTGACGACCACGTCCATGCCGATGGTGGGCTCGTCGAGGAAGACGACCGGCGGATCGTGGAGCAGGGCGGCGGCGAGGTCGCTGCGGACGCGCTGGCCGAGCGAGAGGTGGCGCACCCGGGTGTCCCAGAAGGACGACAGGTCCAGGAGGTCGTCGAACTCCTTGAGGCGGGCGGCGTGTTCGGCCTTCGGCACCTCGTAGATGTCCCGCAGGATCGCGAACGACTCGCGCACGGGAAGGTCCCACCACAGCTGGGTGCGCTGCCCGAACACCGCGCCGATGTTGCGGGCGTTGCGCTCGCGTTCCTCGTAGGGGACCACGCCCGCGACCCGGGCATGACCGGCGGTGGGGGTGAGGATGCCGGTGAGCATCTTGATGGTGGTGGACTTGCCGGCACCGTTCGGGCCCAGCAGGGCGAGGAGTTCGCCCGGGGACACGTCGAAGGTGATGTCGGTGACGGCGTGCTTGGCGACCCGCTCCGGGTTGACCAGGGAACGGACCGCGCCGGTGAAGCCCGGTCGGCGGACGGTGGTGTGGAAGGTGCGGGACAGTCCGCGGACCTCGATGCTGCCAACCAAGTGGCATCAACTCCTTTGTGCGCAAACAGAACTGCGGCCGGTCGGCAAGGATGCCGACCGGCCGCTGGCGACGCTCCGACAGTGTCGGAATGTCGATCAATCAGTCAATCGATTAACGGATCTCTTACTTGGCGGTCGAGAACACGAACGAGAACTGCGCCGGCTCCGCCTTCAGGTGGTACTGCGGCAGCGGGCCCGGTCCGCAGGACTGCGAGCCGACGCCGTGCTGGCCGTGGTCGAGGTTGACCCAGACCGTCTCACCGGGGGTGAGGTCGGTGAGGTGGGTGGCCGCGTCCAGCTGCTCGGTCGTCCAGCGCCGGGCGGTGAACCAGAACTCCGGGTCGCCCTCGATCCTGAGGCCGCCGATCTCCGCCCAGCGGACGTCGGCACGGGCACCGTTCTCCTGCGGGCGCACGTACGGCGTCTGAAGCGCGTCCACCGTCGACTGCCAACGGCCGACGGTCGAGGCCAGACGGCTGTCCGGATACGCCTCACCGGGACCGCCGCCGAACCAGCGCACCGCGTCCGCCTCGGCGAGCCCGAGCCGGATGCCCAGGCGGGGCAGCGGCACCGTCCAGTCGCCCTCGGGCGCCACGGACACCGTCAGCTTCAGCTTGTCGCCGTCGGAGGTCCAGCGGTACACCGTGGCCAGACCCACCTCGCGGGCGGCCGGGGAGACCCGGGTCCGCACGGTCAGCGCGTCGTCGGACAGCTCCACCGCATCCAGCCGGTGCTGCATCCGGTGCAGGCCGAGCGCCCGCCACAGCACCCCGTAACGGGTGTCCGTCTGCCACTCGGCGCCCTCGTCGTTGTCCGTCGTCGCCCGCCACACGTCCAGGCGCAGGCCCTCGACGGGCACCCCGCCGACCGACCGCAGCGCACCGGTGCGGGCGTCGAAGGAGGCCGGGCCGAGCGTGATCTGCCGCTCGCCCGGCACGGGTGCGTCGGTGGGCGCGACGGACGGCGACGGGCGGGCGGCGACCGGGAACTGGCCCCACGCCACCACATGGCCCGTCGGCCCCCACGACGAGTCCGCCGCAAGGAGCGCCCGGACGGTCCACTGCGTCTCCGCGCCCCGGTGGTCCGAGGGCGGCTCCGGCAGCTTCACCTCCGCCGTCTCACCGGGCTTCAGCGCGGGCACCGACAGCGAGCCGGACTCCACCGTCTCGCCCTCGACCTGGTACGACCACTCGAAGGCCAGCGCCGACAGGTCGGCGAAGTCGTACTTGTTGGTCACCCGCACGGTGCCGTCGGCGCCGTCGCTCTCGATACGGACCGGCTCGATGACCTTCTTGTACTCGACCAGGCCGGGGGAGGGCGTGCGGTCGGGGAAGATCAGGCCGTCGCAGACGAAGTTGCCGTCGTGCAGCTCCTCGCCGAAGTCGCCGCCGTAGGCGTAGCCCAGCTCGGGATGCTTGATGCCGTGGTCGATCCACTCCCAGATGAAGCCGCCCTGGAGCCGGTCGTGCTTCTCGAACAGCTCCTGGTAGTCGGCGAGTCCGCCGGGGCCGTTGCCCATCGCGTGTGCGTACTCGCACTGGATGAAGGGGAGTTCACGACGCTTGTGGGTGCCGCCGTCGAGCTCCTTGCCGATCTGTTCGACCTCGGCGTGGTTGGCGTACATCCGCGAATAGACGTCCGTGTCGCGGCAGTTCCAGTCACCCTCGTAGTGCACGAGGCGCGAGGAGTCGCGGCCGTGGATCCACTCGGCCATCGCGGTGAGGCCGCGGCCGGTTCCGGCCTCGTTGCCCAGCGACCAGAAGACGATCGAGGGGTGGTTCTTGTCGCGCTCGACCATGCGGGCCGCGCGGTCCAGGAGGGCCGGGGTCCAGCGGTCGTCGTCGACCGGGTTGTCCCGCCAGTCCTGCTCGGTGAAGCCGTGGGTCTCCAGGTCGCACTCGTCGATGACCCACAGGCCGTACTCGTCGCACAGGTCCAGGAAGGCCGGGTGCGGCGGGTAGTGCGAGGTGCGCACCGCGTTGAGGTTGTGCCGCTTCATCAGCAGCACGTCCTCGCGCATGGTCTCCAGGTCGAGCGCGCGCCCCTTCTCGGGGTGCCACTCGTGCCGGTTGACGCCCTTGAAGAGGATCGCCCTGCCGTTGACCTTGAGCAGACCGTCCTCCAGCACGATGGTGCGGAAGCCGATGCGCAGCGGGACCCGCTCGCCCTCGGTGACCAGCTCGCCGTCGTACAGCCGGGGTGTCTCGGCGTTCCACGGCTCCACGGCGACCGTCACCGGCTCGCCGGTCGCGACATCGATGTCCAGGGCGGGCACGGTCACCCGCCCGTCGACGTCGGAGTCGACGCGCAGGGTGCCCTCGCCCGTGGCGTGGTCGTAGCCGGCGTGCACGAAGAAGTCCACGACGCTGCCCGCCGGGCGGTGCAGCAGCGTGACGTCACGGAAGATGCCGGGCAGCCACCACTGGTCCTGGTCCTCCAGGTAGGAGCCGGCCGACCACTGGTGGACGCGGACCGCGAGGACGTTGCCCTTCGGCTTCAGCAGATGCCCCACCGCGAACTCATGGGGAATCCGCGAGCCCTTGAACTCGCCGATGTCCGTGCCGTTCAGCCAGACCCGGGCGCAGGACTCGACGCCGTCGAAGCGGACCACCGCGCCGCCGTCCGCGGGCCAGCCCTCGGGCAGGTCGAAGACGCGCAGGTGGTCGCCGGTCGGGTTCTCGGTCGGGACGTGCGGCGGGTCCACCGGGAAGGGGTACAGGTGGTTCGTGTAGATGGGCGAGCCGTGCCCCTGGAGGACCCAGTGCCCGGGGACCTGGACCTCGGCCCAGTCCCCGGCGTCGTAGCCCTCCTCGGCGAACGAGTCGTCCTCGGCGTCGATGGTCGGTGACACGCGCAGCCGCCAGCTGCCGTTCAGCGACAGGGACTTGGCGTCCGAGGACGCGTACCAGGCGCGGGGCGGCAGGGCCCCGCTACCGGGCGATACGTCCTCCACGTAGTCGACGTCCGTGGTGGTGCGGAAAGACATCGGTCTCCAGGTCTTGAGAAGAAAGCTGTCAGCCCTTGATGCCGGTCTGCGCGATCCCCTGCACCAGCCAGCGCTGGAGGAAGAGGAACACGAACACCAGGGGCAGGATGGAAATGGCCGTGGCCATGAAGATCAGGTGGTAGTTGACGGTCTGGTTGGTCGCGTACGAGGAGAGCGCGACCTGGACGGTCCACGCACTGGGGTCCTGGCCGATGACCAGAGGCCACAGGAAGGCGTTCCAACCCGCGATGAAGGTGATCGTCGCGATCGCCGCGAAGAAGTTCAGCGAGTTGGGCACGACGACACGCCAGTACGCGCCCCAGTAGCTGAGCCCGTCCACCCGCGCCGCCTCCTCCAGCTCCTTGGGGAACCCCAGGAAGTACTGCCGGAACAGGAAGCAGGTGAAACCACTGAAGAGGCCCGGAATGATGAGACCACGGTAGGTGTCCACCCAGCCGAACGACGAGACGAGCACGAAGCTCGGCACGAAGGTCACGGCCGTGGGGACCATCAGGGTGGCCAGGACGGCGTAGAAGACCTTGTTGGCGTGCCTGTACGGGATGCGGGCGAGGCCGTACCCGGCCAGCGAGCAGATCAGCAGGATGCCCGTGGTGTGCAGGACGGCGACGACGAGGGAGTTCCACATCGAACGGGCGAAGTCGACGGTGACGTCGTCGAACGGCTCGCTCATGTTGCCCCACTGGATGTCGGTGGGGAACCACTTCCATTCCTCGCCCGTGATCTCCGGGTCTGTCATGAAGGCGTTGCGGACGATCAGGTAGAACGGGACCAGGAAGAGGAGGGCGGCCACGCCGGTCGCGATGTACAGACCGGTGTTGCCCATGACACCGCCGAGGCGCTTGGCCTTCACCGGCTTCTTGATGTCGGGTGCTGTGGTGGTCACTGGGAGTCCTCCCCCCTTCCGAAGCCCATGATCTTGCCCTGCAACAGGGTCACGAGGCAGATGAGCACGGTCAGGATCAGCGCACCCGCGCTGCCCGCACCGTAGTTCTGGTTCTCGCCCAGCGCCATCTTGTACAGCTCGACCAGGGGCGGCTGGCCCCAGGTGGCCTTGCTGAGCAGGATGAAGAACTCGTCGAAGGCCTGGTAGGCGGCGACGAGCAGCAGCAGGATCACCGCGGTCGACGTCGCGCGCAGCTGCGGCAGCGTGATGTACCAGAAGGTCTGCCAGCCCGGCTTGGCGCCGTCGATCGAGGCCGCCTCGTACAGCTCCCGCGGGATGTTCTGCAGCGCGGCCAGGAACAGGATCATGTAGAAGCCCGCCTGGAGCCACAGCCGGACGGTCACGATGACCAGCCAGTACCAGGGCGGGTCGGGATTGCCCAGCCAGGCGATGTTCTCGACGCCGAACCAGCCGACGACGGTGTTGGCCAGGCCGAAGCGGACGCCGTTGAAGATGGACATCTTCCAGATCAGCGCGGCGGCCGCGTAGCTGACCGCGGTCGGCAGGAAGAACACCGACCGGAAGAACGCCTGCATGAACCGCAGCCGGTTCACCAGCATGGCAAGGCCCAGGGAGAGGGCCCAGGTGGTCGGCACGATGAACAGGGCGAACACGGTGAACGTGACCAGGGAGTTCCTGAAGTCCGTGTCCGACAGGATCATCTTGTAGTTCTCGAGCCCGACGAACTCGCTCGGTGTGACCGTGAACCGGGCCTCGAAGAAGCTCAGATAGAGGCTCCAGCCGATCGGCACGAAGACGAAGACGATCAGGCCGATGAGGAACGGCCCCGTGAAGAGCCAGAAGTTGAACGTGCTGCTCGCCCTGAGGCCCCGCCGCGGCCGGCCCTGGGAGGGCTTGGCCGGGGCGGGGGAGGCGACCCCGCGTGTGGTGGTGGTCGACATGTCGCTATCCGTCCGGTGACCTATCCGAAGAGCTTGGTGAGTTCGGCGTCGACCTTCTTCTCGGCGGCGGCGAGCTGGGCCTTGGGGTCACCGCCCTTGCGGACGGAGTTCGCCATCACGTCGTTGACCGCGGCGATCATGGCCTGGGTCCAGCCGATGTTGTCGAAGTGGCCGAACTGGTTGAAGAGCTTCACGCCCTCCGCCGGCAGACCCGTCTTGAGCTTGGTGGCGGACTCGGCGATCGAGGTGCGCGGCGGGATGTGGAAGCCGTAGGAGGTGGCCCAGTCCTCCTGGTACTTCTTCTGGTCGATCCACAGCCACTTGACGTATTCCTTGGCCGCGTCGACGTTCTTGCCCTTGGCGTTGACGAACATCGACCAGCCGCCGTTGTAGACGGACTCCTTGCCCGCGGAGCCGACCTTCGGGAAGGGGAAGACGCCGATGTCGTCGCCGAGCGCCTCGATCATCGCGGGCATGGCCCACATTCCGCACCACTGGATCGCGGTGAGGCCCTGGGTGAAGGCCGACGGGTCCCACCAGTCGGCGGGGGCGTCGAGCAGCAGGTCACCGCTGGTGAACAGGGAACGCAGCTGCGTGAGGCCCTCGGCCACGGCGTCGGTGTTGAAGGCGGGCTTGTTGTCCGCGGTGAGGGTGTCGGCGCCGGCCGACCAGATCAGGTTGTGCTGGACCGGGGTGAGGTTGTTGCCGAGGTAGGCGCCCTTGACCTTGCTGGTCTTGAGCTTGGCGGCCGCCTCGACCAGCTCCTCCAGCGTGGTCGGCACCTCGACCTTCGCCTTCTCGAACAGCGAGGGCCGGTAGAAGAAGAACTGCGGGTCGTCGATCATCCGGACGCCGTATATCTTCCCGTCGACAGTGTGCGACGTGATGTCGGCCTGGTTGAAGTCGCTCTTGACCGGCTCGATGATGTCCGTCAGATCGGCCACCTGACCGCTCTTGATGAGCTGGATCTGCGGGTGGAACTCGAAGAGGTCGGGCGCGTTCTTGGTGAGCAGCGCGGCGAACAGCTTCTGCTCGAAGTTGTCGCCGGTGATCCACTGGGTGGTCACGTTGGCGTCCTTGTACGCCTTCGCGTACCGCTTGATGGCCTGCTCGGTGCCCGCCTCGCCGTACGCGTGGAAGTACTGGACGAGCGCGTCCCCCGAACCGCTGCCGCGACCGGTGTTGCCACCGCACGCGGCCAGGGTGCCGGCGGCGGCCATGCCCGCGGCGGCCCGGAAGAGCGATCGGCGGGACCAGTTGTTGTTGCTCGATGCCGACATGCTGACGTCCTTGTCTCGAGTACGGCTGCGGCTCTGCGCCCAATGCCTGAAGCGGCTCAGCGCCAGGTGGCTCAAATGGTGTCGCGGTGCGGGACGTTAACCTTCGGCTAAGGCTTCGGCAAGGGGTTGGACGAAGCCTGTTCGAAGCGTTGCGGGGCGTTCGGGATACCGGACGTCGCGGGTCGTGGGACGCCGCACCGGCGGCCCGCAACCCCCCTTCGGGTACTGCGAGTTACTGCCTTCCAGGCCTTGCGGCCCACTGCCGGAACCAGGCTCGGGCTAACGCGGGTTGTGCGTCTTGGCCCTCGCGGGCGTGGTGGTGCGTTTCGGCGACTTCTGGCCGACCGACTGGAGGGCGCCCTCGAGCGCGAACGTCGCCGCGCCCAGGCACACCGGATCCGTGGGGATCGGGGAGAGGACGATCTCGGTGGCGGCCATCGGCCGGGGCAGCGCGTGCCGGGCGACGGCCTCGCGCACCTCCTCGACCAGGGACTCGCCGAGGGCGGCCGCGACCCAGCTGCTGAGCACGATCACCTCGGGATTGAACAGGTTCACCAGGTTGGCGATCCCGGCGCCGAGGTAACGGACGGTGTCGCGGAGCGTGTCGACCGCCACCGGATCGTTCTGCCGCAGCCCTTCGGCCAGGGCGGCGATGGTGGCCGTCTGGTCGTCCTGATGCAGCAGCGGGCTGTCGGGACTCAACTCCCGCAGATTCAGCATGATCCCGGACGCGCCGACGTACGCCTCCACGCAGCCGTGCTTGCCGCAGCGGCACACCCGGCCGTCCAGGACGATCGTGGTGTGGCCCCACTCGCCCGCGCTGTTGCTGACCCCGCGGTGCAGCCCGCCGCCGAGCACGAGCCCGGCGCCCACGCCGGTGCCCAGGTTCACCACCACGGCGTTCCCGCGTCCGCGCGCGGCCCCGAACCACAGCTCGGCCACCGCGGAGGCGCGCAGCGGATTGTCCAGGTACAGCGGGTAGGCGATGTGCTCGGTGAGCAGATCGAGCAGCGGCACGTCGTGCCAGTCCCAGTTGGGCGCGTACTCGGAGAACCCGGTGTCCCGGTCCACCTGGCCCGGCACGCTCACCCCGACACCGAGGACACGGGCGCCCTCGATGCCGGCCTGCGCGACCACCTGGCCCACGACCGCGGCGACATGTCCGACGACCTGCTCGGGGAGGCTCTCGCCCGGGCGGACGTCCTCCTCCGCGCGGGCCAGCACGTTCAGCCCGAGGTCGAACAGCTCGACATGGACGTAGGTCTCCGCGATGTCGACGCCGATCAACGCGCCCCCCGACGCGTTGACCGCGACGAGTCCCCGGGGACGGCCCCCCGCCGAGTCCTCGAACCCGACCTCCGTGATCATCGAGAGGTCGAGCAGCTCGCCGACGAGCGTGGCGACCGTGGCCAGGCTCAGCCCGGTGGCGGCCGCCAGCTCCTGCCGGGAGGTGGGCGACGCGGCGATGATCTGGCGCAGCACCTCGTAGCGGTTCGCGGTGCGGATGTCACGTGAGGTGCGCTTCACCGGGTTGCCCCCGTCCCTTCGGCTCCCGCCGGGACGGCATCGGCACCGGCGCGGCGCAAGGCTATGGGCTGCCGAGGACTTTCGACAAGGGGTTAGGAAAGGGGTTTTATAAAGTCAGTCGGCGAGTACGTCCCGGACGAAGGTGTTGGCGAATTTTGCCTCAGGGTCCAGACCGTTCGCCAGTGTCCGGAAGTCGTCCAGTCTGGGGTAGCGGCCGCGCAGGACCTCGCCCGGCGCGGTGAAGACCTTCCCCCAGTGCGGCCGCGGCTCGAAGCCGTCCAGCACCTCCTCCAGCCGCCGTACCACCGGCAGCACGGCCGCGGTGTCCTCGATCCAGGTGAAGTGCAGCGCCACCGTGTCGCGTCCGTACGACGGGCTCAGCCACTGATCGTCGGCGGCGACCGTACGCACCTCGCAGGTCTGCAGTACGCCGGCGACCGTCTCCCGAATACCGTCGATCGCATACAGTGCGTCGACGGCGTACCGCCGCGGCAACAGATACTCCGACTGAAGCTCCGCCCCGCTGCTCGGCGTGAACTCCGCCCGGAAGTGCGGAAGCCGCTCATGCCACGGTCCGGGCACCCCGAACTGCTCGGTGCAGTTGACCGCAGGCATCCCCGGCACCGGGTGCAGTTTCTCGGTGGCGGGCGCGGCCCAGGTGAACTGGTCGAGTGGCTGATCCACTCGCCGCTTCAGCCACACCTGCCGGAAGCCCGGCTCCCGCCAGTCCGTGAAGAGGCTGACGCTGTACGCGGCCGACATGATCGCCGAGAACGTCTCGAAGTCCAGCCCCTCCAGCGGCAGTTCGGTGAACACATGCTGCTCGACGTCGAAGGCCGGCTCCAGGTCCAGGGTGAGCGCGGTGACGACACCCAGGGCGCCGAGCGAGGTCACGGCACCGCCGAAGCGCTCGTCGTCCCGTCCGATCGTCAGCCTCGACCCGTCGGCGACGACCAGCTCCACCTCCCGCACCGCCGAGCCCAGCGGACCGTTGCCCACACCCGAGCCGTGCGTCCCCGTCGCGACCGACCCCGCCACCGAGATGTGCGGCAGCGAAGCCATGTTGGGCAGCGCGAGCCCCTGGGCGTGGACCGCGCGGGCGAGCTCCGCGTACCGGACGCCGCCCCCGACCCGCACCGTACGGGCCGCGAAGTCCACGTCGATCACCGCGGGGAGCCCGGCGATCGACAACAGGACGCCGTCGGGGCCCGGTTCGGCGATCTCGTTGAAGGAGTGCCCGCTGCCCAGCACCCGCACCTTCGCGCTCCCGGCCACGAGGGCACTCAGCGTGTCGAGCGAGTACGGGCGGTGCAGCTCCTTCGCGCCGTACGTGATGTTGCCCGCCCAGTTGGTGACCGTCTCCGTCATCCCTGCCGTCCCTTCCCTGGAACGCCGGCCCTCGCCGGCATGCCTCCGCGTTGACCCTCTCATCCGCCGCCACCTAACTTAGAGAGCGGTTTCTATCCGTTTTCCTCGACCGGGGGTCGCCACCTTGCCCGAGCGTCCGCAGGCGCTGTTCGCCATGACCGCCGCCAACCTGCCGCACGTCTTCCCGTCGGAGGTGCTGGAGCGGCTGCGGGAGGCGGTGGACATCGACCCGGATCTCGTGGCCGAGGACTTCACCGACCCGCGCGTCAAGGAGGCGCTGGCCCGCACCGAGATCCTCGTGACCGGCTGGGGCTGCCCCCTGATCGACGCGACGGTCCTCGACGCCGCACCCGGACTGCGGGCGATCCTGCACTCCGCCGGCTCGGTCAAGGGCTTCGCCACGCCGGAGATCTGGCGGCGTGGCATCGAGGTCTCCTCGGCCGCCGACGCCAACGCGCTCCCTGTCGCCGAGTACACCCTCGCCATGATCCTCCTCGCCGGGAAGGACCTCTTCGTCGCCCGTGAGCGTCTGCGCACCTCGCGGGCCCACCCCGGCTGGGGGATCGTCCCCGGCATCGGCAACCACGGCCGCCGGGTCGGCGTCATCGGCGCCTCCCGCATCGGCCGCCGCGTCCTGGAACTCCTGCGCCCCTTCGACCTGCGGCCCGCCCTCACCGACCCGTACGTCTCCGAGGCGCAGGCGGCCCGACTCGGTGTGCCCCTCATGGAGTTGGACGAGCTGCTGCGGAGTTCGGAGATCGTCACGGTCCACGCCCCGGAGACCCCCGAGACGCATCACCTCATCGGCCGCCGTGAGCTGTCCCTGATGCCCGACGGGGCGGTCCTCGTCAACACCGCGCGCGGCGGCCTCGTCGACCACGACGCCCTGGTCGCCGAACTCCGCACCGGGCGCCTCAGTGCGGTCCTCGACGTGACCGACCCCGAACCGCTCCCCGCCGACTCGCCCCTCTACGACCTCCCGAACGCATTCGTCACCCCGCACCTCGCGGGCTCCCAGGGCAACGAGCTGGGCCGGCTCGGCACGGCGGTGGCCGAGGAGGCGGAGCGGCTCGCGGCCGGTGGCGGACCGGCGTATCCGGTGGAGCTGGCGGCGCTGGAGCACGGCGCCTGAGGGGGTTGCGGATTTCGTAGCCGGAGAAGCCTTTCGGTATTGGTATCGATAAATGTCTGGCGACAAAGCAGCGATATCAGTAGCTTCGACCGTCATGACGCTCGACCCGCTCCCCGAGACCGACCGCACCCGCCACCGCCGCCTGCGCGACCAGGGCAGCCTCGACCGCGCCGACCTGAACGCCATCCTCGACGCGGGTTTCGTCTGTCACCTGGGCGTGGTGATCGAGGGCCGGCCGCTGGTCGTTCCGACCGTCTACGGGCGTGACGACCGGCAGCTCTATCTCCATGGCTCGGTGGCGAGCCGCAGTCTTTCCGGCGGCGCCGCCGTCTGCGTCACGGTCACGCACGTCGACGGGCTGGTCCTCGCCCGGTCCGTCTTCGAGCACGGCGTGAACTACCGCAGCGCGATGATCCACGGCGAGGCCCGCAAGGTCACCGACCCCGAGGAGAAGCTGGCGGGCCTGCGCCGGCTCACCGAACACGCGACCCCGGGGCAGTGGTCGTACGCCCGAAGTCCGAGCCGCAGGGAACTCGCCGCGACCACTCTCCTCGCCCTCTCCCTCGAAGAGGCCTCGGTCAAGATCCGCACCGGCCCGCCGGACGACGGCGACGGAGTCGACGCGGAACTCGGTCTCTGGGCCGGCACCCTGCCGCTGACCTCGGCGTGGGGCGCGCCCGTCGGTGATCCCGTACTGCCGGACGAAACACCCGTACCGGAACACATCGCCCGGCGCGAGGGGACCCGGTACGCGTGACGGGCGGGCGGGGGCATAACGTGAGGAGTCGAACGCCTGAGCCGGGAGGAGATTACGGATGGGCAGCCGCACCGCACTGGTCGAAGATCTGATGGAGCGATTCCCGCACGTACCGCGGGAAGCCGTCTTCAAGGAGGATCTGCTGCGCGGCGGGATGGCCTTCGATCCGTCCGCGCTCAGCGACAACGAGGGTGGTGAGGTCAAGCCGAAGTCGTACTTCATCTTCTCCTTCGACCACGGCACCCTGCCCGAGCTCGGCGAGGCCGCGCTGCGGCGGCCGCCGGAGGAGATCATCCTCACGGGCGGTCCGTACGACCTGCGCCGCACCGTCGTCTCCGTGCGCGTCAACCCGTCGTCGCCGTACCGCGTCGCCGCCGACGAGGAGGGTGTGCTCGGCCTCTACCTCGACGGCAAGCGCATCGCCGACGTCGGTGTGCCGCCGATGCCGGAGTACTACAAGCACAAGCTCTCCAACGGGAAGTCCGTCATGGAGGTCGCCCCCACCATCCAGTGGGGCTATCTCATCTACCTGACCGTCTTCCGGGTCTGCCAGTACTTCGGCGCCAAGGAGGAGTGCCAGTACTGCGACATCAACCACAACTGGCGCCAGCACAAGGCCGCCGGTCGCCCGTACACGGGCGTCAAGGACGTCGAGGAGGTCCTCGAAGCCCTGGAGATCATCGACCGGTACGACACCGCGAAGACCTCCACCGCCTACACCCTCACCGGCGGCGCGATCACCAAGACGGTGGCCGGACGTGACGAGGCCGACTTCTACGGCCACTACGCCAAGGCCATCGAGGAGCGCTTCCCGGGCCGCTGGATCGGCAAGGTCGTCGCCCAGGCGCTGCCGCGCGACGACGTGCAGCGCTTCAAGGACTACGGCGTGCAGATCTACCACCCCAACTACGAGGTGTGGGACGAGTACCTCTTCAAGCTCCACTGCCCCGGCAAGGAGCGTTACGTCGGCCGCGACGAGTGGCACAAGCGGATCCTCGACTCGGCGGAGATCTTCGGCGCGCGCAATGTGATCCCCAACTTCGTGGCGGGCGTGGAGATGGCCGAGCCCTTCGGCTTCAAGACGGTCGACGAGGCCATCGCGTCCACCACCGAGGGTCTGCGTTTCTTCATGTCGCAGGGCATCACGCCCCGCTTCACCACCTGGTGCCCCGAGCCGACCACCCCGCTCGGCAAGGCCAACCCGCAGGGCGCGCCGCTGGAGTACCACATCCGGCTGCTGCAGGCCTATCGCCAGACGATGGAGGACTTCGGTCTCTCCTCGCCCCCCGGATACGGCGAGCCCGGGCCCGGTCGCGCCGTCTTCTCGGTGAGCTCCTTCATGGACAGCCTCCCGGCACAGGAGCCCGCCGAGGTGTAGTCGCGGCGAGAGCCGATCGAGCAGACAGGGTCCGGATGAGACGTCCGGGCCTTTTCTGCGTATGTCTTCAGGAGTAACACGCGCAACAGCGGCAACGAGGTGCGGGCGGGCTCGAACTCCCGGTAACCGGATTTGAATGGTGAGCTTGTCAGTTGTGTGGAAGCCGTGAAAAGCTCGTGCACTGCCGCGAGGTTCCCCACAACTCCGTTGCCAATAAGGTGAGTTGACCTCGCTTTCGATGCAGGAGTCCGATGCCCGACCTGCCGACCCCCCAGGACGCCGCCGAGGCCGCGCTGTTCACCGAGTGCTGGGACGCCGTGCTCTCCTACGCCGACCTCTGCACGGCCGGCTCCACCGCGGCCACCCAACTGGCCACGGAGGCGTTCGCC
This sequence comes from Streptomyces sp. NPDC002817, assembly GCF_053592055.1. Lineage (NCBI taxonomy): Bacteria > Bacillati > Actinomycetota > Actinomycetes > Kitasatosporales > Streptomycetaceae > Streptomyces > Streptomyces sp. NPDC002817. The sequence goes on from NZ_JBSFUY010000007.1 coordinate 90,359, forward strand.
CTCGGCATGCGCGAGGCCCGCACCGACGGCGGCGGGACCGCCAGAGGCGTGGGCCGCCGTGCGCCCCGGCTGCCCGTGATCCCCTTGCTGCTGACCGCCGTACGCACCACCGCCACCGCCTGGGAGACCGCCGGCCAGGGGCACCGGCTCGATCCCGACCTGCGCCTGTGGCTCAACTCGGACAAGGCCGCACGCTACACCGGCCCGCCGTTGCAGCGCCCGCTCGCCCTGCGCGGTCTGCGCGACATGCAGGAACACGACGCGGATCTGCTGTGGCTGGTCGAGGTGGAGGCGCTGCCGCTGTCCGTGGTGGCCCGCAGGCTCGGTCTGGACCCGGCCCAGCTGCCGGAGGAACTCGCGCAGGTGCGCGGCCTGTTCCGGGACCGCAGTCACCGCAACCACCTCGACACCCCGATGGCCCCGCAGTGCCGCAGCTACGCCCGCCTCCTCGACGCGGTCACCCGCTCGACCGACGCCGACACCCCGGCGGACCTCTCCCGGCACCTCGCCACCTGTGTGCAGTGCGCCGAGGCCGCCGCCTGTCTGCGGCTGCACGGCGGAGGACTGCCCGGGGCGCTCGCGGGCGGAGTGATCGGCTGGGGCGGTCTCGCGTACCTGGAGCGCAGACGCCGGGCCGCGGAGGTGCGGCTGGGTGCCGGACGCCCGGAACCGGCCGACGCCGGCCCGCCGAACCCCGGCGCGCACAAGGCGCGTGTCGTGCGCAGCGGACTGCTCGTCACCGCCGTCCTGGTCTCACTGCTGGCCCTCGCCGTCTCGATGATGCCGGCGGGCGGCTCCATGGACGACGGTGCCTCGATACCCACCGACCGTCAGCCGGTTGCCGATCCCGGCGTCACCGTGCCGTCTCCGTCCGCGACCTCCGGGCCGGCGGCCTCGCCCACGCCGTCCGCGGCCGGCAGCACCTCCGCGAGGAAGAACCCCGACCCCGAACCCCAGGGCACCACCTCCTCCGCCGCCCACGACGACGAGAAGCCGAACCCCGCCACGAGCGCCTCGGCCACCTGCGAGGTCCGGTACGACCTGGTGAACCAGTGGCCCGACGGCTTCCAGGCCACCGTCACCGTCACCACCGACGAGGCCCTCGAGGACTGGCGCGTCGCCTGGTCCTTCAAGGACGGCCAGAAGGTCGGCCAGATGTGGGACGCGAGCTTCGCCCAGAACGGCTCCCGGGTCACCGCGACCGCCGCGGACTACAACAGGTCCGTGCGCGCGGGCGCCGACCTCGCCTTCGGCTTCCTCGCCTCCTGGCAGGGCACGAACTCCCCGGCGTACGACTTCACGTTGAACGGGCACAGCTGCACGAAGGCCTGACGGTCTCCGTCAGACGCAGCACCATCGGCACCGTGGCCCGGCCGGGCAGGCACCACCTCGGCTCGGCCGCCGGTGCCGGACCCGTACCGCCGGCCGGGGCGTCCGGGCCGGCGGCGTCCAGCTCGAACCACACCTCCTTGCCGACGCCGTCCTCGACGCACCCGCTGCCCCACCGGTCGGCGAGCGCGTCGACCAGCAGCAGGCCGCGCCCGTTCTCGCTGTCGTCGTCGGAGCTCTCGACGTGTGTCCGGGGCAGGTCGGGCCCCTCGTCCGCGACCGTGCAGCGCAGCCGGCCGGCGGCGAGGGAGAGGGTGAGCCGATAGCGGCCCCGGGCGTGCACGACCGCGTTGGTGGCGAGCTCGCTGACCAACAGTTCGGCGATCTCCGCCTGCTCCTGGAGCCCGTACTCGGCCAGCCAGGTCCGCACGGCGACCCTGGCGAGGCGGACCGAGGACCGCCCGGGCCCCAGGATCGTCGTACAGCCACCACCCAGGGACAGACCGGGCGGACGGACGTCGGGCATGGTCGTTTCCCTTCACCCCTGCGGCTCGACCTCCACCATGCCGTCGGCGAGCCCCGTGGGTCGCGGGGGAAACTACGCGCTTCCGCGCACCGGGTCCGTCACCCCCGGTCCGTCACCCCGAGGGCGCCAGCGCCGTCTCCATCCGGATCGTCCACCCGTCCTCGGCCGCGCCCCCGGACCTCAGGTCCACGAACTCGCAGAACTGACGGGTCTGCCACAGCCCGTCCTCCGGGCCCGTCTCGGGGCCGGGTGGCCGGAAGCCGAGGAACGGGTCGGTGATACGGCCGTGCGGGGTGCGCAGTTCGCAGACGATCCGTTCCCCGGTCGACCACAGCAGCAGATGCGCGCTGTCCAGGTCCTGGGCGGCGGCATAGCCGGTGGCCCCGGACACGGCGACCCCGAAGCGGTCGGCCCGCTCGCCCGTCATGCCGCGGGCCCTCGCCTGCTCCGCCGCGAACCGGCGGGCGCCGGCCATGTCCCCGGCGAGAGGGACCCCGACGGCTTCCGGCGGCGGTTCGGGCAGCGGGGCGAGGTCCCGGGTCGCGTACTCGGCGGGTGGTGTGAACAGGGGGCTGGGCCGGATGCCGAGCCGGTCCAGCACGGTCGGATGGGTGTGCCGGGCGGCCTCGACGACGTCGGGCGGGGCGATGCGGGTGTCGTACAGACACATCAGGTCCGGCGGGGCCCCGGTGAAGAGCTCGGTGGCCAGGGCCTCGTACCGCTTCCACTCGGTGATCTGACGCGGTGAGCGGCCGTTCCAGAGCGGTTCGCCCGCCATGTGCAGCCGGCCCGTCGGGCCCGCGTGCGTGACGTAGTAGTCGAGGGCGGTGGCCATGCTGTTCGCGGGTGTCCCGCAGTACCAGTGCGCGGAGTTCTGGAGGTCCACGTGCCGGGCGTCGCGGCCCAGCGCCTCGCGCAGCAGGTCCAGCTTGCGCGGGGTGGTGATGGCCACCGGGTCGGGTTCGTCCTCGGCGGCGATGCCGTCCCTGAGGAACGGCACCATCACCGTCAGGAACTCCTCGTCGCAGGAGTGGATGCCGGCGTGATGCTTGATGGGAGCGGTGGTCCGCTGCTGGTGATCCGTCATGTCCGGTTCCCTTTCGTGCAGTGCGTGTCGGATGCGGTCCGGGGACGTCGTCAGGGGTGCGTGGGGCCGCGCGACGCGGTCCACACGGCGACCTGGCTGCGGGAGGTGAAGCCCAACTTGCTGAGGATCCGCTCCACATGGCCCTCCGCCGTCCGTACCGCGACGACCAGCCGGTCGGCGATCTGCTGGTTGGTCAGGCCCTGGCCGAGGAGTTCGGCGACCTCCGCCTCGCGGCGGGTGAGCGGACTGTCGGGCACCGGGCGGGCGGGTGACCTCCGCTCACCGAGCGCATAGCCCACCGCGTCGTCCAGGGCGAGCTCCAGGCCCTCGCGGTGGGCGTGCCCGAACGCCTCGCCCAGCAGCGCACGGGCACCTTCCTCGGCCTCGTCGCGGACGGGGCCGTGGGACGGGGTGCGGTCCAGGGCGACATGGGCGTCCCGCCAGATCCGCCGGGCCGCGCCCAGCAGGACCGCGGCGGGCCTGCCCTCGCCGGCGCGGGCGTGGACCGCGGCGAGCAGTTCCAGCGTGATCCCGATCCCGAACACGTCACCGACCGCCCGCTTGAGCCGCAGACACTCCCGGGCGTGCGTCCTGGCCGACACCAGGTCCCCCTGGGACCACTCGGCGAAGGCGAGGATGCGCAGAAGGTACGAGTGGATCCACTGCTCGCCGTGGACCAGGCAGATCCTGCGGAACTCCGCGCACAGGGCCATGGCGCGCCCGTGCTCGCCCTGGAGGCTGAGGACATGGGCCAGTTCGACGTACTTGAAGCCGACCAGGCTCATCGACTCGCCCTCGCGCGGCGGCCCGGACAGCGCCTCCTCGTACACCTCGCGGGCCCGCTCGTAGGCGCCACTGATCAGGAGGGCGCCGCCGCGGCCGAAGAAGGTGTGGGCGGCCTCGGTCTCGTCGCCGAGCCGCAGGGCCAGCTCGTGCGACTCCTCGGCGAGCGGCCCGCCCCGCACCGCGTCGCCCTGGCTGAGCAGCATCAGCGCCAGGCTCCACAGCGCCCGGGCCCGTGCGCGGGTCGGCTCCGGGTCGGCGGCCAGCAGCCGCTCCAGCCAGAACCTGCCCTCCGTCAGGGCGCCGGTCGCGAACCAGAAGAACCACAGATGCCCGGCCAGCTTCAGCCCGGCGCGCACCTCGCCCGGTGTGCTCAGACAGAACTCCAGCGCCGAACGGACGGTGTCCGACTCGGCGTACAGCCGCCGGACCAGCTCCGGCTGGTCGGGGCCGAACCACCGCCGCTCGCACTCCTCGACGAAGTCCAGGCACCAGTCCCGCACCCGGCGCCGGGCCGCCTCCTGCGCGCCCGCGCCGCTCTCGCGCAGCCGGTCGAGGCCGTAGTGCCGGATCGACTCCAGCATCCGGTACCGGGCGTGCACGGTGTCGCCGTCGCGGACCAGGAGCGACTTGTCGACCAGCCCGGCGACGGCGTCCACCGTCGTGTCCCGGTCGAGGCCCGCGCCGGCGCAGACCTCCTCCACCGCGTCCAGGTCGAAGCTCCCGGCGAACACCGAGGCGTGCGCCCACACCGCCTGCTCCTGAGCGGTGCACAGGTCGTGGCTCCAGTCGACGGTCGCCCGCAGGGTCCGGTGCCGGGCCGGGGCGTCCTCGGCGTCGGCCAGCAGCCGGTACCGCCGGTCCAGCCGGTCGAGCACCTGCCGGACGCCCAGCGCGCGCATCCGGACCGCGGCCAGCTCGATCGCGAGCGGCAGCCCGTCCAGACGGTGGCACAGGGCGGCCACCGCCTCCTGGTTGTCCGCCGTGAGCGCGAACCCGGGCAGCACGTCCGCGGCCCGGTCGGCGAACAGGGCCAGCGCCGGATACTCCAGGGCGGGCTTCGGAGGCAACGGTTCGCCCGGCGCGGGCGTGGGCAACGGCTGCACCTCCAGCACGTGCTGTCCGGCCACCCCCAGCGGATGTCTGCTGGTGGCCAGCACCCGCACCCGCGCGGTCCGCGTCAGCAACGTCCCGACGAGCTCCGCGCAGGCGTCGGCCAGATGCTCGCAGTTGTCGAGTACGAGGAGCAGATCGCGTTCCCCGAGATGTTCGACGAGCACCTCGACCGGTGAACGTCCCGACACATCACGGATGTTCAGCGCCTCGACCAGGGCGAGCGGCACCAGCGAGGCGTCCCGCACACCGGCCAGCTGGACCGTGTGCATCCCGTCGGCGAACCGCTTCGCCAGCGCGGGCAGGACGTGCAGGGCCAGCCTGGTCTTGCCGACGCCGCCCGGCCCGGTCAGGCTCACCAGCCGGTGGGCGGCCAGCAGCCGCTTGACCTCCGCGACCTCCTGCCGCCGGCCGACGAAGCTCGACGCCCTCAGGCTCCGACCGGCCGTTCCTCGCGTCGCGGATGCTTGCAGAGCGGATGCTTGCAGAATCGGAACCCGCCTCCGAACGTCGTACGCCCCGTGCGCGCCGGAGATCCGCGGTGGGCGGACGTACGGCGGCCCTACCAAGAACATTAGGAGCAAGGCGCAGGTCAGGCGCCTGTAGTGCGACATTGCCAACTGAAGGCGCTTTCTTGACAGAACGTGCCCATGTCCTGTCGCGCGGCGAAAAAACCCGTGGCGTCCGCGAGCGCACCTCTCTAAGGTGGGGGGCGTTCCGGCGTCGACCGAGTACGCATGAGGAGGTGTTGACCGATGGCTGTCTCTGCGATGAGCGCTGCCCGCATTCAGTTCATCAAGTCCACCTCCGTGGCCGCCGGCTGACCACCTCACTCCTCGCCGGGGCCACCCTGTGAAGGGTCACCCTTGACTTCCACCTCTGTTTTCACCGCGCTCGCTCCCTACGGCTGGGACGACGCATGGGCGGACGAGTTCGCCCCCTACGACGCCGAAGGACTGCTGGCCGGGCGGGTCGTCCGTGTCGACCGCGGGCAGTGCGACGTCGTCACCGCGGACGGCCTCCTGCGGGCGGACACCGCGTTCGTCACCCCCCACGACCCGCTGCGGGTCGTGTGCACCGGGGACTGGGTCGCCGTCGAGCCCGGCGGCAACCCGCGCTACGTCCGCACGTATCTGCCGCGCCGGACCGCCTTCGTGCGCTCCACCTCCTCCAAGCGGTCCGAGGGGCAGATCCTCGCCGCCAACGTCGACCACGCGATCGTCGCCGTGTCCCTCGCCGTCGAGCTCGACCTCGGCCGCATCGAGCGCTTCCTCGCGCTCGCCTGGGAGAGCGGGGCGCAGCCCGTGGTCGTGCTCACCAAGGCCGATCTCGTGCCGGACGCGGTGACGCTCGCGCATCTCGTCCAGGACGTGGAGACCACGGCGCCGGGTGTACCGGTGCTGACGGTCAGCGCCCACGACGGCGACGGGCTCGACGTCCTCGCCGCGGTCGTCTCCGGCGGTACGAGCGTGCTGCTCGGGCAGTCCGGAGCGGGCAAGTCGACCCTCGCGAACGCCCTGGTCGGCGCGGACGTCATGGACGTCCGCGCGGCCCGGGACGTCGACGGCAAGGGGCGTCACACGACCACCACCCGCAACCTCCTCGCCCTCCCGGGCGGGGGTGTGCTGATCGACACCCCGGGGCTGCGCGGTGTCGGCCTCTTCGACGCCGAGAGCGGTGTCGGGCAGGTGTTCTCCGAGATCGCGGAACTTGCCGAGCGGTGCCGCTTCCACGACTGCGCCCATGAGGCGGAGCCGGGGTGCGCGGTGCTCGCCGCGGTCGCCTCCGGCGAGCTGGGTGAGCGACGCCTGGAGAGTTACCGGAAGCTGATCCGGGAGAACCAGCGGATTGTCGCCAAGACCGATGCGAGGGTCCGCGCGGAGCTTCGGCGGGACTGGAAGCGTCGGGGCGCTGAAGGGAAGGCCGCGATGGAGGCCAAGCGGGGGCGGGTGCGGTAGGGCGCCTAGGGGGGTGCCTCGCTGTGTCGTCCGGCGGGTGCGGGTGGGCTGTGGCTGGTCGCGCAGTTCCCCGCACCCCTTCGGGGGCGCCTCAGTGCCGTGTCTGAAATCCGCCAGCCGTCTTCTTGTCCAGGCCGCACACTGGACCGTGTGATGGACGAGGACAGCAGGTACGAGGCGGTGCGGAGTCGGGACGGGCGGTTCGACGGGGAGTTCTTCTTCGCCGTCGAGACGACCGGGATCTACTGCCGGCCCAGTTGCCCCGCCGTCACGCCCAAGCGGCGCAACGTGCGGTTCTTCGCGACGGCCGCCGCCGCGCAGGGTTCCGGGTTCCGGGCCTGCCGGCGGTGCCGTCCGGACGCCGTGCCGGGGTCGGCGGAGTGGAACGTACGGGCCGATGTCGTGGGGCGTGCGATGCGGCTGATCGGCGACGGTGTCGTCGACCGGGAGGGCGTCGCCGGTCTCGCGGACCGGCTGGGCTACAGCGCCCGGCAGGTCCAGCGGCAGCTCACCGCGGAACTCGGCGCCGGGCCCGTCGCCCTCGCCCGCGCCCAGCGCTCGCACACGGCACGGGTCCTGCTGCAGACCACGGAGCTGCCGGTCACCCAGATCGCGTTCGCCTCCGGGTTCGCCAGCGTGCGCCAGTTCAACGACACGATCCGCACCGTGTACGCGCAGACCCCGAGCCGGCTGCGCGACGCCGCGCCCGCGTCCCGTCGTACGGCCACCCCGGCGGCCGGGGTGCCGCTGCGGCTCGCCTACCGGGGCCCGTACCGATCGGGCGCCGTCTTCGACCTCCTGGCCGACGAGGCCGTGCCCGGCGTCGAGGAGGTGAGCGGACCGGAGGGGAAGCGCACCTACCGGCGCACGCTGCGGCTGCCGTACGGCACCGGGATCGTCGCCGTCGAGGAGCGGCCGCGCGGCTGGCTCGACGCCCGGCTCCACCTCACCGACCTGCGGGACCTGACGACCGCCGTGCAGCGGCTGCGGCGCCTGTTCGACCTCGACGCCGATCCGTACGCCGTCGACGAACGGCTCGGCGCCGACCCGCGGCTCGCCCCGCTGGTCGCGGCCCGGCCGGGGCTGCGGTCGCCGGGTGCGGCCGACCCGGCGGAGCTGGCGGTACGGGCGCTGGCCGGCCCGGCACAGGCCGCGCGGCTCGTGCAGCGGTACGGCAAGGTGCTCGACGCGCCCTGCGGCAGCCTCACCCACCTCTTCCCCGAACCGGCGGTCCTCGCCGAGGCCGAGCCCGAGGGCCCCCTCGGCGCGCTCACCGCCGCCCTCGCCGACGGCGCCGTCCACCTGGACCCCGGCGCCGACCGCGACGACGCGCAGACCGCGCTGCTCGCCCTGCCCGGCATGGACGCCCGTACCGTCGCCGTCGTCCGAACCCGCGCCCTCGGCGACCCCGACGTGGCCCCGCCCGACCTGAACGCCCCCGACACCTGGCGCCCCTGGCGCTCCTACGCCGTACGACACCTGCGCACCGCAGGGGAGCTGGAGACCCGATGACCACGCACTGGACGACGGCGGACAGCCCCGTCGGCCCGCTCCTCCTCACCGCCGATCCGACCGGCGTGCTGACCTCCCTGTCCGTACCGGACCAGAAGGGCGGCCGCACGGTCCAGGACGGCTGGCTGCACGACCCCGCCCTCTTCCGCGAGGCCGAGGAGCAGCTCACGGCGTACTTCGCCGGTGAGCTGAAGGAGTTCCGGCTGGCGCTGCGGGCCGAGGGCACGCAGTTCCGCGAGCGGGTCTGGGCCGCCCTGGACGACGTCCCCTACGGCGCCACGACGACCTACGGCGAGATCGCCACACGCATCGGGGCGCCCCGGGCCGCGGTACGAGCGGTGGGCGGCGCGATCGGCGCCAACCCCCTGCTGATCGTCAGGCCGTGCCACCGGGTGATCGGTGCGAACGGTTCGCTGACGGGGTACGCGGGCGGCCTGGAACGCAAGACGACCCTGCTGAGCCTGGAGGGTGTCCTCTAAAACCCGGGCGGGCAGTCGCGCCCCAAAGGGGCGCGGGGCTGTATCGATATGCGGCTCCGCCGCGCGGGCGCGACCAGCCCTCACCGGCCCGCAGCGTGACGACGGCTACGACCCCTCCACCGCGTCAAGCCCCCAACTGTGAATCCGCCGAGGACGGATCCGAATGACCTCCTCACTGAAATGCGCCCCCAGCTCGTGCGGCCCCACCAACAGCTCCGCCTCGCCGCGGATGTCGATGCCACGGACGGTCCAGGGCCGAAGACTGACGATGTCGTCGACCACGAGCGCGACCTTCGGGTTCTTCTGCAGGTTGCGCCACTTCTTGCTGCGCCCCATCTCGTAGCCGCCGACCAGGATCGTCCCGTCGTCCTGGGGGAAGAACCCGACCGGGTTGGCCTGCGGCTGCCCCTGGGGAGACACCGTGGCGAGCCGCCCCAGCCGCTGCGACTTCAGATACGCGCGTTCGGCCTCGCTGAATTCGGTCATGCCGCCATCCGAACACGTCCGTCCCGGCGGGCACATCGGCTCCTCGGCCTAGGGCCGCGGCCCTACGTCACCCCCACAGCACCGCTCCCAGCCACGCCCCCATGATCAGCAGGCAGGTGAACAGCTCCGCCAGGACGCTGGAGCCGCCCGAGCGCATGACCGTCCGCAGGGCCGCCCTCGCCTCGCCGTGGCGGCCGAGGCGAAGGCGTTCGTGCAGGTAGATGCCGGCCATGAAGCCCGGGATCGCGCCCACCACGGGGACCAGGAAGAAGCCGAGGAACGCGCCGATCCCGGCGTACACACCCATCCGGGGGGTGGCACCGCTCGTGCGCAGACGGCGGGGCGGCAGCGCCCAGCGCACCACCTGGGACAGGAACAGCACGACGGTGGCCCCCACCAGCACCCACCACGCGACCGGCCGCGGATCCTTCAGCGCCCACCACGAGACCGCGGCCCACACGAGCCACGACCCCGGCAGCCCGGGCACCAGCACTCCGCACAGGCCGAGCAAGAGGACCAGGCCGACCAGCAGGAGGTCCCACACTCCCATGCGTCCAGGGTGCCGGACGGTTGGAGAACCCGCAGGTCAGCCAGGTTCACCCGCGGCTCCCGCCGGGCACCGCCACCGACCACGTCGACCTCCGGTCGATGACCCGTCCAAGCGGACCGACCGGCTGGTTCGGCGAGATCGAGACCGTTACCGCGCCCTTCGAGCGCACCGAGTTCCACACGCCGGGCACCACCGGCTGGGAGCAGGAGGTGTCCAGCAGCTTCCCCTGGGGCGAGTTCATGATCGACCCCGTGCGGACGTACGGGAAGGGGGAGGAGCGGACCGAGGAGTGGTACGGCGGCGTCCTCGCACCGAGCACCCCGCTCCACGCCGACGGCGACCAGGCCCTCGCCGCCGAACGCCAGGGCAACCTGATCGGTGTCGCGCCCGCCTTCTGGGGCGACGGTCAGCACCAGGGCGTGCAGGGCGCCTTCGGCGACATCGGCGGCATGGTGCTGAAGCGGGACGGTGCGACCGTCGGCGACAGTCCCTACCCGTTCGGGGTGTTCGAGGTCCCGGCCGCGGAGTCGGCGTACGAACTCACCCTCACCACCACGAAGTTCGGTTCCCCGGCCCGGGTGTGGCAGCGCTCGACGGCCACCTCGACGACCTGGTCCTTCCGCTCGGCGCTGGACGAGAACGCCTACTCCCAGGGCGTCCCGGTCCTCTTCCCGCGCTACGACCTCCCGGAGGACGGCCTCAAGACGCTCCCGGCGCGCGACGGTCAGCGGATCACGCTCACGGCCAGGGGCCACGCGGGCTATGAGCCCGGGGCGTTGACCTCGGTGAAGCTCGCGTACTCCTTCGACGACGGGGAGACCTGGACCCAGGCGCGGACGTCGAGGAAGGGCACCGTGTGGGAGGCATACGTCGACCACAGCACAGCGACAGGAAAGCAGGTCACACTCAGGGCCGACATGACCGACGCGAACGGCAACTCGGTCAGCCAGACCGTGTCCCGGGCCTACGACGTGCGCTAGCGCGTCAGGGGATCGAAGGCCCGGGTCACCCCGGCGTCGCCGGGCGGTTCTCCCGTGGGGGGTGGAACTGCCCGGCGGCTCTTTTCGTACGGCCGTTCTGTGGATCACCCGCCGTGCACGGCGCGTCGCCGATTTTTCCGGATGCCCCGTTTTCATCCGGCCCGCACGGTGGACAATTAGGGGCATGAGCCAGCAGGGGGGAAGGCCCACCGGTCACGAGGACGACTGGTGGGGTCAGCTGTACGACGACACCGAGGACGCGGGCCCGGCCGCCGCGCCCGACTCGCTGGACGACAGGTTCGCCTCGGCGGCGGGGACGGTGAACACGGGCACGGGGGTTCCGGCGCCGAGGGCGGGCGAGGAGGACACCCCACCGACGAGTTCCCGAGCCCCATGGGAACCGACGCGGGCGGCAACAGGCCCGACGGGCTTCGCGGCGGGCGGCGCGCCGCCGAGGCCCGAGAGCGCCCCGCCCGCACCGCCCGCCGACACCCCGCAAGCGCCGGCGAGCGAGACCCACCCGCCCGCGGAAACACCGGTCGACGCGGCACCCCCGCCCACGGAGACGCCCCCGCAACCACCACCCACCCGCACTCCCACCCGAGTCGACCTCCCCACGCTCCCTCCCGGCCCCCTGGACTTCGTGGGCTCCGGCCCTCCGACCTACGACGCCGAACCCACCGCCCTCCCGCCCGCGGACCCCGACGACCTGGACGACCTGGTCGCCGACACCGTCCTCGACGGCGCCCACTACGGCTCCTGCGTCCTGCGTGCCGCCTCCGTGCGGGGCGACTCCGCCCGCTTCCGGGGCGAACCCCGCCGGGACTCCCTCCTCACCGCCCGCTTCGGCACCGGCGACCACGCCCTGGTCCTCGTCGCGATGGCCACCGGCGCCCGTGCGACCCCCGGCGCCCACCGGGCCGCCGCCGAGGCCTGCCACTGGATCGGCAGGGCCGTCGGCCGCAGCCACGCACGCCTCGCCGAGGACCTCCGCGCCGCCCGCCGCGGCGACCTGAAGTCGGGGCTGCACCGGCTCACCGACCGCAGCCTCGGCAAGCTCCGCGCCAGCGCCACCGAGCAGGGCATCGACCCGGAGGAGTACTCCGCCACCCTGCGCTGCCTGCTCCTGCCGGCCGACACGGACTGCCGTACCCGCGTCTTCTTCGGCGTCGGCGAGGGCGGGCTGTTCCGCCTCAGGGACGGCGAGTGGCAGGACATCGAGCCGCGCGTCCTGGACGTCACCGGCGAACCGGTGGTCGGCTTCGGCTCGCTGCCCGCCGAGACCCCCGAGGGCGACCGCCTCACCATGGACCTCGGCATCCCCACCCCGCCGAGCCCGTACGAGGCCGCCCCCGAGCCGCCCCGCGAACCCTTCCGCTTCCGCGCCTCGGTAGCCCGCCCGGGTGACACGCTCCTGATGTGCAGCGGCGGCCTCGCGGAGCCCCTGCGCGGCGAACCGGAGCTGTGCGAGTACCTCACGGGCCGCTGGTCCGACCCCACCCCACCGGGCCTCGCCGCCTTCCTCGCGGACACCCAGGTGCGGGTCAAGGGCTACGCGGACGACCGTACGGCCGCCGCCGTGTGGGAGGCGTGACGGCGGGGGTTGTGGATTGATGGATCCATGGCCAAGCAGAACGTCGCCGAACAGTTCGTCGACATCCTCGTCCGCGCCGGTGTGGAGCGCCTCTACGGCGTCGTCGGCGACAGCCTCAACCCGGTGGTCGACGCGGTACGCCGTAACGCCGGCATCGACTGGGTGCACGTCCGGCACGAGGAGACCGCCGCGTTCGCCGCCGGCGCCGAGGCGCAGATCACCGGGAAGCTGACCGCCTGCGCGGGCTCCTGCGGTCCCGGCAACCTGCACCTCATCAACGGCCTGTACGACGCCCACCGCTCCATGGCCCCGGTCCTCGCCCTCGCCTCGCACATCCCCTCCGGCGAGATCGGGCTCGGCTACTTCCAGGAGACCCACCCCGACCAGCTGTTCCGCGAGTGCAGCCACTACAGCGAACTCATCTCCAACCCCAAGCAGATGCCGAGGCTGCTCCAGACCGCGATCCAGCACGCGGTCGGCCGCTCCGGCGTCAGTGTCGTCTCGCTCCCCGGTGACATCGCCGACGACCCCGCCCCGGACAAGCCGCTCGAGACCGCCCTCGTCACCTCCCGGCCCACCGTCCGCCCCGGTGACACCGAGATCGACCGGCTCGTCGAGATGATCGACGCGGCCGACAAGGTCACCCTGTTCTGCGGCAGCGGCACCGCCGGCGCGCACACCGAGGTCATGGAGTTCGCGGAGAAGATCAAGTCACCGGTGGGGCACGCGCTGCGGGGCAAGGAGCACATCCAGTACGACAACCCGTACGACGTCGGCATGAGCGGACTGCTCGGCTACGGCGCCGCCTACGAGGCCACCCACGAGTGCGATCTGCTGATCCTCCTCGGCACCGACTTCCCGTACAGCGCGTTCCTCCCCGACGATGTCAAGATCGCCCAGGTCGACGTCCGGCCCGAGCACCTGGGCCGCCGCTCCAAGCTCGACCTCGCCGTGTGGGGCGATGTGAAGGAGACCCTGCGCTGTCTCACCCCACGGGTGCGGGCCAAGCAGAACCGCAAGTTCCTCGACAAGATGCTCAAGAAGCACGCCGACGCGCTGGAAGGCGTCGTCAAGGCGTACACCCGCAAGGTCGACAAGCACGTCCCGATCCACCCCGAGTACGTGGCCTCCGTGCTCGACGAACTCGCCGACGACGACGCCGTGTTCACCGTCGACACCGGCATGTGCAACGTCTGGGCCGCCCGTTACATCTCACCCAACGGCCGCCGCCGGATCATCGGCTCCTTCTCCCACGGCTCGATGGCCAACGCGCTGCCGATGGCGATCGGCGCCCAGTTCGCCGACCGCGGCCGGCAGGTCGTCTCGATGTCCGGCGACGGCGGATTCACCATGCTGATGGGCGACTTCCTGACCCTGGTGCAGTACGACCTGCCCGTGAAGGTCGTCCTCTTCAACAACTCCTCGCTGAGCATGGTCGAGTTGGAGATGCTGGTCGCGGGCCTGCCCTCCTACGGCACCACCAACAAGAACCCCGACTTCGCCGCCGTGGCCCGCGCCTGCGGTGCCCACGGTGTCCGGGTGGAGAAGCCCAAGCAGCTGGCCGGCGCCCTCAAGGACGCCTTCGGACACAAGGGACCCGCCCTCGTCGACGTCGTCACCGACCCCAACGCCCTGTCCGTCCCGCCGAGGATCAGCACCGAGATGGTGACCGGGTTCGCCCTGTCCGCCTCGAAGATCGTGCTCGACGGCGGCGTGGGGCGGATGCTGCAGATGGCGCGGTCCAACCTCCGTAACGTGCCACGGCCCTAGGGAACGTACGGCACCCACTGGCGGCGGGAGGTGTCGTACGAGTAGCGCGGCAGCCCCTTGATGGCACTCGTGCGGAACGGGCTGCCGTGGTCGTCGATACGGACGGTGCCGGTGCGGCCCTGCGAGGACCAGTCCAGTTCGAGGTACCAACTGCAGTCGCAGGCCGCGGTCTTCGCGGTGACCAGCAGCACCTCCGGATCCTCCGCGGAGACGCGGTAGGGCAGCTGGATCGCGGGGATGGGGCCCTCGGGGTCACCACCGGGTTCCGCGTGGGCGACGGGGCGGTCGGCGTCCAGGTCGACGGAGAAGAACCGAGGAGTGAGGGCTCCGCCGCAGCCGTTGTCCATGGCATAGGAATTGCCCTCCAACGGCGCCGCACGTCCGACGACGCGCACACGGAGGGCTTCGAGCACCACCGCCGTGGAGTTCCGGCCCTGCACCGAGATCTGCACGTTGGTGTCACGGCCGTGCCGGGCGTCCTGCGCCGCCGCCCAGACCGCGGCGTCCTGGGCGGTCGGGGGCGGCGGCACCTGCGCGGGCGGCGCGGCGACCACGTAGTCGTGGCCGCAGCCCTGGTTCCAGGCATGGGAGTTGACGGTCCAGGTCAGGGGCACGGCGGCGCCCGGACCCGCCCCTCCCGTGGGACTGTCGCCGGTGACCGAGCCGGACGGGGCGGGGGTACGGCCGCCGGGGGAGGCGGGCGGCGAGGTCCGGTCCGGCGAGGGCGAGGCACTGTCCTTCGGCTTCTTCGACGTGCCGGGGCCCGGGGATTCGGGAGCGGCCGAACTCGTACGGCCGGGATCGGTGGGGCGTACGGCGTCGGCGGACGAGGAGCGGTCGTTCGACAGGGCGGACAGGCCGGCGAGGGTGGCGGCGGACGCGACGGCGACGGCCGTCGTCACCAGGATCCGCCGACGGCGGTACCAGGGGAGCGGGGCGGGAGGGGCGCCCAGGTTCGTGACCGTCTCGGCCTCCGGCACCGGCTCCGGCTCGGCCTCCGGCTGGGCTTCCGGCACCGGCACCGGCACCGGCACCGGCACCGGCTCGGGATCAGGAGCGGGCGCGGAAGCGGGCGCGGGATCAGGAGCGGGCTCGGCCCCCGCCACCGGTGTGCGCGGCCGCTGCCGTGCCGCCACCGCCGGCAGCCACAGCCGGTGCAGCTCCAGCCGTTCCTCCGCCGTCGCCCCGCACAATGCGGCGAAGCGCTCCACGGGGGCGAAGTCGAGAGGGACCGCGTCCCCCGCGCAGTAGCGGTGCAGCGTCGAGGTGTTCATGTGCAGACGCCGGGCCAGCTGGCCGTAGCTGCGGTCCGTGCGTTCCTTCAGCCGCGTGAGCAGAGCCGCGAATTCCGCGACCTCGTTCACGCCGTCCCGTTCCGACAACGTTCCCCCTGTGTCTCCCGGACCGGTGCCCCCATCCCAGGCACCCCATATACCTGCACGTCAGACGGGCTGGGATGGTTCCACCATGGCGGATCGGGCGCCGGCTGTTGCGCAGGCCGCCTGTGACGGCTGATGCTTTTGGTGTCGCACCGACCGGGCCGGACCGACCATCCGCCGTCGGCGGCATTCCACATCCAAGCACTCACTCGTACACGGGGGACACCCATGCCCAAGCGCACCCGAGCCGGCGCACTCTTCGCCGTCGCCGTCACGGGCCTCGCCCTCGGCGCGACGCTCGCCGCACCGGCGGACGCCGCACCGCAGACCGCGCCGAAATTCCTGTCGGCGGCCGAACTGCCGCCGCACCCCTCATCCGCCTGGAAGGCGGGCAAGGTCACCGACGGCGTCCCGGACGAACTTCTGAGCTGTCTGCGGGAGACGATGCCGGGCTACGACTCCCGGTACCGCTCGTTCACCACCGAGCTGGAGACCAACGCCCAGCAGCTCACGATCGTCGTCGGCAGCACCGCCAAGGCCAAGGCCCTCGCCGACCGCCTGAACAAGGACATGCGCAACTGCGCCACGCGCATCGAGCAGGCCGACCCGGAGATCGACGCCACGTACAAGAACTACGGCACGCTGCCGGTGGAGGAGGGCGCCCGCGTCCACGGTCTGCACACCTCCGCCTCCTGGGGCGCCTCCGACATCCATCTGCTGTCGGTCGGCCGGGACGGGCGGACCGTCACCGTCGTGCAGTGGGGGCAGATGGGCGACTTCGACGACGCACCGGTGAAGGCGTTCAAGAAGACGACCACCACCGCGGTCAACAAGCTCCACTGAGACCAACCGAAGAAGCGGAGCCGCCCTCCTGCGACGGGGGTACGGGAGGGCGGCTCCCGCTGTGTGACATCAGGTGCGCAGGCGGCGAGTTCAGGCCAGTTTCCACGGCGGGCAGAGTACCGCTCCGCCCAGGGCGTCCAGGAACAGCCGCCCCATGGCTTCGCCGGCTACGACCGGATCGGCAGCCCGCACTGGACGATGGGTGCGAGGCCCTGCGGTCACCCTGTCGCCGCAGTGCGCAGACCCGGAGCCGGATCGGACCACCGGGTCGGCCGCGGCCCGAGAGGGCGGATGCACCGCCTCGCCTCCGCCAACCGGCACACCACGGTCCGCGGGCGTACGCCTCCCCGGGGACGCCTGTGAGTGCGCGGACCGCTGTGCGCAGGAGAGGGCCGGGGCGGCGCGGATCGTGAGCCCCTTCGTGGCCATCAACCGGAACCTCCGCGTCGACCAGCGGTTTCCCCGCGCTTCGCGGTGGGCGCGGCCGTCGGGCGCCGAGCAGCACATGCCACCCGCCGGAACCACCGGCACGCCCGCCCCCCACCGGTCGCTCCGTACGAGCGCCCCCACCGCGCACTCGCGTCCCACCATCCTCGGCGCCCGCCGTCCCGCGCGCCCCCGCCCGGGGCACGGCCACCCCTGCTCCGGCGCGGCCCAACAGTGGCCGAACACCTGGTCGTTGACGATTCGACATGACTGCCGCGTGCCCGACGGGGCATGGATCCCGTGAACGTGTTCGAGCAGGAGGGGAACCGACATCGGCACGCGGGCGGGGGTCATGAAGAGGCAGGCGCGAGGAGGCGGTCCCATGGCGATCGGGGCCTTCTCGGCACAGACGGTGGAGGACGTGGCCGCGGGCGCCGGGGATCAGGCGCAGGCGTCTCAGCTCAGGCGCAGACTCGGGAAGGCGGACCTGCGGGCGGTGCCCGAAGTCCGCAGAGCGCTGCGGGAGTTGTTACGACAATGGGGGAGGCCGGGGCGATCGGACATAGCGGAGCTGCTCACCAGTGAGCTCGTGACCAACGCGCTCATCCACACCGACCACGACGCGGTTCTGACGGCCACCGTCGGACCCGGTGGACTCAGGGTCGAGGTACGGGACTTCGTGGCCCGCCGGCCCAGACTGCGCGTACCGAACGCCGACGACGGTACGCACGGCCGGGGCCTGGTCCTCGTCCAGTCCCTCGCGGACGCGTGGGGCGTGCGGGCGCACGGGGTGGGCAAGGCGGTGTGGTTCGAACTCGACGCCGGGACCGCATGACATCGCAGCCGGACGACACCGGTGTCCCATGACGAACGGGAGGGGGGTACGGCCGTGAAGCCGTACCCCCCTCCCGTGATGCCCGAAGGCCTAGCCGAACTGCTGCTCGAGGTCCTTGAGCTTGCGCTCCAGGGAGTCGAGTCGCGGCAGGGCCATGGTGTCGTCCTCGGCGGTGAGGTCGACGGTGATGGGGTCAGTACCCTTGCGGACGGGCTGCAGGGACGGCCGTGAGCGTACGGGCAGTTGCTCCGGCGTCGATATGGCAGGCTCCGCGGAGACCACGTCGGAGCCCCGCTCCAGGGCCTGGGCCTCGCCCGGCCGGCCGCCACCGCGGCCGATGAATCCGCGGTGACCGCGGCTGATGGCCTTGAGCTGGGCGCGCTCCATGCGCTCCTTGTCGCGGCGGCGCAGTCGGGCGGTCTCCTTCTGGCGCTTGTCCTCGCGGACCTCGTCGACCGCCTCGTCCAGGCTGCGCACGTTCTCCAGCAGCATCAGCGACCAGGCCCTGTAGGTCTCGCGAGGGGCCCGCAGCCAGCGGACGATGCGGATCTGCGGCAGCGGACGCGGCACCAGACCCTGCTCGCGCAGGGCGGCCCGGCGGGTCTGCTTCAGTGCGCGGTCGAAGAGGACGGCCGCGGAAAGGGACATGCCGGCGAAGAAGTGCGGGGCGCCCGCGTGGCTGAGGCCCCGGGGCGCGTGCACCCAGTTGAACCAGGCAGCGGCGCCCGCGAACGTCCACACGAGTATCCGGGAGCCGAGGGCCGCGTCACCGTGGCTGGCCTCGCGCACCGCGAGGACGGAGCAGAACATCGCCGCGCCGTCCAGGCCGAACGGCACCAGGTACTGCCAGCCGTTGTCCAGGCCCAGGTTCTGCTCACCGAAGCCGACCAGGCCCTTGAAGGAGAGTGCGGCCGCGACGGCGGCGCAGCAGAACAGGAGTACATAGGAGGCCGTTCCGTATATGGCTTCCTTGCGCCTGCGGCGCTCCTCGCTGCGCTCCCAGGAGTCCTCGGTCTTGGCGTGCTCCCCGGCGGACCGCTTGCCGCGCGCCAGCACCGCTACCGCCGCCAGCATGCCCAGGAGCAGTACGGCGCCCGGAAGCAACCAGTTCAGCGATATGTCGGTCAGTCTCATCTGGGGTCCCTTGCATTGGGATAGGGCGTGTAACGCCCGCCATAGTGGCCCAATCCCACTGGCCCTCAGGGGGTTTCGGGGCAAGAGGCCGCCAAGGAGGTGCAAGGGAATGCCCAGGGCGGCGTTCTGCTCGAACTGCCGCGTGAGGGGCGGGAGTTGAGTTCGAATAAGACTACCCGTACGGGTGGTTCCACGGAAAGTTCCTGCGCCAGGTGAGGAAATTGTGAATCGCCTGTAACCGAGTGGCAGCCCTGTTCGCGGATGATCTTACGGGACGTCCGCTCGCACCCGCGCCTGAGGGGTCCTCAACTGGCGGCTTCGGCCAGGAGCTTGACGACACGGTCGGCGTCGCAGGTGCGCGGGCAGGTGGCGCAGGTGTCCTCGGGCTCCAGTGTGTAGTACATGCAGCAGCTGGCCCGGTCCCGGGTGGGCAGCGCCTCGCCGCGCGGTCCCGTCAGCTGCCGAAAGGCCGCCGCGCCGACGTACGGCTTCGTCGAGCCCGGCAGCAGCAGCTCCAGCTCCCGCTGGGCCCGCGCCTGCTCGCTCTCGCCGAGCAACTGGGCGACGTACCAGAGCCCCTCGACGATCTCGTCGGTCACCATGCCCCACAGCGCGCGCCCGCGCCGCCGCATCCGCGGCCCGAACCCGCCGAGCACGGGCTCCAGGTGCTCGGCGATCGCTTCCCGCACCTCGGCCCGCAGCGCCTCCTCGTCGGGGACGACGCGGGCGCCGGGCAGCGCGGCGGCGGGATCGCCGGGCAGACAGGTGAAGGCGCCGGTCCGCACGGCGAACGCCATCGGTCCCTCGCTCCGGTCGTACGAGACATGCGTCACGGGGAAGCGCGGCACCCGGCGCTGCAGGAACCACGGCGCGGTGATCAGCAGACAGGCGGGCCAGGCGTACCGGTGCAGCCCGAAGCTCGCTATGACATCCGGGCGTCCGCTGCGCCCGTGGTCCCGCAGCACCTGTGCGTCGTCCCACGCGAGAAAGGCGTCGAGGCCGGCTCCGCCCTCCGCGAGCGAGGTGGCGGTGACCCAGCCGCCGCCCCGGGGGGCCGGGTCCGCACTGTCCAGCTCCGCGACGGTGAGTCCCGGGAAAGCCTCGGTCAGACGGTTGTAGGCGTCAGTGAGGGCCGAGGTGCGCACGGTCATGCGGGGACCACCGATCCAAGACAGTTGTACGACTGTTTTGAAGGTAAGCCTAACCTTACCCAAGATCGCCGGGATTTGAACCCGGGGCTTCTGCGCCTAAGGTGCTTGACGGACGAGTAACAACCCGCCGTAATGACCCCAAGTACCGACACGTCCGGAGGAGGACCCGTGAAGCCGAGCGCGCAGGGCTCCACCGGGACGGGGGTTCCACCGGCGGTACGTGTACCGCCGCAGCTCACGGCGGCGAGGGGCGAGCACACGCACGGCGAGCGGCCCCGTCCCGAGCCGGCCGTACCTCCGGCCGGTGCGGCGCGGCCGCGCCCCGAGGGCTGTGTGCCGGAGCCCCGTACCGAGCGCACGCGCACCGACGACGCCGTCGCCCCGCAGGTCCGTGCCGACCGGCCCCCCGCCGAGCCGCCCGTCCGGCCCGTCGTGCAGCGGGCCTCCGTGCGCGGGCAGATCCTCGACGCGCTGCGGACCGCGCTGGTCTCCGGTGAGCTGATGCCCGGTGAGGTCTACTCGGCGCCCGTTCTCGGTGACCGCTTCGGGGTGTCCGCGACGCCGGTCCGTGAGGCCATGCAGCAGCTCGCGCTCGAGGGCGCCGTCGAGGTCGTGCCCAACCGCGGGTTCCGGGTCGTGGAGCGGGGGGCGCGGGAGCTGGGTGAGCTGGCCGAGGTGCGTGCGCTGATCGAGGTGCCGGTGATGCTGCGGCTGGCGCGAACCGTGACGGTCGAGCGGTGGGCCGAGTTGCGGCCGCTCGCCGAGGCTTCGGTGCGGGCCGCGTCCACCGGGAGCCGGGCGGCGTACGCCGAGTCCGACCGCGCCTTCCACCGCGCGGTCCTCGCCCTCGCCGGCAACGACCAGCTCGTCCAGATCGCCGACGACCTCCACCGCCGCGCCCAGTGGCCCCTCGTCGGCGCCCCCACCTCCCGCGGCCGCGCGGAACTCGTGGCGGACGCGGCGGAACACACCGCGCTGCTGGACGCGTTGATCGCCGGGGACGTGGATGTGGTGCGGGTGCTGGTGGGCGAACACTTCACGGGCGCGAGCTGAGGCTTTTCCTCGCCCGCGCTCCTCAAACGCCTTGAGGGCCGAAGCGGGGGTCTGGGGGCGCAGCCCCCAGGGACGGGACGGGTAGGGGCGGCGGGGGCGAGGAAAACCCCGCGGTCACCGCCGCCCGTACGTCTCAGGCCGTGGCCGCCGGTGGTGGTGCCAACTGCTCGGACAGCCACGTCGGTACCCCGCCCAGCAGACGGAACAACCGCCGAGCCTCCTCCCGCAACCGCGAGGCCTCCGGCTCGACTTCCGCGTCCGCCAGGGAGGCCAGCGCCGGGGCCGTGCCGACCAGATACCCCAACTCCTCACGGATCCGCAGGGATTCGGCGAAGCCGTGCCGGGCCTCGGCCAACTCGCCGTCCCGCAGCGCGAGTCCGGCGAGGTGGCGCCAGGTGAAGGACAGCAGCAGGGGATCGGCGTGAGCCACCGCACCCGCGTGCGCCCTCCGGTACGCCGCCCGCGCCGACTGCGGCGAACGCGCCAGGTTCTCCGCCAGCAACCCCCGCCGGAAGTCCAGCAGGGCCCGCCCCGCCGCCCCCGGAGGGATCAACGCGGCCGCCCGCCCCAGCGCCGCCCGCGCCTCGTCGGCCCGGTCCCGCACCCCGTGCAGCGTGGCGGCATACGCAAGGTGCCCGCGTTCACAAGCGGCCGCGCCCCGCTCCTCGTCGGTGTGCGCCAGCGCCTCCGCGATCCGCAGCGCGTCCTCGGCGTCCTGCCACCCCTGTTCGGTGTAGAGACATCGCTCGACCAGCAAGGACGCCCGTTGCAGCGCGAATCCCGCCTCCACCGGCTGGAGCAGCGCCGCTGCGTCGACCCAGCACGCGCGTGAGCGCAGCCGCCATACCGCGGTCTGGAGTGGATCGTCAGGGGTCGTTCCGTTACCAGACATGGCGGTATACGCCACCTCGCCCTCCCCGGCACACCATTGAGCTGTTGAGTGGTGGCCGCATCTCAGCACGAATTCCGTGGCCCGGCCAAGGGGGTGGGTGAAGGATTTCACAAAGTCGTGGGTTACCTGGCCCCGCCAGGTTTCAGCTCATCCGCAGTGCCAGGAAGAAATCCAGCTTGTCCTCCAGCCTCGACAGGTCACGACTCGTCAACTGCTCGATTCGCCCCACCCGGTAGCGCAGCGTGTTGACGTGCAGGTGGAGACGGGTCGCGCACCGCGTCCACGAACCGTCGCAGTCGAGGAAGGCCTCGAGGGTCGGGATCAGTTCCGCGCGGTGGCGGCGGTCGTAGTCGCGCAGCGGGTCCAGCAGCCGCGCGGTGAAGGCTCTGCGGACGTCGTCCGGCACGAAGGGCAGCAGGAGGACGTGCGAGGCCAGTTCCTGGTGGCCCGCCGCACACACCCGGCCCGGCCGCGCCGCCGCCACCCGTCGGGCGTGCCGCGCCTCCTCCAGCGCGCCCCGCAACCCCTCCGCCGAGTGCACTGCCGCGCTGACGCCCAGTGTGACCCGGCCGTCGTCGTCCAGACCGGCGCCGAGGGGGTCCCGTACGGACTCCAGGAGCACATCGGCGAGGATCCCCGCCTCCGAGCCGTCGTGCTCGGTCGACACCGCCGGCAGCGGGACGAGCGCGATGGCCTCGTCACCCGTGTGGGCCACGGCGATGCGGTCGGAGTGCTCGGGCCCGGCGGACAGCGGGTCGACCAGGATCTCCTCGAGCAGCGACTGGGCGACCGCGCCGCTCTCGATCTCCCCGGCGGTCCCGCCGTCCCACTCGACGCGGGCCACGACGACCTGCCAGTGCGGGGCCGCCCCGAGCCCGGGCAGCAGCACCGGCGCGGCGACCCGGAGGCGCGCGGCGATCTCGGCGGGCGCGGCACCCGTCTGGACCAGCTCCAGGACCTCCTGGGCCAGACGGCGGCGGACCGTGCGCGCCGCGTCCCTGCGGTCCCGTTCGACCGAGATCAGCTGGGTGACGCCCTGGAGCAGGTCCAGGCGCTCCTCGGGCCAGTCCCCGGCGTCCGCCTCGACGGCCAGCAGCCAGTCCGACAGGACCGTCTCGCGCACGTCCCGCGAGGCCTGCGGGGAGCGGCCGCTGCTGCGGACCGGGAAGAGCGAGTACGTCGTCGAGCCGAGCGGCAGCCGGTGCGGTCCGCGGCGGCCCGTGCGGGCGGCCGCCAGGTGCTCCGCGGCGAGCTTGGCGCAGATGTCGGCGGGCAGCGCCGGGCCCGTGGTCTTCGAGCCCGCGATCAGCCGCCCGGTCGGCGACAGCACCCACGCCCGCAGGTCCAGGTCCGAGCCCAGCAGGTCCAGGACGACGTCCGGGCCGCCGCCCGCCGGGCCCGAGGTCATCATCCGGCGGTGCCGGTCCACGACCGCCGCGAGATCCCCGGCGCGCTCGCCGGACACCTGCCGTACGACATGCTCGGTGATCGTCGCGAACGCCACCGACTCGTGCACCGCGAACAGCGGGAGCCGGTTGCGGGCACAGGCCAGCACGAGGTCGTCCGGCACATCGCCCAGCTCGGCCTCACCAGCGGCCAGCGCGGCCACCCCGGCCTGCACCAGGATCCGTACGAACGCCTCGGAGTCCTCGGCGTCCCGGCGCCAGGCCAGGCCCGTCAGGACCAGCTCCCCGCCCGAGAGATAGCGGCTCGGGTCACGGAGGTCGGTGGTCATCACACCCCGCACGGTGCGATCCAGCTCGTCCTCGCCGCCGAGCAGCCGCAGGCCCAGCGCGTCGGTGTCCAGCAGTGCGCGCAGCCGCATTCTCGTCGCCGCCGATCTTTGTCTCGAAATCTACGATGAACTTTGAGGGTCTTGTGGTGACAGAGGCCCGCCAGGCGGGCTGAGGGCACGTCTCCCGGCCTTCCGGGCTGTGTCCCAGGTCACGCGCACTGTGTCGCGCGTTTCCACAGGAAAACATGGAGGTTACTGAGGACCCCCGTTCATACGAATCTACAAGATGCCTGCCCCGACCAGCCAACTCCTTCAGAGTTTCCGTGACTGACCCCGTCGGAGCACGCCGCTGTGTACTGAGCCCACTCCGCGTAAACAGCACATGAACGAGCCCGTCCCGCCGCACACGGTTTGGCTCGATCCGTACGACCCACGAGACGCAGAAGAGAGCCGGTCATGGACTTCCTTCGCCCCGCCAGCTGGGAGGAGGCGCTCGCCGCCAAGGCTGAGCACCCCACCGCTGTGCCCATTGCGGGCGGCACCGATGTGATGGTCGAGATCAACTTCGACCACCGGCGGCCCGAGTACCTGCTCGACCTGAACCGGATCACCGACCTCACCGAGTGGGAGGTCGGCGAGGAGAGTGTCCGGCTGGGTGCCTCCGTCCCGTACACCGCGATCATGGAGAACCTGCGCGGCGAGCTCCCGGGCCTGGCACTCGCCTCGCACACGGTCGCCTCCCCGCAGATCCGCAACCGCGGCGGCGTCGGCGGCAACCTCGGTACCGCCTCCCCGGCCGGCGACGCCCACCCCGCCCTGCTGGCGGCCGGCGCCGAGGTCGAGGTCGAGTCGGTGCGCGGCTCGCGCCTGATCCCGATCGACGCGTTCTACACCGGCGTGAAGCGCAACGCGCTCGCCGCCGACGAGCTGATCCGCGCGGTCCACATCAAGAAGGCCGACGGCCCGCAGCAGTACTCGAAGGTCGGTACGCGCAACGCCATGGTCATCGCGGTGTGCGCCTTCGGCCTCGCGCTGCACCCCGAGACCCGCACCGTCCGCACCGGCATCGGTTCGGCGGCGCCCACCCCCGTCCGGGCCAAGGCCGCGGAGGAGTTCCTGAACGCGGCGCTCGCGGAGGGCGGCTTCTGGGACAACGGAAAGATCATCACCCCGTCGGTCGCCAAGCAGTTCGCGGACCTGTGCTCCGGCGCCTGCAACCCGATCGACGACGTCCGGGGCACGGCGAGCTACCGCCGCCACGCGGTCGGCATCATGGCCCGCCGCACGCTGACCTGGGCCTGGGAGTCGTACCGCGGCACCGCCGCCGGCACGGAGGGAGTCGCGTAATGCGCGTCAATTTCACGGTCAACGGCCGTCCGCAGGAAGCCGACGACGTCTGGGAGGGCGAGAGCCTGCTCTACGTCCTGCGTGAGCGCCTGGGCCTGCCCGGCTCCAAGAACGCCTGCGAGCAGGGCGAGTGCGGCTCCTGCACGGTCCGTCTGGACGGCGTGCCGGTGTGTTCGTGTCTGGTCGCCGCCGGTCAGGTCGAGGGCCGCGAGGTCGTCACCGTCGAGGGACTGGCGGACTTCGCCAAGCAGCGCGCCGAGCACGGCGGTTGCGCGAGTGGTGCCTGCGGTACGTCGGGTACGTCCGTCCAGGACGCCCGGCAGTGGGCGGCGAAGGGCCAGGACTCGCAGACCGGCGAGGGCACCGAACTCTCCCCGATCCAGCAGGCGTTCATCGACGCCGGAGCCGTCCAGTGCGGCTTCTGCACCCCGGGTCTGCTGGTCGCCGCCGACGAGATGCTGGAGCGCATCCCCAACCCCGGCGACGCGGACATCCGCGAGGCCCTGTCGGGCAACCTGTGCCGCTGCACCGGCTACGAGAAGATCATGGACGCGGTCCGCCTCGCGGCCGCCCGGCAGGGAGAGGCGGTCTGACCATGCCTACGAAACCCACCAGCGGCGCGCCCACCAAGATCACCCAGGGTTCGCAGACCAAGGGCGGCATCGGTGAGTCCACGCTCCGCCCGGACGGCACCCTCAAGGTCACCGGCGAGTTCGCGTACTCGTCCGACATGTGGCACGAGGACATGCTCTGGGGCCAGATCCTGCGCTCCACCGTCGCGCACGCCGAGATCGTGTCCATCGACACGAGCGAGGCCCTCGCGATGGCGGGCGTCTACGCCGTCATGACGTACGACGACCTGCCGACGGACGTGCGCAACTACGGCCTGGAGATCCAGGACACCCCGGTCCTCGCGCACGGCAAGGTCCGCCACCACGGCGAGCCGGTCGCCATCGTCGCCGCCGACCACCCGGAGACCGCGCGCCGCGCGGCCGCCAAGATCAAGGTCGACTACCGCGAGCTGCCCGTCATCACCGACGAGGCCTCCGCGACCGCCCCGGACGCGATCCTCGTCCACGAGGGCCGCGACGACCACCACATCGGCCATGTCCCGCACCCGAACATCGTGCACCGCCAGCCGATCCTCCGCGGCGACGCCGCCGCGGCCGCCGAGCGGGCCGACTTCGTCGTCAAGGGCGAGTACACGTTCGGCATGCAGGACCAGGCCTTCCTCGGCCCCGAGTCGGGTCTCGCGGTGCCGGACGAGGACGGCGGCGTCCACCTCTACATCGCCACCCAGTGGCTGCACAGCGACCTCAAGCAGATCGCCCCGGTCCTCGGCCTGCCCGAGAGCAAGGTCCGGATGACGCTCTCCGGCGTCGGCGGCGCCTTCGGCGGCCGCGAGGACCTCTCGATGCAGATCCACGCCTGTCTGCTGGCGATGCGCACCGGCAAGCCGGTCAAGATCGTCTACAACCGCTTCGAGTCCTTCTTCGGACACGTCCACCGCCACCCGGCGAAGCTCTACTACGAGCACGGCGCCACCAAGGACGGCAAGCTCACCCACGTGAAGTGCCGCATCGTCCTGGACGGCGGCGCCTACGCCTCCGCCTCCCCGGCGGTCGTCGGCAACGCCTCCTCGCTGTCGATCGGCCCGTACGTGGTCGACGACGTCGACATCGAGGCCATCGCCCTCTACTCCAACAACCCGCCCTGCGGCGCCATGCGCGGCTTCGGCGCGGTCCAGGCGTGCTTCGCCTACGAGGCGCAGATGGACAAGCTGGCCGACGCGGTCGGCATGGACCGGGTGGAGTTCCGTCAGCTCAACGCCATGGAGCAGGGCACGATCATGCCGACCGGGCAGCCGGTCGACTCACCCGCCCCGGTCGCCGAACTCCTGCGCCGCGTCAAGGCGATGCCGATGCCGCCGGAGCAGCAGTGGCTCGCGGCCGGCGAGGCCGCCGACGTACGCCAGCTGCCGGGCGGCCTGTCCAACACCACGCACGGCGAAGGTGTCGTCCGCGGTGTCGGCTACGCGGTCGGCATCAAGAACGTCGGCTTCTCCGAGGGCTTCGACGACTACTCCACCGCCAAGGTGCGCATGGAGGTCATCGCCGGCGAGCCGGTCGCGACCGTGCACACCGCGATGGCGGAGGTCGGCCAGGGCGGTGTCACCGTCCACGCGCAGATCGCCCGCACCGAGCTGGGCGTCACGCAGGTGACCATCCACCCGGCCGACACACAGGTGGGCAGCGCCGGTTCGACGTCCGCGTCGCGTCAGACGTACGTCACCGGTGGCGCCGTGAAGAACTCCTGCGAGCTGGTCCGGGAGAAGGTCCTGGAGATCGGCCGCCGCAAGTTCGGCTCGTACCACCCCGCCTGGGCCACCGCCGAGCTGCTCCTGGAGGGCGGCAAGGTCGTCACCGACGGCGGCGAGGTCCTCGCGGACCTGGTCGACGTGCTGGAAGGCGAGAGCGTCGAGGTCGAGGCGGAGTGGCGGCACCGTCCGACCGAGGCCTTCGACCTGCGCACCGGACAGGGCTTCGGCCACGTCCAGTACTCCTTCGCCGCGCACCGCGCGGTCGTCGAGGTCGACACCGAACTCGGCCTGGTCAAGGTCATCGAGCTGGCCTGCGCCCAGGACGTCGGCAAGGCCCTCAACCCGCTGTCGGTCGTCGGCCAGATCCAGGGCGGCACGCTCCAGGGCATGGGTATCGCCGTCATGGAGGAGATCGTCGTCGACCCCAAGACCGCGAAGGTCAGGAACCCCTCCTTCACGGACTACCTCCTCCCCACCATCCTCGACACGCCGACCATCCCCGTCGACGTGCTCGAACTCGCCGACGACCACGCCCCCTACGGGCTCCGTGGTGTCGGCGAGGCCCCCACCCTGTCGTCCACCCCGGCCGTCCTCGCGGCGATCCGGAACGCGACCGGGCTGGAGCTCGACCGCACGCCGGTACGTCCCGAACACCTCACGGGAACGGCGTAGCAAAGCTCTCCGGGCGGCGCGCGGGAACGTCACACTTCACCGCGCCGCCCGGAGCACCAGGTCCCGCACCGCTCGCGGCGCCTGAAGCATGTCCCAGTACCAGATCTGATCGTTCGTCTCGGGCCGTCCCCCGGGTCGTGCGGCCGAAGCACCTTCCCAAATCCCGTAGCCGCAGCAGCGGTTGGTACGGGTGCCCCTGTGAACCTTGGGAGTAGGCCCACATGACCCAGCAGTCACTGGAGCCGAAGACCGTTGCCGACGACGCGGGAGAAGGCACCCGCGTCCCGGCCGGACGGTCCTGGCTCGACCGGTACTTTCACATATCCAAGCGGGGATCCACGGTCGCGCGCGAGGTGCGCGGCGGTACGACCACCTTCATGGCGATGGCGTACATCCTGCTGCTCAACCCCCTGATCCTGTCCGGAAAGGACGCGGCGGGGGACACGCTCGCCCAGAAGGCCCTCATCACCGCGACCGCGTTCGCGGCGGCCTTCTCCACGCTGCTGATGGGCTTCTTCGGCAAGGTGCCGCTCGCCCTCGCCGCCGGCCTCTCCGTCTCCGGCGTCCTGGCCTCCCAGGTCGCCCCCGCGATGACCTGGCCGCAGGCCATGGGCATGTGCGTGATGTACGGCGTGGTCATCATGCTGCTGGTCGTCACCGGCCTCCGCGAGATGATCATGAACGCGATCCCGCTGGCCCTCAAGCACGCGATCACCATGGGCATCGGCCTCTTCGTCGCCCTGATCGGCTTCTACAAGGCCGGCTTCGTGCACCAGGGCGAGGCGACCCCGGTGACGCTCGGCCCGGCGGGTGAACTCGCGGGCTGGCCGGTGCTGTTGTTCGCGGTGACCCTGCTCGCGATCTTCATGCTCCAGGCGCGCGGTGTCCCCGGCGCGATCCTGCTCGGCATCGTCGGCGGCACGGTCCTGGCCGTGGTGCTCAACGCCCTCGACGTCATCGACCCCAAGCAGTGGGCGAGCGGTGCTCCCGAACTCCACGGCAGTGCGGTCTCGATGCCGGACTTCTCGATCTTCGGCAACGTCGAGTTCGGCGGCTGGGGCGAGGTCGGCGCGATGACGGTCGGCATGATCGTCTTCACGCTCGTCCTGGCCGGCTTCTTCGACGCGATGGCCACCATCATCGGTGTCGGCACGGAGGCCGAGCTGGCCGACGAGCAGGGCCGGATGCCGGGTCTGTCGAAGGCCCTCTTCATCGACGGCGCCGGCGGCGCGATCGGCGGCGTCGCGGGCGCCTCGGGCCAGACGGTGTTCGTGGAGTCGGCGACGGGCGTGGGCGAGGGAGCCCGCACGGGCCTGTCCTCGGTCGTCACCGGCCTGTTCTTCGCGGCCTGTCTGTTCTTCACCCCGCTGACGGCGATCGTGCCGGGCGAGGTCGCGGCGGCGGCCCTGGTGGTCATCGGCGCGATGATGATGATGAACGCGCGGCACGTCGACTGGGCGGACCGCGCGACGGCGATCCCGGTCTTCCTGACCGTCGTCATCATGCCGTTCACGTACTCGATCACGGCGGGCGTCGCCGCGGGCGTCATCTCGTACGTCGCGATCAAGGTCGCCCAGGGCAAGGCGCGGGAGATCGGGGCCTTCATGTGGGCCCTGACAGTGATCTTCTTCGTCTATTTCGCCCTCAGTCCCATTGAGAGCTGGATGGGCGTGCACTAGCCGCCCTGTTCCATACGACCGCTGTTGTGAAGGAGACCGAGAGATGCTGGACATCGCCGAAGAGCTGCACCGGTGGGTCGAGCAGGGACGCGACTTCGCCGTGGCCACCGTGGTGGCCGTCGGCGGCAGCGCCCCTCGCCGGCCCGGCGCCGCCCTCGCGGTCGACACCGACGGCACGGCGATCGGCTCGGTCTCCGGCGGTTGTGTGGAGGGCGCGGTGTACGAGCTGTGCCAACAGGCGCTTCAGGACGGCGAGACGGTCCTGGAGCGCTTCGGCTACAGCGACGACGACGCCTTCGCGGTCGGTCTGACCTGCGGCGGCGTCATCGACATCCTGGTCACGCCGGTACGGGCGGGGGACCCTGTCCGTCCGGTGGTCACGGCGGCTCTGGCCGCGGCCTCGTCGGGCGAGGCGGCGGCGACGGCCCGGATCGTGTCGGGCCCGCAGGACCTGATGGGCCGCGTGCTGCTGGTCCGCCCGGACGGTTCGTACGACGGTGGCTACGGCGGCCACCCGGAGCTGGACCGCACGGTGGCGGCCGAGGCCGGCGCCTTCCTGGACGCCGGCCGCACGGGCACCCTGGAGATCGGCGAACAGGGCTCCCGCTGCGGGGCCCCGCTGACGGTCCTGGTCGAGTCCTCGGTCCCGGCGCCCCGGATGATCGTCTTCGGCGCGATCGACTTCGCGTCGGCGCTGGTGCGGGTGGGCAAGTTCCTGGGGTACCACGTCACGGTGTGCGACGCGCGCCCCGTGTTCGCGACGGCGGCCCGCTTCCCGGACGCGGACGAGATCGTCGTCGAGTGGCCCCACAAGTACCTGAAGCGCACGGAGGTCGACGCCCGCACGGTCCTGTGCGTCCTCACCCACGACGCGAAGTTCGACATACCGCTGCTGCAACTGGCCCTCCGTCTGCCGGTCGCGTACGTCGGCGCGATGGGCTCCCGCCGCACTCACCTGGACCGCAACGAACGCCTCCGCGAAGTCGGCGTGACCGAACTGGAGTTGGCCCGGCTGCGGTCCCCCATCGGACTGGACCTGGGCGCCCGCACACCGGAGGAGACGGCCCTGTCGATCGGGGCGGAGATCGTCGCCAACCGGCGTGGGGGGAGCGGGGTTTCGCTGACGGGGGCGCATACGCCCATCCACCATGACGCGACTTCGGTGGGGGTGGGGCGGATCGGGTCGGTGGCCTGAGCGCCGGTGGCGGGAGCCGAGGCCTTCTTCGCCCCCGCTCCTCAAACGCCGGAGGGGCTGAATTCGCTGACGCCGGTCCGTACAACTCAGCCGGTCCGGCGTTTGAGGACGAGGCCCGTTCAGAGCCTGAGCGGGGGTCTGGAGGCGCAGCCCCCAAAGAGGGGACGGGTAGGGGCGGCGGGGGCGAAAACCGCCTGGGGAGCTCCCGTCAGCCCCGCCGCAACAGCCGGTTCACCGCCCGACCGAACACATACCCGGCCACCCGCCGCACCACCGGATCCACCACCCCGGGCAGAAACCGGAACCCCAGCTCCTCCCGCCACACCACCCGACTGCGCCCGCCCGGCCCGGGGCCGACCTCGATCTCGGCCCAGCCGGTCACCACACGACCCCGTTTCTCCAGTCGGCACAGTCCGGCCGCGCCGGATACCGGCGGCCGCCACTCCGTGACCTCCATGCGGTCGTCGAAGGTGAGCGGACCGACCCCCGTGCGGGCCACGAAGACCGTGCCCGCACCCGTCGGTCCCGCGGTCTCCACCGTGACGCGGGTCAGCGGGACCACTTCGCCATGGCGGGGCCACTGCGTGAGGCGGCGCCAGGCCTCGTCGGGGGGAAGCGGTGCCGTGCGTTCGAGGAGGAAGGTGACCACGCGACGATCTTAGGGAATCCGGCCAGCTCAGCGCCGTATTCATATCCGGCTCACATACTTGGCCCCCTCGGCGGTCGTCGGACGGGCGTACACCGGGTGAACCCGCTCCGCGCCATGGCCCGCAACCCCTACGATTCCGACCATGGGTGGGCATTCCGCCCGCCTCCAGGGGGAGTTGGTCACCATGCCACTGAAGGCCTACGGCGTACTGATCACACGGGCGGTCGACACCCGGCGCGAAGGCGCCGACGACACCCCGCACTACCAGATCCATCTGACCGACGATCAGGACGTCCACTACCGCGCCGCCGTCAACGTGCTGTCCCAGGAGCGGCCCTCGGAGCTGCTCTACCTCGTCGACGAGGACTTCCGGCACCCGGTCACGGGCCGGCTCGCGGGACTCGGCAGTGGGTGGAACGCCCTGCCGCCCGGCCCCGGCGGCCCCAACCTCGACTTCGTGCGCGGCAACCTCTTCGACCCGGCGAAGATGCGCACCCTGCCCCCGGACGCCCCCGGCACCGACGACGACCTGGCCGACATCCTCGATCACTACGTACGGCGTGCCGTCGCCGATCCGGACGCCCGGCTCTACGTCTTCGGCGAGCGCTTCGGGCCCGAACCCCGCGTCAAGGACAAGGTGTTCGGCTTCCTGCCCGGCAACGGCATACACGACATCCACATGAACCAGGGCAACAGCCGGAAGTTCCGTGGCGACGACGGTGTCTGGCAGGACGGCGGGATCCTCATCCACTTCCCCGGCCAGGACCGCTGGGTGGGGATCTTCCTCGCCTTCCAGAGCCAGTCCTGGCACACGGACGACGTCACCGGCCACGCCCTGGAGGACGTCGAGGGCAACCGGCCCGAGCCGGACAGCCTGCCCGTCCGGATCGTCGCGGCGCTCGTCAACCCGCGCGGCCCCGCGCCCGAGGCGGAGACGGTCACCCTGCTCAACGCCTCGCCCGACCCCGTCGACCTCACCGGCTGGCGCATCGGGGACCGGCTGGGCCAGAAGTCCCCGGTGTCGGGCGGTCCGCTCGCCCCCGGCAGCTGTCTCGTCGTCCCGCTCGGCGTGAACGGCGCCCGACTCGGCAACCACGGCGGCGAGATCACCCTCCTCGACGCCAAGGGGCTCAAGGCGCACGGCGTTTCGTACACCGAGGAGCAGGCGGCACGGGAGGGTTGGTCCGTCGTCTTCTGACCGGGTGAACGGGGCGACAGGCATGGCCCGATGGCGTCATGACGTCTATCGCATCCGTACACCTGTACGGCAACATGAGCGCGACCCCGCACCACCAGTGGCCGGAGGGCGTCCCGTGGACCGTGAACTGCCGGGCAGACGCGACGAGTTGCAGCGCGACCCCTATCCGCACTACGCGCGGGCGCGGCACGCCGACGGACTGGCGTACCTCGACGAGCTGGACGCCTGGCTGGTCGCCCGGGACGCCGATGTGCGAGAAGTCCTCCGCCGGCCCGAGGACTTCTCGTCGGCCAACGCGCTCGTCCCGGACGTGCTGCCCTCACCCGCCGCGCTCGCCGTCCTCGGCGGCGGCTTCGGCGGGCGGCCCGTCGTCGTCACCTCCGACGGCGCCCGGCATCAGGAGCTGCGCGCGCCGATCGTCCGCGGGCTCTCGCCGGCGCGGGTCGCCGCCGTCCTGCCGTACGCCGCCGGGCGCGCCGCCGACCTGGTCGAGGGGTTCGCCAAGGACGGCGAGGTCGAGCTGATGTCGGCGTACGCCGGAAAGCTTCCCGGCGACGTCATCGGCCGCGTCGTCGGCCTCGATCCCGAGGACGTGCCCGGCGTCGTGCACGGCGGCCATCGCGCCGAAGAGCTGCTGTTCCGTCCGCTGGAGGAGGCCGAGCAGGTCGCGGCCGCCGAGGACGTCGTCGCGATGCAGCACACGCTGGACCGGTATGTGCGGGAACGGCACGCCGAGCCCCGCGAGGACCTGTGCACGGAGCTCGTCGGCTCCGTCGCCGAACCCGGTGACCTCACCCTGGAGCACCGGCACGAACTCGTCGCCCACCTTCAGAACCTGCTGATCGCCGGGCATCTCACCACCACCGCGCTCATCGGGACGACGGTCCTGCACCTGCTGCGGCACCGGGCGCAGTGGGAGCTGCTGTGCGCCGAGCCCGAGCGGATTCCGGCGGCCGTCGAGGAGGCCGCCCGCTACGACAGCGCCCTGCAGGGGTTCCGCCGGGTCACCACCGGCCCCGTCACGGTCGCCGGTACCGAACTGCCGCCCGGGGCGACGGTGTTCGTGGCCTTCGGCGGCGCCAACCGGGACGCCGCCCGCCATCCGCGCGCCGACGAGTTCGACATCACCCGTGCTCCGGGCCGCCATGTCGCCTTCGGGTTCGGTGTGCACGGCTGCCCCGGCTCCCAGCTCGCCCGCGAGCAACTCCGGCTCACTCTGGAGGAGCTGACGAGGCGCCTGCCCGGGCTGCGGCTGGCGGACGACCAGCCGGTCGAGATGCGGCCCACGATGATCCACCGCTCCCCGTACCGTCTGCGGCTCGCCTGGTGAAAGCCCCGAAGGGCCTCAGCGGTACACCTTCCCGGGCTCGGCCTTCCCGGGGGCCAGCAACTGCGGCACGGTCACGAACACATAGCCCCGCGCCTTCAGCGCGTCGATGATCCCGGGCACCGCCGGCACGGTGCCGTCGTACAGGTCGTGGAGCAGGACGATCCCGTCGCGGGACACCTGGTCGAGCACGCGCTTCTGGATCAGCGCGGAGTCGTTCGTCGTGTAGTCCTTGGCGGTCACGCTCCACAGCACCTCCGCCATGCCCAGCTCACGGCAGATGCCGTGGACGGTGTCGTTCGTCCGGCCCTGCGGCGGGCGCATCAGTGTCGGTCTCCGCCCGGTGAGCCGCTCTATCTCCTTGTTGGGGCGCTCCAGCTCCTCGCGTATCTCCTCGGGCTTCAACTTCGTCAGGATCTTGTGGTCCCAGGTGTGGCTGGCGATCTCGTGGCCCTCGTCGGCCATGCGTCTGACGAGGTCCGGGTACTTCTCGATGTGCCGTTTGCCGAGCAGGAAGAAGGTCGCCGGGACCTGTTTCTCCTCGAGGATGTCGAGCAGCCGGGCGGAGTGCTCGCTGGGCCCGGCGTCGAAGGTGAGCGCCACGCACTTGGCCTCGCGGCAGTCGACGGTCCCGAACCGGGCCACCTGTGTGGTGGTCGCGGCCTGGTTCCGGGCCGCGCTGGGCGCGGTCGTGTCGAGCGATCCGCAGCCGGTCAGCGACAGCGCCAAGGACGCTGCCGCCGCCGACATCAGCGCAGCTCGGAACCTGTTCCCCGTTTTGTTCATCTTGTTGGTCGCAGAAGGCATGCCGGGACTATACACAGCGATTATACATGCAGTGCATAGTCTATTCGATCATGCCTTCAGGACCGTCTACTGGGCGTAGAACGTGGCGTCCGCCCGGTCCGTGGAGGTGCTCAGTGCCTGCACGTTCAGCAGGTAGTTGTAGTGCCGCACGTACCGCCCGGCGTAGTTGTACGACTCGTAGGAGATCCCCGCCGAGTCGGCCAGCCCGGCCCGCTGGTAGAAGCTGGCGTCCGAGGCGAAGGCCGACGTGCCGTCGTTCTTCTCCAGCCACATCTCGAAGTTCTTGTGCCGCAGGAAGTACCCGGGGAAGTTGGCCGACTCCAGGGAGACCGTGCCGGTGCCGGCGAGGCCGGTGACGCTCCGGAACTGCGAGTCGGCGAGCGGCGAGACGTTCGCCTCGATACGGGCCCGGTACTCCCAGTGCCGGACGAAGCGGTCCGCGAAGTTGTACGACGACAAGCGCTGCGGGGTGACCCCGTCGGCGACCGGGATGCCGAAGTCGGGGGTGCCGTCGGCCTTCCAGTACACCTTCTGTACCCGGGTGCGGCGGTTCGGGTCGTTCAGCGGGTCACCGCTGATGTCCTTGTAGCTGCGGTCGTGGTAGACCAGGATGTCCGACTTGCCGTCCTCGGAGACGGTGAAGGAGTTGTGGCCCGGACCGTACTGCGAGGTCGCCGCGCTCGATTGGAAGACCGGCGACGAACTCTTCGTCCAGGAGGCCGGGTTGGTGAGATCGGCCGTCGCCGACGCCGTCAGCATCCCCAGGCAGTAGTTGGCGTCGGTGGCGCTCGCCGAGTACGTCATGAAGACCTTGGAGCCGTGCTGGATCAGCGCCGGCCCCTCGTTGACCTTGTACCCCACCGTCTCCCACGACAGCGTCGGCTGCGAGAGCTCCGCCGGAGTCCCGCTGATCGTCCAGGGGTTGGACAGCTTCGCCATGAACAGGCTGGTGTTGTTGTCCTCCGACGGGTTGCGCTGCGCCCACGCCAGATAGCGCACACCGTTCACGACGAAGGTCGTCGCGTCCAGCGAGAAGCTCTCCCAGGTGGTCTTGATCTGGCCCTTCTCGGCCCAGGTCGCGGTGAGCGGATTGGCGCCGGTGCCCTCCAGGACGTACATCCGGATCGCCCACACATCACTGGTGGACCCGGCGGCGAAGTACACGTACCACTTGCCGTCGATGAAGTGGATCTCCGGCGCCCAGATGTGCGCGCCCATCACCCCGCTGCTGTGCTTGGTCCAGATGGTGACCTCGGAGGCCGTCGACAGCCCCTGGATGGTGGTCGCCCGGCGCAGCACGATGCGGTCGTACTCGGGGACCGTCGCGGTGAAGTAGTAGTAGCCGTCGGTGTGTTTGAAGATGTGCGGGTCGGCCCGCTTCTCCGCGATCGGGTTGGTGTAGGTCACGGCGGGGGAGTCGGGCACGGCGGCCTGGGCGGGGGAGGAGCCCGGGCCGACGAGGCAGGCGGCGAGTGCCACCAGCATCGCCAGAAGCAGACGAACGGCGTTGTTTCTCAAGGGAGTTCTCCAGAACCGCGGGATCAGGTGGTGGGGACGAGGCGCCACTGCTGGCAGGTGTTGTTCAGCCAGGTCCACTGGCGTACGTCGGCGCCGTTCGCGGCGGAGCAGTCGGCCACGTCGGCGACCTTGCCGGTGGACTCGTTGACGATCCGGACGTGGTCGCCGGTGGCGGTGAACACGAGCCGGAAGCGCTGGCACTTGTTGTTCAGCCACGACCACTGCCGGATGTCCGCGCCGTCCGCACCCGAGCAGTCGGCGACATCGGCGATCTTGCCGGTGGCCACGTTGACCAGCCGGTTGGTGTCGTCGCCCAGGTCCTCGAGCTTCCACTTCTGGTTGGTCCCGCCGTTGCAGGTCCACTGGAAGATGTTGGTCCCGTCGGCGGTGGCGCCGCCGTTCACGTCCAGACACTTGCCGCTGTTGCGGTTCACGAGGGTGTACGACGTCGGGGTCGCCGCGGTCTCCCCGGAAGGGCCGGGCAGGGTGGTGCCGAGGGCGACCGGGGTGCCGAAGTTCGGGGTGCCGTCGGCGTTCCAGGTGAACTTCTGGGCGCGGGTGGTCCGTCCGTTGCCGCAGCCGCCGTTCGAGGACGAGTTGGCGTGGTAGACGATCCAGTTCTCGGTGCCGTCGGGCGAGGTGAAGAAGCCGTTGTGGCCGGGCCCGTACACGCCGCCTGTGTCACTGCGCTGGAAGACCGGCGTCTGCTTCTTGGTCCAGGAGGCGGGGCTGAGCGGGTCGGAGCCCGTCAGCTCCAGCTGGCCGAGCTTGTAGTCGGCGGTCTGGCAGGAACTCGCGGAGTACGTCAGGAAGGTGCGGCCGTTGCGGTACAGCGGCTCCGGCCCCTCGTTGACGGGGCTGCCGGACCGCTCCCAGTCCAGGGTCGGGCTGGAGATGACGGTGAAGGTGTTGCTGGCGAGGGTGTACGGGTTGCTCATCGGCGCGATGACGAGGCTCTGTGTACTGCCGTTGATGAACCCGCTGCCGACCAGATACAGCTTGTCGTCGGCCTTGAGCACGCTCGCGTCGATCAGCCAGCCGCCCGGCGTGAGATTGGAGCCGGTCAGCGACCCCTTGTAGGTGTACGTCCCCATCGGGTCGGTGCCGGAACTCTCCAGCACATGCGTGCGCTGCGAGTCGCAGCAGGCGACACCGCTCTGGCCGGCCGAGTAGTACAGGTACCAGTGGCCGTCGAGGAAATGCAGCTCCGGCGCCCAGATGTTGGTGTTGCGCGTCGACGTGGTGTCCGACCACACCTGCACATTGGGCGCGGTGGCCAGGCCCGCCAGCGTCGGCGACTTCCGGATGCCGAGGATGCCGGTGAACGTCGTGGTGACCAGGTAGTAGTTGCCGTCGTAGTACTCCAGCCAGGGATCGGCGCCCTTGGACGACTTCAGCGGATTGGTGTACGGGCGACCGTCCGCCGCCGACGCCGGCTGGGTCGCCGACACCAGTGCGAGCAGGAGGGTCAGCACGCAGAGCAGCAGAGGTCTGCGGCGTTTCCCGAGGCGAGTCCGAACCATACGAGACCGTCCCTGTCCGTAATTTCGAACGTAGTTCGTTATGTCGGTCAGAAGATAGGAGTGGGGCATTCCCCCGTCAACGCTTTCGTCACAGGAGCCTTCTGCGGTCCCCGAGATCGCCCGGGCGGAGTTGCGGGGCGGGCGGCGGTGTGTGCATCTTGATCGCCGACGGTGTCGCGTGGGCGCCGGCGGGGGAGGGACAGAGTTGAGTCCGGTCGTGTTCGGGGCCGCGGCCTCACGGCCCTGCACGCTCGTCGTGTGCCGGGGCTGCTGCTGCGGCAGCGCGAGCAAGTATCCCGACGTCGACCATGAGTGGCAGCTCGACCGGTTGAAGGCCGCCGCCGCGGAGTCCGGCGGCCGTCTCGCCGTCCGTACGACCGACTGCCTCGGCCCGTGCGACCAGGCGAACGTCCTCGTGGTCCAGCCCTCGGGAGAGGGGCGCCGCCGCGGTGGCCGCGCCACCTGGGTCGGCTGGTCCGGCGACGACGACTGCACGGACGACGTCCTGACCTGGGCCGCGGCAGGCGGGCCGGGCCTGGCGGAGCCCCCGGCCACGCTCACGCTCCAGTTCATACGGCCACCCCGCCCCGAAGTCCGACGAGCCCGCCGCTGACCTCGCCCCGGCAGAGCGGTTCGCGGGCCCGCGGGTGCTTCCGAACTCCGCGCTCAGGGCGCCGGGTTCACCTCGTCCGGCGGCTCCAGGACCGGGTTGGCCGAGCGTCGTCGACGGGCGCCGGACGTACCACGAGATCCCCTTCCGCCACGTCTGGCCCGCCGAACTCGACCTCATGGCACAGCTCGCCGGACTGCGGCTGCGCGAACGCTGGGAGGGGTGGACGAGGGACCCGTTCAGCAGTGACAGCGCCGGCCATGTTTCCGTATGGGAGAAACCCGCGGACTGACCGCGGCGAACCCACCGGAACGAAAGGCCCGACGTGCGACTCCACACCCGTGAATGGGGCACCGGCGACAGAACCGCCCTGCTCGTGCACGGCATCATGTCCGACTCCCGCACCTGGCGGCGCGTCGGCCCGGCGCTCGCCGGACACGGCTACCGGGTCATCGCGGTCGACCTGCGCGGCCACGGCCTCTCGCCGCGCGGCGAGTACAGCCCGCGGCACTTCGCCGACGACCTCGTCGACACGCTGCCGACGGGCGCCGACCTGGCCGTCGGGCACTCCCTCGGCGGGCTGAGCCTCTCCCTGGCCGTGGAGCGGCTACGCCCTCTGCGGGCGGTCTACTCGGATCCGGCCTGGTCGACCCGGAACCCCGAACAGCCCCTGGATCCCGAGGCGTTCGCATCCGCCAAGAACCTCACCCGCGAGCACATAGCGCGGTTCAACCCGCACTGGGCGGCCGAGGACGTCGAGGTGGAGGCGGCCACGCTGGCGGACTGGGACGCGGACACCTCGTACTTCCTCGACGGCCGCCCGCTCACCGGCTTCGTCCCCGACCTCCCGGCCGTGCCCTCCCTGGTCCAGCTCGCCGACCCCAGCCACCTGGTTGCCGACGACGACGTGGTGCGGCTGCGGGCGAGCGGTTTCGAGGTCCGTACGGTGCCCGGCGCGGGGCACACCATCCACCGCGACGACTTCGACGGGTTCATGAAGTCCCTCGACGGCTGGATCTGACGGTCACACGGACACCGCGGTGTCCCAGTCGAGGAGCCGGGGGAGGTCCTCCTCCCGGGGCCGGGGGACGGTACTGCCCCGGCCCCCGCGGGACAGGCTCCCGCTGACGACCGTGTTGTGCTCCACGCGCGGGCGGCGCAGCGCCTCGTACAGGGCGAGCCCGCTGCCGGTGTCCGGGGTGTCGCGCAGGGACTTGGCGAGCACGACGGCGTCCTCCAGCGCCATCGAGGCGCCCTGTCCGGTCGCGGGGGAGGCCGCGTGGGCCGCGTCGCCGACGAGGAGGGTGCGCGCGGAGCGCCAGGGGGTGCCCGGGGGTATCTCGGTGGCATTGGTGACGAGCACATCGCCCGTGCCGGTGGTGGCCGCCACGATGTCCGCGGCGGGGCCGGTGTCCTGGCGCAGCAGCGACACCAGCGGGTCACGCCATCCGCCGCGTGTCAGCTCCTCTGCGGTCAGCGGGTCGTCGGTCACGCGGGCGAACCAGTACGTCTCCCCCTCGGGCGACACCGTGTACCCGAAGGCGGCTTCGCTGCACCGCACCATGGTGAACTGCTCGCTCTCGCCCGGCGGTCGGGCGTCGCGCGTGTAGCCGTAGAAGACGCGCTGGGCCGCGTAGACGGGGCGCGCGTCGGGCGCTACGGCCTTCCGGACGGTGGAGTTGAGGCCGTCGGCGCCGATGAGGAGGTCGCCCGTCGCGCTGCTGCCGTCGGTGAAGCGGGCGGTGACACGGTCGGGACCCTCTTCGACGGAGGCGAGCCGTGCGCCGTGCCGGACGGGGACGCCCCGGCGGGAAGCCTCCTTCTGCAGCGCCGAGTTGAGGTCGCCGCGACGCAGGCAGCGGAACCGCAGGAGCGGGTCGTCCGCCTCGCCGAGCGGGCCCTGGGCCACCTCGGCGCCCGTCGCGTCGAGCAGCCGCATCGAGCGCAACGGGAAGCCGATCGCGGTGACCGCGTCGGTGGCGTCGATCTGCGCGAGCGCCCGCATGCCGTTGCCTGCCAGGGTGAGGAACGCGCCCAGATCCTCCGCCGAGTCGGGATGCGCCTCGTGCACTTCGACGTCGAAGCCCGCCTTGTGCAGGGCGAGCGCCGTCGCCGTACCGCCTGTTCCACCGCCGATGACCAGGATGCGCGCCATGCCACGACCGTACACGCCGAGGTCAACTGAGCTTCTGAGGAGGGGTGTTGAGCGCGCGCGTGCTCGGTCCGCGGGTGCCGGGACCTGCTGAACGGTCCGGTGGAGGGCGCGCTGGAGGGCGTGCCGATGTCCGGCGGGAGCTCGCCGGTCAGCACGGCAGGGGGACCGGCCGGGCCGGCCGAGGGGGTGCGGTGCGTCGGCCCGGAGGTCTCAGGTCTGCGCGTCGCGGAATGTGCCCGGTGTCTGCCCGCTCGCGCGCGTGAAGAACTTGCTGAAGTTGGTCGGCTCGGTGAAGCCCAGGCGGTTGCTGATCGCGGCGACGGGCAGGTCGGTGTGGGCCAGCAGCCGCTTGGCCTCCAGGGCGACCCGGGCCTCGATCAGCTGCTTGGCCGTGTGCCCCGTGGCCCGCTGACAGGCCCGGTTGAGGGTCTTGAGGGAGTAGCCGAGCCGGGCCGCGTAGTCCTGGGCCCGGCGCACGACGGCGAAGGAGCGCTCCAGCTCGTGCTGGAAGAGGCGGTACGGCTCCGCCGCGGCCGGGATCGGCGGGCTGCCGTCGGGAGCGGGGAGGCGGGCGATACGCAGCAGGACCCCGGCCAGCAGCTGACGCAGGAGCTCCTTGGTGAGCTCCGGATCCTGGTCCGGCAGGGCGGCGTACTCGTCCGCGAGGTCGGTCAGCGCGCGACGGAAGCGGTCGAGGTCGTCCGGGCCGAGCTGCCAGCAGGGCGGGCCGAAGGGGTCGTCGGTCACCCGGACGGTCGCGGGGAGCCGGGGCGGGAAGTCCGGGGTGAACAGGACGATCGTGGCCGCCAGGTCCGCGGGGCCGCCATCGGGCCCCGTGGGCAGGCGCTGCACCTGCCCGGGACGGACGTGCAGCAGCGTGCCCGGCCGGCAGGGGCGGTCCACGAAGTCGACCATGTGGGTGCCGGTGCCGCGGTGGACCAGGGCGAGATGGTGGAAGTCCAGACGGTGCACCCGCCGGTACTCCTCGCCGGGCAGGCGCTCTCCGAGCTCCGCGAAAGTGAGGACCTCCAGGCGCAGACCTGGACGAGTGGGGTTGCGATATCCCCGCTCGATCACCGGAGGCTGTCCGATTTCGACCATAGTCATGCCTGACTCTACCGTGCGCCGAGGCCGGTCCGCGGAGAGAGTTGATGGCAGACCGGTGGACACGGTGCCACCGGAAAGCACTGATCGGAGACCTGTGATGGGCAGCAAGGACATCGTCGTCAAGGCAGCCGGAGAGCTGTTCGGGGACAAGGACCCGGGCGCCGTGAACCGCTGGGTGGCCGCTGACTACCGTCAGCACAGCAGCCTCGCCGCGGACGGCCCGGAGGCGCTGCGCGAGCTGGTGGCCGCTCTGCCCGACGGCTTCCGCTACGAGGGCGCCCGGGTCATCGCCGACGGCGACCTGGTCGCGTTGCACGGCACGTACCACGGCTTCGGCCCCGATCCGCTGGTCGCCTTCGACCTGTTCCGCGTGGACGCGGACGGCAAGCTGGCCGAGCACTGGGACGCCCTGACGCCGGTCGTCACGGACACCGCGTCGGGCCGCACCCAGACCGACGGCGCCGCCGGACCGGCCG
This sequence comes from Streptomyces sp. NPDC002817, assembly GCF_053592055.1. NCBI lineage: Bacteria > Bacillati > Actinomycetota > Actinomycetes > Kitasatosporales > Streptomycetaceae > Streptomyces > Streptomyces sp. NPDC002817. Next base: position 132,557 of record NZ_JBSFUY010000007.1, read on the forward strand.
ACCTGGACCGGACCGAGGCCAACCGCGCGCTGGTGACGGAGTTCGCCGAGAAGGTCCTCGTGGGCGCGGACTACTCCGTCCTGACCGACTACATCTCCACCGAGACCTACCTCCAGCACAACCCCGAGGCCGCCGACGGGCTGGACGGCTTCGGCGCCGCCGCCGCGCAGTGGGCCGAGCAGGGCAAGAACCTCCTCTACAAGAACGTCCACAAGGTCGTCGCCGAGGGCGACCTCGTCCTGCTCCAGTCCGAAGGCGAGTTCGGGGTGCCGGTCGCCTACTGGGACCTGTTCCGCGTGGCCGACGGGAAGATCGTCGAGCACTGGGACGTCATCGCCCCGGTCCCGGCCGAACTCCCGCACTCCAACGGCCTGTTCTGAGGAGCGCAGGGATGAGCGACCTCACCTACGCCGGCCGGACCTTCCGCTTCGGCGTCGACAACGGTGTCGTCTTCCACAACACCTACGCCCCCGACGGCACCAGGCTCCACTACGAGACCGTCGCAGGGCCGGACAAGGGCGTGGCCGAGGACGTGGAGCTGCACGCCGCCGAGGTCGGTCCGGGGATCTTCATCCTCGGGTGGCTGGAGGCGTCGGGCATGACGATCACCCACGCGATGAACCTCAACACCGGTACGGTCCACGCCTTTTGGACCTACGAGACTCCGGACGGCCGGGTGGGGGAACTCCACACCGGAACCCTGGAGGAGATCCAGGAACGTGAGCGGGTCACCCGCTGAGGACCACCTCCGCGGTGGCGTGCCGCTCCTCCCGGTGGGTGGCGATCCGCAGCTCGGCACGGTCGTCGCCGGGGGTGCCGCAGGCCGCCAGGTGCTCGCCCGCGAACACCGGCCGGTGGAGCCGGTACGACAGGGAGCGCACCCGGCGGGCCGGGGCGTTGCGGCGGGGCAGCTCGAGCATGAGGAGGGCCAGCAGCGGGCCGTGGACGACGAGACCCGGGTAGCCCTCCTCGTCGCGGCAGTACGGGGCGTCGTAGTGGATGCGGTGGGCGTTCGCGGTCAGGGCGCTGAAGCGGAAGAGCACCGCCGGGTCGGGGCGCAGCGCGAGCTGCCACGGTCCGTCCGGGCGCGGCGAGGCGAACTCGTCCACGACTGAGGGGTGTTGGCTCGCACTGCGTCCGCAGCGGTAGACGATGTCCTGTTCCTCGACCAGACGGAGCCGGCCGCGTTGGCGGAACTCCCGGCGTTCGGTGACGAACACCATCTCGCCGGTGCGCCCCTGCTTCACCGCGACCGAGGCGAGACTGCTGACGCGTTCGGCCGGCTCGCCGAGGCGGAGGGGCTCGGTGATCTCGCAGCGGCCCCCGGCCCACATGCGCTGCCGGTCGGGGAGCGGGGGCAGGAAGTGCCCCCGCGACGGGTGGCCGTCGGCGCCCAGTTCGCGCTGGGCGGGCCGGCTCAGGAAGTACAGCCAGTGCCAGAGCGGGGGAAGCGGGTCACCGTCCTCGGCGACCGTCCGGGGCAGGTCCAGGACCGCCGACAGGGCCGCCACCGGGCCGGCGGGCAGTGGGTCCCCGTCGGTGACCGGACCCGGGGTCCACGACTCCACGTAAGTGCTGAGCTGCATGTTTCATCATGGGCGGTGCGGGCCGGGGTTGCCCAATAGAGAGGCGTGATGCCCGTATACGTCGTACGCATGAGTCACGCCCGCCGGACCTCGGCGGACGGCCATCTCCCCTCCTCCACCGCGGAGTCGATCTGCCGCACCAGTTCACGCCCCACGACCTCCACGGCGGGCGGGGTGCGCCCTGCCCGCTGGGTGCCGAGGACGATCCGCCGCCACACCTCGGGCTCGGCGAGCGGTGCCGCGCTCAGTACACCCCGCGCCACGTCCTCGGCGATGCCGACCCCGGGCAGGACCGTCCAGCCGTGGCCGGCCCGGACGAGCTGCTTCTGCACCCGCAGCGAGTTGGTCTGCACGGCGATCTCCATCGTGGCCCCCGACCGTGCCGCCGCCGCGTCGATCAGCCGGCGCAGGGCGTGCCCGGCGGCCGGCATGACGAGGGGATGCCCGGCCGCCTCCGCGAACGCGACCGGGCGGTCGGCACGCAGTCCCGCCGAGGCCGGGGCGACGGCCCACAGCCGCTCCCGTACCAGTGGGCGGGCGTTGAGCGAGGGGGTGCTGTCGAGGTTGTAGAGCAGGGTCAGATCCAGGTCGCCGTCGTCCAGCCACTGCTGGAGATGCCCGGAGTAGGCGGTCATCAGACGGAGTTCGACCCCGGGGTGGTCGCGGGCGAGGGCGGCCACGAGCGGCTCGGCCAGCAGGTCGGCCGTGCTCTCCAGCAGACCGAGGGTGACGATGCCCCTCACCTCGCCGGGGGCCGGCTGCACCTCGGCGCGGGCCCGCTCCAGCTCGTTCAGCGCGCGCCGGGCACGGTCCACCATGACCGCGCCCGCCTCCGTGGGCCGCATGCCCTGACCTGTCCGCTCGAAGAGGTCGACACCGAGTTCCTGCTCCAGGGCGCGGATCTGCCGGGTGACCGCGGGCTGCACCAGATGCAGCAGCTCCGCGGCGCGTGTCACGCTGCCCACCTCGGCGACCGTCACGATCGCCCTGAGCTGCTTGAGATCCAACGGGGCCCGCCCTTCGCCCCCTGCCCTCCGCCCGGTCGCGTGGCCGTCCGCGGCGCGCATGGGGGTATCACGATCCGGTATTTCACCTATGGCGTCATGAGCGTCCATGATGCTACTCGGCCACCGCACACGAGGAGCGTCGCCGTATGGGCACTCTCGACACCCTGTCCGAGGACGAGCGGTTCGTCGTCCGCACGGTGCGCGACTTCGTGGACAAGGAGGTCAGGCCCGTCGTACGGGAACTGGAGCACACCGACACCTACCCCGAGGCACTCGTCGAGCGGATGAAACAGCTCGGCGTCTACGGGCTCGCCGTCCCCGAGGAGTACGGCGGCACCCCGGTCTCCACCCCCTGCTACGTCCTGGTCACCGAGGAACTGGCCCGCGGCTGGATGAGCCTGGCCGGGGCGATGGGCGGTCACACCGTCGTCGCCAAGCTGCTGCTGCACTTCGGTACCGAGGAGCAGAAACGCCGGTATCTGCCGAGGATGGCCACCGGCGGGATCCGGGCGACCATGGCCCTGACCGAACCGGGCGGCGGCTCGGACCTCCAGGCCATGCGCACGGTCGCCCGCAGGGAGGGCGACGGCTATGTGATCGACGGGGCGAAGACCTGGATCACCAACTCCCGGCGCTCGCGGCTGATCGCGCTGCTGTGCAAGACCGACCCGGAGGCGAGCCCGGCGCACCGGGGCATCTCCGTCCTGCTGGTCGAGCACGGACCGGGTCTGACCGTCTCCCGCGATCTGCCCAAGCTCGGCTACAAGGGCGTGGAGAGCTGCGAACTGTCCTTCCAGGACTACCGGGCCCCGGCGGACGCCGTGCTCGGCGGCGTCGAGGGCAGGGGGTTCGCGCAGATGATGAAGGGACTGGAGACCGGGCGGCTCCAGGTCGCCGCCCGTGCTCTGGGCGTGGGCCGCGCCGCCCTGGAGGACGCGCTCGCCTACGCCCAGGAACGCGAGTCGTTCGGCAAGCCGATCTGGCAGCACCAGTCGATCGGCAACTACCTCGCCGACATGGCGACTTCACTGACCGCCGCCCGCCAGCTCACCCTGTACGCGGCCCGCGAGGCGGACGCGGGCCGCCGGGTCGACATGGAGGCCGGGATGGCGAAACTGTTCGCCTCCGAGACGGCGATGCAGATCGCCCTCAACGCCGTCCGCATCCACGGCGGTTACGGCTACTCCACCGAGTTCGACGTCGAACGCTACTTCCGCGACGCCCCGTTGATGATCGTCGGCGAGGGCACCAACGAGATCCAGCGCAACGTGATCGCGAGCCGGCTGATCAAACGCGGTGGCCTCGACGTCTGAAGAGCGAACGGGCACTGCGGCGGCGAGGCCCCGTGCCGCTCGATCGCTCTGGCGCTCAAGCGCTCAGGCGCTCCGGATGGAAGGTGACGGACCTGCCGGAGAACCGGGCGGTCAGCCCGTCCGCCGAGGTGGTGACCGAGCGCAGGGTCAGACCGTCGGGGATGCTCTCCAGCTGGATCGGACGGTCGAAGACCGTGTCGAGCAGCTTCCGCCCCGCGTCGGGCAGCAGCCCGCCCGTGACCTGGAAGTCCTCGAAGGCGACACGGTTGCCGGAGACCGCCGAGACACGCGCCGTGACGGTGACCTCGTCGCCGAACGGTATCCGGATCCTCGCGGCGACCTGGCCGGCGCCGCTGCCCCGGGAGAGCTCCAGGCCCAGGGCGTCCGAGACATCGGCGTACGTCAGATACGCGGTCGCCTGCGCGCTGCGGGCCCGTGCCGCGGTGTCGTCGGCGGACCTCGTGAGCCCGTTCAGCCGGAGGTCCAGCTCGGACACCGGCAGCGGACGGGTGGAACCGTCGGCGGGTATGTCGTGCGCGGTGATGTCCACGTGCCGCAGGGATCCGGAGGCCATCTGGGTCAGGACGGGGAAGCCGCGGACGTGGACCTCGGGCCGCCGGGGCGTGTCCATGCCTTCCTGGAACGCCTGCGCGGTGTTCGCCTCGACGCGCGTCGCAGCGAGACGGTCGGCCACCACGGGGACCAGGACCAGCGTGAGCGCGGCGGCGCCCGCGACGACTGCGGGGCGGCGGAAGCGGCTGGGCGGACGGGACGCGTACGACGTGGCGTCGCCGTACTCGTGTTCCTGCATGAGCTCTCCTTCAGGCAGCCCGACGCCGGTCCCGGGCGAGGGCGGCACCGATCAATTGCACATCGATGAGCAGGAAGCTACGTTATTGCTCATCGATGTGCAATTAATCGCCCGGAGCTGTGAGGCCTCGGTCGAGGTCGGGCAGTGACCGCCGGGCCACCTCGCGGGCGTCCTGCGGGGTGAGGCCCAGCATGCGCAGCACCATCTCGGCGAGATGGGAGGCGGCCTCGTCCCCGTCCAGCTCGGGGCGGGTGAACCGCAGCTCCAGCAGGGACAGCAGCGTGCCGCCCAGCGCGGAGAGGGCCACGACCGGCTCCACGGTGGTGAAGCGGCCGGAGGCCATGCCGACCTGGAGATCGCGTAGGGCCCTGGAGGTCAGGCCGTTCTCCGAGTGGAGATGGCCGAGTCCGCGCCGGCGCAGCACCTGCATCAGTTCCGGATGCGAGTCGGCCATCCGGGCGCTGAGCCGGAAGCCCGCCGCGACCAGTTCCGCCGGGTCGTCGATCCCGGTCAGCCGCTCGTCGAAGGTCCGGCCGAACTCCTCCAGTGCGTCCACCACGGCCGCGTCGAACAGCTCCGTCTTCGACTCGAAGTGGTTGTAGAACGATCCGAAGCCGACGTCCGCGCGCTCGGCGATCGCCTGGATGCTGGCGCCGGTGTCCCCGGTCTCGGCGAGGAGCTGCCGGGCCGCGCGGACCAGGGCCTGACGGGTCTCGGCGCGACGACGCTCGAAGCGGTTGCGGGGCGGGGCTGGCGAAGACATGCGCCGAGTCTAGCCGCGGTCGCGCAGGTGTCAGCAATTCTGATGGATCCATCAATTCCTCCTCCGAACCCCTTGACGGAGGGTTACGTCAAACTTGATGATTTCCTCATTATGGCAATGTTGCTTGGAGGACGTCATGTCCAAGACGGCTCATCAGGACCTCCACAGTGAGCAGGGCGCCCTGCGGGGCGAACACCCCGGTCGCTCCCGGAACCCGGTGATCAAAGTGGCCGACCTGGCCTGGCTGGAGTTCCAGAAGCCCGACCTGGACCGTGCGGAGGTCTTCGCCCGGGACTTCGGCTTCCGGACCGCCGCCCGCACCGACACCGGACTGTGGCTGCGCGGCACCTTCGCGGGCTCGCCCTGCATGGTGATCCGCAAGGGGCGCACGTCCCGCTTCATCGGTCCGGCCTTCCGAGCCGCCGAGCGGGCCGACGTCGACCGGCTGGCCCGGGTCATGGGGACGTCCGTGCGGGAGGCGGACGTCCCCGGCGGCGGTCGCTCGGTCGACCTGCTCGACCCCTCGGGCTTCCCGGTCCGCGTGGTGCACTGCGCCGAGCGGCTGCCGGAACTGCCGGGCCGGCGGCCGCTGGTGCTGAACTTCGGCACGGACCACCGTCGTACGAACGCCACCCAGCGTCCGCCGCGCGAGCCGTCCCGGATCCAGCGCCTCGGCCATGTGGTGCTGGAGACCCGGGTGTTCGCCCGGGCCCTGGACTGGTACCTGGACACCCTCGGGATGATCGTGTCCGACTTCCTGTTCCTGGACGGGCAGCGCGGCCGCGGTCCGACGATGGCGTTCATCCGCTGCGACCAGGGCGGCCTGGCCGTCGACCACCACACCCTGGCCATGCACCTCGGGCCCGGCACCGGCTACGTCCACTCCGCCTACCAGGTCACCGACCTGGACTCCCTCGCCGCCGGCGGCGAATACCTGGGCGAGCGCGGATACGAACGGAGTTGGGGGATCGGGCGCCACGTCCAGGGCAGCCAGCTCTTCGACTACTGGCGCGATCCCGACCGCTTCATGCTGGAGCACTTCGCCGACGGCGACCTGTTCTCCTGCGACCTCGAACCCGGCTGGGCCCCGATGTCGACCAGCGGCCTGGCCCAGTGGGGCCCGCCCGCCACCCGTGACTTCCTCGGCGCGAGCCCCTCTGCTCACCGAGCCGGACATCCTGTGGCGGCTGGCCGCCCGGCACCGCGTCACCCTCTTCGGCACCAGCCCCCAGTACCTGCTTGGTCCTGCTCGCCTCCACCAGCGGCGGCACGGACGTCGTGTCGGGCTTCGCGGGCAGTTCCCCCAACACCCCGGTCTGGGCGGGGGAGTTGTCCGCCCCCTCCCTGGGCGTGGCGCTGGCCGCGTACGACACCGAGGGACGCCCGGCCGTCGACGAGGTCGGCGAGCTGGTCGTCACCCGCCCGATGCCGTCCATGCCGCTGTACTTCTGGAACGATCCCGACGGCAGCCGCTACCACGACGCCTACTTCTCGGCGTACCCCGGAGTGTGGCGGCACGGCGACCGGATCACCCTCACCTCGCACGGCTCGGTCGTCGTGCACGGCCGCTCCGACTCCACCCTCAACCGCAACGGTACGCCTCGGCAGCGCCGACATCCACGACATCGTCGAACGCCTCCCGGAGATCACCGAGGCCCTGGTCATCGGCGCGGAGGAACCCGACGGCGGCTACTGGATGCCGCTGTTCGTGGTCCCGGCGGCCGGCGTCGAACTCGACGACGCCCTGCGCGACCGGATCCGCGACGCCATCCGCACCGGCGCCTCACCCCGCCACGTCCCCGACGAGATCCTCCGGGTCCCGGCCGTCCCGCACACCCGCACCGGCAAGAAGCTGGAGGTCCCCGTGAAACGGCTGCTCCAGGGCGCCCCGGCGGAACAGGTCGTCAACCCCGCCACGGTGGACGCCCCCGAACTCATCGAGTACTACGCCCGCCTGGGCGAGGAGCGACGGAACGGCAGGCCAGGCGCATGAGAACGGTGCCCGCCGTCGCCCTGCGCCGAAGCGAGTCGACCCCGCCCCGCCCAGGGCGGGATCAGCTCTCGCCGAACGCCCCGAGAATCCGCTCCGCGGCCAGTGTGGCCGTCAACTCGCCCTTCCTGACCTGCTGTTCGAGCCCGGGTGCCAGCGCGCGTACCGCGGGATCGGCGTGGAGCCGGCCGAGGAGTTCGTCGCGGACCATGCTCCACGTCCAGTCGACCTGCTGGTCACGGCGCTTGGCGGCGAGCCGCCCGGTGGAGTCCAGCAGCGTGCGGTGCTGCTCGAGCCGCTCCCACACGGTGTCCAGGCCCGTCGCCTCCCGCGCGCTGCAACTCAGCACCGGCGGCGTCCAGAACGCGTCCTTGCCGTGCATCAGCCGCAGCGCACCCGCCAACTCCCGTGCCGCGGCCTGCGCGTCCCGCTGGTGCGGCCCGTCCGCCTTGTTGACGGCGATCACGTCGGCCAGCTCCAGGACGCCCTTCTTGATGCCCTGGAGCTGGTCGCCGGTACGGGCGAGGGAGAGCAGCAGGAAGGAGTCGACCATGTTCGCCACGGCGGTCTCGGACTGGCCGACACCGACCGTCTCGACCAGGACCACGTCGTAGCCGGCCGCCTCCATCACGACCATCGACTCGCGGGTCGCCTTGGCGACGCCGCCGAGCGTGCCCGCGCTGGGGGAGGGGCGCACGAACGCCGCCGGGTCCACGGCGAGGCGTTCCATCCGGGTCTTGTCGCCCAGGATGGAGCCGCCCGTACGACTCGACGACGGGTCGACGGCGAGGACCGCGACCCGATGTCCCAGACCGGTGAGCAGGGTGCCGAACGCGTCGATGAACGTCGACTTGCCCACCCCGGGCACCCCGCTGATCCCGATCCGCCGGGCCCGGCCGCTGTGCGGGAGCAGTTCGGTCAGCAACTCCTGTGCCAGCGCCCGGTGTCGGGGCCGGGTCGACTCGACGAGCGTGATGGCGCGAGCGACGAGCGCACGCTTGCCGTCGAGCACACCCTTCACATACGCGTCGACATCGATCACAGGTCGTGCCCGAGGTCGTCCGACAGTCGCTTGACCAGGTCGTACGCCGCGTCCGGGATCACCGTCCCCGGCGGGAAGACGGCGGCCGCGCCCATCTCCAGGAGCGTCGGAACGTCCTGCGGCGGGATCACTCCGCCGACCACGATCATGATGTCCTCGCGCCCCTCCTCGGCCAGCTGCTCCCTGAGCGCCGGTACGAGGGTGAGATGGCCCGCCGCCAGCGAGGAGACGCCGACGATGTGCACGTCCGCCTCGACGGCCTGCCGGGCCACCTCGGCCGGCGTCTGGAACAGGGGGCCGACGTCGACGTCGAAGCCGAGGTCGGCGAAGGCGGTGGCGATGACCTTCTGGCCGCGGTCGTGGCCGTCCTGGCCCATCTTGGCGACCAGGATGCGCGGCCTGCGGCCCTCCTCCTCGGCGAAGTCGGACACGAGGGTACGGGTGCGGTCCACGGACGGGGACTCGCCGGCTTCGTTGCGGTACACGCCGGAGATCGTACGGATCTGGCTCGCGTGCCGCCCGTACACCTTCTCCAGGGCGTCCGAGATCTCCCCGACGGTGGCCTTGGCGCGGGCCGCGTTCACCGCCAGCTCCAGCAGGTTGCCCTCGCCGCCGGCGGCCCGGGTGAGCGCCTCCAGCGAGTCCTGGCACGCCTGCTCGTCGCGCTCCGCGCGCAGCCGCCGCAGCTTCTCGATCTGCTGGGTGCGCACCGAGGAGTTGTCGACCTTGAGGACGTCGATCTGCTCGTCGGTCTCGACACGGTACTTGTTGACCCCGATCACCGGCTGGCGCCCGGAGTCGATACGGGCCTGGGTACGGGCCGCCGCCTCCTCGATGCGCAGCTTGGGGATGCCCGCGTCGATGGCCTTGGCCATGCCGCCGGCCGCCTCGACCTCCTGGATGTGCTGCCAGGCCCGGCGCGCCAGGTCGTACGTCAGCTTCTCCACGTACGCGCTGCCGCCCCACGGGTCGATGACCCGGGTCGTACCGGACTCCTGCTGGATGAGGAGCTGGGTGTTGCGGGCGATGCGCGCCGAGAAGTCGGTGGGCAGCGCGAGCGCCTCGTCGAGGGCGTTGGTGTGCAGCGACTGGGTGTGGCCCTGGGTGGCCGCCATCGCCTCGACGCAGGTGCGGGTGACGTTGTTGAACACGTCCTGCGCGGTCAGCGACCAGCCCGAGGTCTGCGAATGGGTCCGCAGGGACAGCGACTTGGCGTTCTGCGGGTCGAACTGCTTCACCAGCTTCGCCCACAGCAGGCGGGCCGCCCGCAGCTTGGCGATCTCCATGAAGAAGTTCATGCCGATCGCCCAGAAGAAGGAGAGCCGGGGCGCGAACGCGTCCACGTCCAGGCCGGCTTCACGGCCCGCCCGGATGTACTCCACACCGTCGGCGAGGGTGTACGCCAGCTCCAGGTCGGCCGTCGCGCCCGCCTCCTGGATGTGGTAGCCGGAGATGGAGATGGAGTTGTAGCGCGGCATCCGCTGCGAGGTGTACGCGAAGATGTCGGAGATGATCCGCATCGACGGCGACGGCGGATAGATGTAGGTGTTGCGGACCATGAACTCCTTGAGGATGTCGTTCTGGATGGTCCCGGCCAGCTTCTCCGGCGGTACGCCCTGTTCCTCCGCCGCCACGATGTACAGCGCGAGCACCGGCAGCACGGCGCCGTTCATCGTCATCGACACGGTCATCCTGTCCAGCGGGATCCCGTCGAACAGCTGCCGCATGTCGTAGATGGAGTCGATGGCCACGCCCGCCATGCCGACGTCACCGGTCACCCGCGGATGGTCGCTGTCGTAACCGCGGTGCGTGGGCAGGTCGAAGGCGATCGACAGGCCCTTCTGGCCGGCCGCGAGGTTGCGCCGGTAGAAGGCGTTGGACTCCTCGGCGGTGGAGAAGCCCGCGTACTGGCGGATCGTCCAGGGCTGGTTGACGTACATCGTCGGGTAGGGGCCGCGCAGATACGGGGCCGCGCCCGGGTAGGTCGCCAGGAAGTCCAGGCCCTCCAGGTCCTGCCCGGTGTAGAGGGGCTTGACCGGGATGCCCTCCGGGGTCTCCCACAGCAGGTCGTCGCCGCCGGCCGCCTTCTTGAGCGCCGTCTGCCACTCGTCGGTGCCGCCGGCGACCGCCGGGGCTCCCAGTTCGATCCCGGAGAAGTCGGGGACGGAGGGGGTGGTCATCAGGACACTCCCATGCGGTCGAGGGTGGCGGACAGGACGGCGACCGCGTCACAGCCCGCGAAGACGTACGAGTCGACACCGGCGTACTGCCCGGGCCGTCCCGCGAGGGACACATGCGAGGCACCGGCGGCGGTCAGCTCGGCCGCCACGCTCTCGGCCCGCTCCTCGTACAGGGCGTCGCTGGAGCACAGACAGACCTCGCCGGCCCCGCTGTCCTCGAACGTGCCCTCGGTGACGGGCTCGATACCGCCCGCCTGGAAGAGGTTGGCCGCGAAGGTGAGCCGGGCCGTGTGGGCGGCGGCCGGACCCAGGGCCGCCAGGAAGATCCTGGGCCGGGCGCCGGTCACCGCCAGATGGGTGTCGGAGCGGGCGCGCAGTGCCTCGAACGCCTCGTCGCGCCGGACCCGGGGCAGGCCGCCGGACGGCTGCTCGGGCGCGGGCTCGCGCACGACGGGCTTCTCGCCCAGGTGCGGGAACTCGCTGACGCCGGTGATGGGTTCACGCCGCTTGGCGAGCTTGGCGCTGCGCGCGGCCCAGGTGTCGGCGAGGAGGTGGGCGAGGCGTCCCGAACTCAGCGCGGCCGACAGGCCTCCCCGCCGCTCGATCTCCTGGAAGAACTCCCAGCCGGCGTGGGCGAGTTCGTCGGTGAGCCGCTCCACGTACCAGGAGCCGCCCGCCGGGTCGATGACCCGGGCCAGGTGCGACTCCTCGATGAGGATCGTCGAGGTGTTGCGGGCGATGCGCCGCGCGAACGCGTCCGGCAGCCCGAGCGCGTCGTCGAAGGGCAGCACGGTGACGGCCTCGGCGCCGCCCGCACCGGCGGCCAGCGTGGCGATGGTGGCGCGCAGCATGTTCACCCACGGGTCGCGGCGCGTCATCATCACCGGCGAGGTCACCGCGTGCTGGAGCTGCGCCCCCGCGCCCGGCGCCCCGCAGGCCTCGGCGACCCGGGCCCACAGCCGGCGCGCCGCCCGCAGCTTGGCGATCGTCAGGAACTGGTCGGCGGTCGCCGCGTACCGGAACTCCAGCTGCCCACAGGCCTGTTCGACACTCAGCCCGGCCTCGGTGAGGAGGCGCAGATACGCGACACCGGTCGCCAGCGAGGAGCCCAGCTCCTGCGCGGCCGAGCCGCCGGCCTCGTGGTACGGCAGCGCGTCCACGGTCAGCGCCCGCAGCCCCGGGTACTCCCCGGCGCACCGCCGGGCGAGAGCGGCCACCGGCGCGAAGTCCTGACGCTGCCCGGTACGGGCCTCGTGGCCGAGCGGGTCGGCGCCCAGGTTGCCGCGCGCCGCGTCCTCGGCGACGCCCCGCTCCTCGTACAGTCGCAGCAACTCCCGTGCGGCGGGCTCGACTTCGGTGCCGGCGTCGAGGACGACCGGCGCCAGGTCGAGGTAGACGCCGTCGAGGACGCGGCCCAGCGACGCCACCGGGATGCCGCCCTCACCGACGCCCAGCCACAGCGAGCCGACGCCGTTCTCCAGGTCGGCCAGGACCGCGGGGCCGTCGGCCGTCGTGTGCCGCTGCCGTACGTCCCAGCCGCCGACCGTGTTCCCTTCGGCGCGTCCCGCGCGTACGAAGGGGGCGAAACCGGGAAGGCCCGGCTCGGGCGCGGCATCGAGCGCGGAGTACAGAGGCCGGGTGCGCAACCCGTCCTCCAGCGCGGTGGACAGGGCTTCCTCGGCCGCGGTGTCCTCGACGTCCTTGCCCGACTTGCGCAGGACACCCGCCACGAGGCGCTGCCACTGCTCGTGGGGAACGTCAGGGAACTCACCGGCCAGCTCAAGCCCGTCGTCAGGCAGGACCGTCATGCGTCGGATGCTAGGCCAGCGGGCTCCAGCCGGAGCAGAGGAACGCCTGTGACCTTTCCCTCGCGGTGACTGTGACGCCGCCCACCCGCCCGCTAGAGCCAGTCCCGGCGCTTGAAAATGACGTACAAACTGACGCAGACCACCCCCATCAAGCCGACCGCGAAGGGATAACCCCAGCCCCAGCTCAGCTCCGGCATGTGGTCGAAGTTCATCCCGTAGATCGTCCCGACGAGGGTCGGGGCGAACAGGATCGCCGCCCAGCTCGAGATCTTCTTGATCTCCTCGTTCTGCTCGAACCCCGCCTCCGCCAGCGCCCGCATCTCCGCGTTCTGCTGCTGGGTGACCAGCGTCGCGTTCACCGTGAGGATCTCGGTGAGGGCCAGGCGGAAGCCGTCGACGCGTTCGCTGGTGTGGGTGACGTGGTCGGCGACGTCGCGGAGGTAGCGCTGGAGCTCCTCGTCGGTGCCGTACTTGGAGAAGCCGGCCATCAGACCGTGCAGCATGCCGACGAGGGGGCGGGTGGCGCGCTGGAACTCGACCATTTCGCGGGAGAGTTCGTAGATACGGCGGGAGACTTCCGGGTCGCCGCGGAAGACCTCCGTCTCGATCTCGTCGACGTCGTTCTGGACCCCCGACACGACCGGCAGATAGCCGTCCACCACCGCGTCGAGGATGGCGTACAGGATCGCCTCCGGGCCCAGCTTCAGCAGTTCCGGCGTCTCCTCCATACGGCGGCGCACCGCCGACAGATCGGGTGCCGCGCCGTGCCGGACCGTGATGACGAAGTCGGGGCCGAGGAAGACATGCAGCTCGCCGAAGTCGACCTCCTCCGAGGCGTCCAGATAGCGGGCCGCGCGCAGGACGACGAAGAGCGTGTCGCCGTAGCGCTCCAGCTTGGGCCGCTGATGGGCCTCCATCGCGTCCTCGACCGACAGCGGATGGAGGTCGAACTCGGCGGCCAGGGAGAGGAGTTCAGTCTCGGTGGGGCGGGCCAGACCGATCCACGCCATGCCCGAGGGCTGTTCGCGCAGCTCACGGAAGGTGTCGGCGAGGGTCGCGGGGGAGGAGACCCGGACACCGTCCCGGTACAGGGCCGCCTGGACGATGCTCGCCTGCTCGGGTTCCGCCTCCGTCGGCTCGGCCCGCCGTGCCGGCGGCTGCTCCGGCGGGGGCGGTGAGGTCAGGGCGCGGCGCCAGGCGGACCTCCCCCGGCTCTTCGAGGTCGGGCGGGTGCGTCGCTCGGGCATCGCGGCTGCCTCCCGGATCGGGCCGACGGCTGGGTGATCACGGGCAGGATATACGGGGCATACGGTATCGGCGTGTCCGTGCGGGGCGGGAAACGGTGAGAGTTGCGGACAGAAGGTGTCCGCAAGCCTCAGTAGCGTGTTCCCCATGACGAAGACGACGGCCCCCGTGCTCGACACCCGCGCCCTCAACCGCGCGACCCTCGACCGGCAGCTGCTGCTGCGCCGCGCGGACCTGCCCGCCAAGGCGGCCGTCGAGCATCTGCTCGGCCTCCAGGCCCAGAACGTCAAACCCCCGTACTACGCGCTCGCGGCCCGCCTCGACGGCTTCGCCCCCGAGGAACTGTCCGCCCTGATGGCCGACCGCGAGGTCGTCCGCATCGTCACCATGCGCTCCACCATCCACACCCACACCGCCGAGGACACCCTCACCCTGCGCCCGCTGGTGCAGGCCGCCCGGGACCGCGAACTCACGCAGTTCCGCAAGGGGCTCCAGGGCGTCGACCTCGACCGCCTCGCCGGCCTCGCCCGCGACCTCGTCGAGGCCGAGCCCCGCACCATGAAGCAGCTGCGCGAGGAGCTGCTCACCGAGTGGCCGGACGCCGACCCGCAGGCCCTCGGGATCGCCGCCCGCTGCCGCCTCCCGCTCGTCCAGGTCACCCCGCGCGGACTGTGGGGCAAGAGCGGACAGGTCGCCCTCACCACCGCCGAGCACTGGCTGGGCCGCCCCGCCGAACCGGCTCCGGCGCCGGACGCGACCGTGCTGCGCTACCTCGCGGCCTTCGGTCCCGCCTCCGTCAAGGACATGCAGACCTGGGCCGGACTGACGCGTCTGCGCGACGCCTTCGAGCGTCTGCGCCCGCAGCTGGTCACCTTCCGCGACGAGAACGGCGTCGAGCTCTTCGACCTCCCCGACGCGCCCCGGCCCGCCGCCGACACCCCGGCCCCGCCCCGCTTCCTTCCCGAGTTCGACAACCTCCTGCTCTCCCACGCCGACCGCACCCGCGTGATCCCGCCCGCGTACTGGGGGCGCAGCTGGGTCGGGAACATGGCCTACAGCACCCTCCTCGTGGACGGCTTCCTCGCGGGGGTCTGGAAGCTGGCGGAGGACGCGCTGGTCGTCGAGCCCTTCGGCACACTCACGAAGGCGCAGCGGGACGAGGTCACCGAAGAAGGGGTGCGGATGCTGGCCGTCATGCACCCGGGGTCCTCGTACGACATCCGCTTCGGGACCGTCGTACGGGAGTCCTGAGGGACACCGGGCACATGGATAGAGGGCGTTGCGGGCCGCTCGTGGAGGCCCGCAACGCCCCCTGGTTTTTCACCTGAGGGGTGCTCAGGAGAACTTCTGGGTTATGAGTTGACCTGCGTGGTCACCAGGCTCGAGAAGGTGGTCAGCCGGGTGTAGACACCCGGGTAACCGGCCTCCGCGCAGCCCTCTCCCCATGAAGTGATACCTGCCAGGACGCCCCCGATGAGCAGGGGACCGCCGCTGTCGCCCTGGCAGGTGTCTGTGCCGCCGGAGGTGTATCCGGCGCAAACCATGTCGGACGAGATGAAGTCCGAGCCGTAGCTGCTCGCGCAGCTGGAGTTGGAGACGATCGGCACCGTCGCGGTGCGCAGCTGGTTGGACGAGCTGCCGCCCGAGGACGTGGTGCCCCAGCCGAGGATGCGGGCCGTGGTGCCGGCCGCGTACACGCTGGTCTGGGACGAGGAGACGTACGACGCCGGGGTGTACGACATCGCCGTCGAGAGGGTGAGGACGGCCACGTCGTCACCGTTGGTGGCGTCCGTGTAGGACGGGTGGATCCAGATCTTGCTGACCCGGCTGACCGTGCCGTTGGTGCCGTTGAGGTAGGTGCGGCCGCCGACGACTCTCACGCTGCTGGTGGTCTCGCCGACCATACAGTGGGCCGCGGTCACGACCTTGGTGGAGGAGACCAGGGTGCCGCCGCAGAACTGGTTCTGCGAGGCGTCCGTGATCTGCATCATGAAGGGGTACGAGGTCGTCGTGGTGGTCGTACCGCCGACGATGGGCTGGGGAGCGGCGACGGCGTTGGGGGCGCCGATCAGTGCTGTCGCGGCGGCGGCAGCGGTCGCCGCGATGAGCGCGGCGGTCTTCTTTGCGCGGTTGAGCCCGAACATGAGTCTCCTCAGTGGGGGGTTGCCGGTGGGGGTCGCGCGGGTGTGGGGGGTGGTGCACGGGGGTCGCGGGACCGACCCCCGTATGCCCGGGCGAGCGGCACGTTCATAACCTAGAACTCGGAAGTTCCCCTTCCCAATGAGGGAACCCCCTAAGGGAGTTGGACAGGGAAAACCCTCGATGGGAGCACGGCAAACCCGCCGCGGGTCAGGAGAGCCCGCGGTCCCTCACTTGGTGCGGCGCCCCGCCGCCAGTCGGACGATGTCCACCCGTGACCGGATCCCCAGCTTGCGGTAGACCCGGGTCAGGGTCGCCTCGACCGTCTTGACGCTGATGAACAGCCGGGCGGCTATCTCCCGGTTGGTCGCGCCCTCCATGACGAGCGCGGCGACCTGACGCTCCATCGAGGCGAGGCCGTCCAGCGCGTCCGCCGCCGGTACGGGGGCGGGCTGCTCCGGCGCGACGACCGGCTGGGCGGTCGCCGCGTCCACCTGACGCAGCCAGGGCAGCGCCCGGCAGCGGCGGAACAGCCTTGCCGCCTCGTCGTACGACGTCGGTCTCGGCAGCCTGGTGCGCAGCTGGACCACCGCGAAGGCGGTACGGGCCTCCTCCAGGCCGTAGCCCAGCTTGGCCAGCCGGTCCTGCACCGACGTCAACCGGGCCAGCGCGGCCTCGTGTTCGCCGCGTGCCGCGCGCACCAGGGCCTCCGCGCGGTCCACCACCGCGAGCACGCTCTCCCGGCCGAGCCGCAGCGCCTGCTCGCGGGTCACGTCGACGACGTCCTGTGCCTCGCGCAGCTCGCCGATCCGGACGAGGGCCTCGGCGAGGTCGCCCTGCCAGCGGCCGCGCGCCGGGTCGGTGATGCCGAGCCCGTGCTCGAGCTCCCGCACCCGGCGCAGCGAGCGAACCGTTCCTTCCGCGTCCCCGGCCACCAGCTGGGCGTATCCGAGGGCGGCCAGGCCGCGGGAGACGTACATCTGGTCGCCGTCCCGTTCGGCGTGCTCGACCGCCTCCCGGGCCAGCTCCAGCGCCCGCTCGACATCGCCGCCGGAGGCCTCGCAGAGCGAGGTGAGCACGGCGGAGGCCACCTCGCCGATGCCGGTGTCCCGGGCCAGCATGAGGCTCTCCCGGGCGAGGTCGAGGGCGCGTCCGCAGTGCCCGGAGCGCAGCTCGGTCTCGGCGACCCCGCGCAGGAAGTGCACCTCGCTCTCGACGGACCCGCGGCGCTGCACCTCGCGCAGCAGCGCGGTGACCGTCGCGCGCGCCTCGGACAGCTGGTCGCTCATGATCAGCCAGCGGAACCGCGAGTAGCCGGCCCCGTTGTGATGGCACGCCACCCTCGGGTCCTGGGGTTCCTCCAGCGCGCGTTTGATGGTCGCGGGGGCGTCCGGGTGGCCCATCAGGGTCTCGATCTGGGCCTGGAAGGCGAGCGCCATCAGCTCGTTGTAGCGGTCGGCGGCCTGCGCGGCCAGCGCCGCCGAGTGCGCGGCCTCCTCGCGGGCCTGGTCGAAGTCGCCGTCCACGAGCAGGGCCCGCCAGGTCAGCTGGTAGTGGATCAGGGCGAGCAGCTGGGGGTCCTCGCCGGCGTCGGCGAGGGCCTGTGGGAAGACCGAGTCGACCTCCGTCATGGCGTGGCCCGCCGTGTCGATCACGATGATCCAGGCCCGCACGCGGTCCGCGGGCACCGTCGCCCGGGTGAGCACGTCGCGGGCGATGTCCCGGGCGAGGTCCAGCTCGCCCGCGGTGATCGCGTCCTCGGCGGCCTGGAGCCGGCGCACGTCGGGGGTGCCGTCGGCCGGGGTGTGCCGGGCGGCGAGCAGTCCGAGGGAGGCGGCGACCGAAGGGGCCCCGCGGTCCCGGGCGAGGGTGGCGGCCTCGGCGAGGCTGTTGGCGGTCCTGGGGTCGGTGCCGGTGGTGGCCAGGGCGAGGTGCCGGGCCCGTTCGATCGGGTCGGAGGCCGCCTCGGACAGCGCGGCGTGCGCGGCCCGCCGTTCGTGCGCGGGCGCCTCCGCGTACAGCGCGGCCGAGATCAGCGGATGCGCGAACCGTACGGCGGGCCCCTCGGGTTCGGTGGCCAGCAGCCCGAGCGCCGCCGCCTGGGCGGTCTCGGCCTCCGCGTTCTCGCGGCCGGCCGCGCGCAGCAGGGCGGGGGTGGGGCGGGCGCCGGCGCTGGCGACGAGGAGGGTGCGGCGGGCTTCGTCGGAGAGCATCTCCAGACGGTTCAGGACGAGGGCGCGCAGCGAGGTGGGCACCGGCAGCGGTTCGCCCGGGCGGGGCGGGGTGGGGTTCTCGCTGAGGGCGCGGCCGAGTTCCAGGGCGAAGAGCGGGTTGCCGCCGCTGGTGCGGTGGATGTCCCGGACCGTGGAGCGGGGCAGACCGGTGTAGCCGCGGTGGCCGAGCAGCTCGGAGACCTGGGTGCGGGTGAGCGGGTTGACGCGCAGGGCGAGGGTGTCCGGCGGGGACGCGCGTAGATGACGGTCGTACTCCTGGCCCTCGGTGCGTACCGCGCACAGCATGCGCACAGGTGTCTCACCGAGCCGGCGGGCGGCGAAGCCGAGGAGCTCGGCGCTGGCCGAGTCCAGCCACTGCACGTCGTCGGCGACGATCAGCACGGGACCCTCGGCGGCGAGCGCCCGCAGCGCGGAGAGCACCGCGAGGCGCAGGGCGAGGCCGTCGCGCTGCAGGGTGGACTCGCCGCGGCCGGTGAGCGCCGACTCCAGCGCGGTGAGCTGGGCCGCGGGCAGTTTGCCGGACACCTCGTCGAGGACCAGACCGAGCAGATCGGCGAGGGCGAGGAAGGGGAGGTGGGATTCGGACTCGGTGGCCGAGCAGCGCAGCACGGTGCGGGCCGCGCCGCCGTTTTCCGCTGCCAATGCCCGCAGGACGGTCGACTTTCCTATTCCGGCCGGGCCGTGCAGGAGCACGCTGCCGCCCCTGGCGAGCTGCTCACGGGCCTGGCCGAACACCTCGTCCCGGCCGATGACCAGGTCAGGGCGGCATCTGGCAGGCTCCTTGAAGTCCCGTCGCACGGTCACCGCTCCCCTCGTGTGTCGTGTCCGGGCCAAATTCTAGGCAAGGTCTCTTTGAAATTCGGACCGACGACGCGGTGAGGGAAATAACAACCTTGCAGCATGGAGAAATTCAAAGTGCCGCTCCATGAATGAATTGTCAACGGTGTGTTACGGCAGCACTCCCGCCCGGCGCGCCGCCACCACCGCCTCCCCACGGGTGTGCGCACCCAGCCTCCGCATCGCCGAACGCAGATAGCCCTTGACCGTCTCGGGCCGCAGCCCCAGTCGCTCGGCGGCCACCGCGTTCGTCGCCCCCGCGGCCACACAGGCCAGGACGTCCAGCTCACGGGGGGCGAGACCGATGTCCTCGGCCGGTGCGCCAGGGGCCAGGAGCCCGCAGGCGTCCAGCAGTTCGGCCCGCAGCGCCGGGTCGGTGATCCGCGGCGCCAGGGCCCGCAGGGCCGCATGCGCTTCCCGCACCTGTTCCCGGCCCACGGGGTCGACCGTACGGGCCGTCTGCGAAGCCTCCACCAGCCCCCGCGCCTCGTCCCGCACCACCAGCGCCTGTTCCACGTCCCGCGCCGCGTCCACCGCCGCGCTCAGCGTGCGGTCACCCAGCGGCTGCGCGGTGCGCAGCGCACCGTAGAGCACGCCTCGCACCCGGCGCCGTACGACCACGGGCACCGCCACGATCGCCCGCAGTCCCTCGGCGGCGACCGGCAGGTCGTACTCGTGGCTGATCTGCTGGGAGGAGGAGTAGTCCGTCACCGCGCAGGGGCGGGCCAGAGCGACCGCCTTGCCGCCCAGGCCGCTGCCGGAGATCACCGCGAGCGAGCGGAGCGCGGCGGTGGCCGTGCCGCTCAGTTCACTGATGCGCATCTGCGGTCGCCCCGGCTCCACCAGCCCGCCGAAGGCGACGGGCAGCCCCGTCGTCCGCCGCAGCCGCGCCAGCGCACCGCGAATCTCCACCGTCCCGGCCGTGTCCACCGCCACGCGTTCGTCCCTTCGCTGCAGCGCACACCCCCGTTCGGGGGTAGTGAGACCTGCATCACGGATTACACGATGGCAGAGAGCCGCCCGGCAATGGTCCGGCACAGAGGAGAAGACATGACGACGGCCGCCTTCCGCAGCGCGCGGGACTTCCTGCTGCAGCATCGCGAGGACTACGCGACGGCCTACGACGGCTTCGGCTGGCCCCGACCCGACCGCTTCAACTGGGCGCTCGACTGGTTCGACGTCATTGCCGAGGGGAACGACCGGACGGCCCTGCACATCGTCGAGGAGGACGGCGGCGAGGTCCGGCTCTCCTTCGCGGAGATGTCCGAGCGCTCGGACCGCGCCGCCAACTGGCTGCGCGCGCAGGGCGTGGGCGCCGAGGACCGCATCCTCGTCATGCTCGGCAACCAGGCCGAGCTGTGGGAGACGGCCCTCGCGGCGATGAAGCTCCGCGCCGTCGTCATCCCGGCCACCCCGCTGCTGGGCCCCGCCGATCTGCGCGACCGGGTCGAGCGCGGCCGGGTCCGCCATGTGCTCGTACGCGCCGAGGACACCGACAAGTTCGACGACGTGCCCGGCGGCTACACCCGGATCGCGGTCGGCGGGGCTCCCCAGGGCTGGCGGCGGTACGAGGACGCCTACGAAGCCTCCCCGCGGTTCACGTCCGACGGCGAGACCCGGGCGGACGACCCGCTGATGCTCTACTTCACCTCGGGCACCACCGCCCGCCCCAAGCTGGTCGAGCACACCCACACCTCGTACCCGATCGGGCACCTGGCCACCATGTACTGGATCGGTCTCCAGCCCGGTGACGTGCATCTGAACATCTCCTCGCCCGGCTGGGCCAAGCACGCCTGGTCGAACCTCTTCGCGCCGTGGAACGCGGAGGCGACCGTCTTCATCCACAACTACACACGCTTCGACGCGGCCCGTCTGATGGCGGAGATGGACCGCGCGGGCGTCACGACCTTCTGTGCCCCGCCGACCGTCTGGCGCATGCTCATCCAGGCCGATCTGACCCAGCTGCGGACACCGCCGCGCGAGGTGGTGGCCGCGGGGGAGCCGCTCAACCCCGAGGTCATCGAGCAGGTGCGCCGGGGGTGGGGTGTCACCATCCGGGACGGCTTCGGACAGACCGAGACGGCCGTCCAGGTCTCCAACAGCCCCGGCCAGCCGCTGAAGACGGGCTCCATGGGGCGGCCGAGCCCCGGCTACCGGGTGGAACTGCTGGACCCGGTGAGCGGTGCGCCCGGGGCCACCGAGGGCGAGATCGCGCTGGACCTCTCGGGGCGGCCGGTCGGTCTGATGACCGGCTACCACGGCGACGCCGACCGTACGGCGGAGGCGATGGCCGGCGGCTACTACCGCACCGGGGACGTCGCCGCGCGGGACGAGGACGGCTATCTCACCTACATCGGCCGCAGCGACGACGTCTTCAAGGCCTCCGACTACAAGATCAGCCCCTTCGAGCTGGAGAGCGCCCTGCTGGAGCACGAGGCGGTGGCCGAGGCGGCCGTCGTGCCCGCGCCGGACGAGCTGCGCCTCGCCGTACCCAAGGCCTATGTCGTCCTCGCCGAGGGCTGGGAGCCCGGCCCCGACACCGCGAAGGTGCTCTTCGAGCACTCCCGTGACGTCCTCGCCCCCTACAAGCGCATCCGCCGCCTGGAGTTCGCGCCGCTGCCCAAGACCGTCTCCGGCAAGATCCGCCGGATCGAGCTGCGCGAGGCCACGGCCGCCGGCTCGGACGCCGAGTACCGCGAGGAGGACTTCCGGTGACATCCCTGTCGTACAGCCATGGAACGAGCGGCACTTCGCTGCTCGGCGACACGATCGGCGCCAACCTGGACCGGGCGGTCGCGAGTTGGCCGGACCGCGAGGCGCTCGTCGACGTGCCGTCCGGGCGGCGCTGGACGTACGCCCGATTCGCGGCAGACGTCGACGAGTTGGCGTACGCGCTGCTCGCGAGCGGTGTCGCCAAGGGTGACCGGGTGGGCATCTGGGCGATCAACTGTCCCGAGTGGGTGCTGGTCCAGTACGCCACCGCCCGCATCGGCGCGATCATGGTGAACATCAACCCGGCGTACCGCACCCATGAGGTCGAGTACGTCCTCAACCAGGCCGGGGTCTGTCTGCTGTTCGCCTCCCTCGGTCACAAGAGCAGCGACTACCGCGCGATGGTGGAGGAAGTGCGGGGCAGGTGCCCGTGGTTGAGGGAGACCGTGTTCATCGGTGACCCGGGCTGGGACGCGCTGATCGCGCGGGGGACGCCGGTGCCGTACGAGGAACTGTCCTGCGACGACCCGATCAACATCCAGTACACCTCGGGCACGACGGGCTTCCCCAAGGGGGCGACCCTCTCCCACCACAACATCCTCAACAACGGTTACTTCGTGGGCGAGATGATCGCCTACACCGAGCAGGACCGGGTCTGCGTCCCCGTGCCCTTCTACCACTGCTTCGGCATGGTCATGGGCAACCTGGCGGCCACGTCCCACGGTGCCTGCGTGGTGATCCCGGCCCCGTCCTTCGACCCGAAGGCCACCCTGGAGGCCGTCCAGCAGGAGCGCTGCACCTCGCTGTACGGCGTCCCGACCATGTTCATCGCGGAGTTGAACCTCCCCGACTTCGCCTCCTACGACCTGTCCTCGCTCCGCACCGGGATCATGGCGGGCTCGCCCTGCCCGGTGGAGGTGATGAAGAGGGTCGTCGGCGAGATGAACATGGCCGAGGTGTCGATCTGCTACGGCATGACGGAGACCTCGCCGGTCTCCACACAGACCCGGCGCGACGACGACCTGGAACACCGCACGGGTACGGTCGGCCGCGTCCTGCCGCACGTCGAGGTGAAGGTCGTCGACCCGGCCGGCGTGACCCAACCTCGCGGCACGGCCGGTGAGTTGTACACCCGCGGCTACAGCGTGATGCTCGGCTACTGGAACGAGCCCGAGAAGACCGCCGAGGCCGTCGACGCCGGGCGCTGGATGCACACGGGGGACCTCGCGGTGATGCGGGAGGACGGGTACGTCGAGATCGTCGGCCGGATCAAGGACATGATCATCCGGGGTGGCGAGAACGTCTACCCGCGCGAGATCGAGGAGTTCCTCTACGCCCATCCGAAGATCGCCGACGTCCAGGTGGTCGGCGTACCGCACGAGCGCTACGGCGAGGAGGTGCTGGCCTGTGTCATCGCGCGCGACCCGGCGGATCCGCCGACGCTGGAGGATCTGCGGGCCTTCTGCGACGGGCGGCTGGCCCACTACAAGGTGCCGAGCCGGTTGCAGGTGCTGGAGTCCTTCCCGATGACGGTGTCCGGGAAGGTCCGCAAGATCGAGCTGCGGGAGACATACGCGGTGGACTAGTCCCGGCGCATGCAGACCCTGGGCCACCGGTCGAGGCCGAGCCCGGCCTCATGGGCTCGGATCTTCCGCAGCCCCGGGGTGAGCTCGGCCTCCTCCAGCACGCGGAAGCCGAGGCGCTCGTAGTACGGGGCGTTCCACGGGACCTCGGCGAAGGTGGTCAGGGTGAGACCGGCCAGGCCCTGCGCACGGGCGCGCTCACCGGCGTACGAGAGGAGGGTCCGGCCGATGCGGCGGTGCGCGAAGTCGGGGTGGACCGAGATCTGCTCGATGTGCAGGGCACCGTCGACGGGCTCGGCGACGAGGTAGGCGGCGGGCCGTTCCTCGGCGTCGACGGCGACCCAGGCACGGCCGGCCCGGCGGTACTGCTCCAGGACGTCCAGGGAAGGCGGCTCGTCGTCGGCGACCGCCGCCATGCCGAGGCCGCGGAAGGGGGCGCCGGCGGCGCGCTCGATGCCCTGGAGAACGGGGAGTTCGGCGGACGTGACGGGGCGGATACGCATCCGGCGAGTATGGCGGAGCGGGTGGCTGCGGCGCCCTGGGATTCCGCGGCCGCCCCCGCCCGCCCACGGGCTACGCGCCGGTCGAGTCCAGTTCGTCCGCCAGGCTGTTCACCGGCTGGGGTGTGCCTGTCAGGTCGAGGACGAAGAGGGGGACGCCGAGGGTGTCGGCGACGGCGCGTGCCTCGGTGGCGTAGCCGGACAGGGAGAAGTAGACGCAGGCCGCGGACTCCGTCATGGCCGTGAGCCACAGGCACTCCACGTCGCGCAGGGAGGCCGGGCGGACGGTCGGGTCGACCTGGGCGAGGAGGCCGCGGGCGGCGATGCCGATGCCGTTCGGTGGGCGTTGGTCGGCGCGGCGGATGTCGCGGTAGCCGAGCCAGCGGAGATACAGGGCCGCGGCCGTCACCGCGTCGCGTGCCGTGCGGATCGTCACCGGCTGGAAGGCCCGCCGCGGGGTCGGCTCGGCCCGCTCGACGGCGGCGCCCGCCGTGACCGGGATCCGCAGCACCGTCCCGCACGGGCAGCCCAGCTCCGGATGCGGCCACTCGCCCCGGCGGCCGCAGGAGGCGCACAGCACGGTGACCCAGTCGTCCTCCCAGGAGCGGTGCGAGATCGCCGTCGCCCGGGCACGCGGATCCAGCGGCGGCACCACGGGTGCGCCACACGCACACGGATACTCCGGCGCCGTGAAGAGATGCTCGCGCCGGCAGACCGGGCAGCGCACCGCCACGCTCTCGGACATGGAGCCCATCGTCCTCCAGGAAGCCCCCGCTTGTCCGTCTCTTGGCGACTCTTGACGGCCTCCGCCTCCCCACTTACATTGTTTCCAGATAGTAGAAAACACTTTCCGCATTACGGAAGTACTCGCGGCGGGGCGCGACGGGAGTACACGTCCGACAGCCGAAGCAGGAGTACTCAATGGCTCGTATGACCGCTGCCCGCGCGGCAGTCGAGATCCTCAAGCGCGAAGGCGTCAGCAACGCGTTCGGTGTGCCGGGCGCGGCGATCAACCCCTTCTACGCGGCGCTCAAGGCCTCCGGCGGGATCAACCACACCCTCGCCCGCCATGTCGAGGGCGCCTCGCACATGGCCGAGGGGTACACGCGCACGCACCCGGGGAACATCGGTGTCTGCATCGGTACCTCCGGCCCGGCCGGCACCGACATGATCACCGGTCTGTACTCCGCGATCGGGGACTCGATCCCGATCCTGTGCATCACCGGCCAGGCCCCGACCGCCCTGCTCCACAAAGAGGACTTCCAGGCCGTCGACATCGCCTCCATCGCCAAGCCGGTCACCAAGATGGCCGTCACCGTCCTGGAGGCCGCGCAGGTTCCCGGCGTCTTCCAGCAGGCCTTCCACCTCATGCGCTCCGGGCGTCCCGGGCCGGTCCTCGTCGACCTGCCGATCGACGTCCAGCTGACCGAGATCGAGTTCGACCCGGAGACGTACGAGCCGCTCCCGGTCTACAAGCCGGCCGCGAGCCGTGCCCAGATCGAGAAGGCCCTGACCTTCCTCCTGGAGTCCGAGCGTCCGCTGATCGTCGCCGGCGGCGGCATCATCAACGCCGACGCCTGCGACCTGCTGGTCGAGTTCGCGGAGCTCACCGACACCCCGGTCGTCCCCACCCTGATGGGCTGGGGCACCATCCCGGACGACCACGAGCTGAACGCCGGCATGGTCGGCCAGCAGACCGGTCACCGCTACGGCAACGCCACGTTCCTGGAGTCGGACTTCGTCCTCGGCATCGGCAACCGCTGGGCCAACCGGCACACCGGCTACAAGCTGGACGTGTACCGCGAGGGCCGCAGGTTCGTCCACGTCGACATCGAGCCGACCCAGATCGGCAAGATCTTCGCCCCGGACTACGGCATCGCCTCCGACGCCAAGGCCGCCCTCGAACTCTTCGTCGAGGTCGCGCGCGAGCTCAAGGCCGCCGGCAGGCTCCCGGACCGCTCCGCGTGGCTCGCCTCGCACCTGGAGCGCAAGGGCTCGCTGCACCGCCGTACGCACTTCGACAACGTGCCGATGAAACCGCAGCGCGTGTACGAGGAGATGAACAAGGCGTTCGGGCCCGACACCCGCTACGTCACCACCATCGGCCTCTCCCAGATCGCCGGCGCGCAGATGCTGCACGTCTACAAGCCGCGCCACTGGATCAACTGCGGCCAGGCGGGACCGCTCGGCTGGACCATCCCCGCGGCCCTCGGTGTCGCCACCGCGGACCCGGAGGCCCAGGTCGTCGCGCTCTCCGGCGACTACGACTTCCAGTTCATGATCGAGGAGCTGGCGGTCGGCGCGCAGCACCGCATCCCCTACGTCCACGTCCTCGTGAACAACGCCTACCTGGGGCTGATCCGGCAGGCGCAGATCGGTCTGGACATCAACTTCCAGGTCAACCTGGAGTTCGAGAACCAGAACTCGCCCGAACTGGGCGTGTACGGCGTCGACCACGTCAAGGTCGCCGAGGGGCTGGGCTGCAAGGCCATCCGCGTCACCGAACCCGACCAGCTCCTGCCGGCCTTCGAGGAGGCCAAGAAGCTGGCCGCGCGGTACCGGGTGCCGGTCGTCGTCGAGGCGATCCTGGAGCGCGTGACCAATATCGCGATGAGCCCGACCGCCGACATCAGCGCGGTGAAGGAGTTCGAGGAGATCGCGACCGAACCGGGCCACGCGCCCACCGCGATCATCCCGATCAAGGCCTGACCGGCCGCACGGCTCCACCGCTCTCCCGAGGGGGCGGCCCAACCGGGGGGTTGGGCCGCCCCCTCGGCACGTCCCCCCGGTGTGGATCCCCCGCCGGGGCCCGCCGCCCCCGTGCCGGCGGGCCCCGTGTAGAGGAGAATGTGCCCGCACCCGGGGGCTGTTGAAGCCCCCGGAGGCGGGTTCAGAGGTTGATTTGAGGGTTCCGTAGCCCGCCTACGCCCCGTGGCGTAGGCGGGCTCACTGCGTACGGTGCTCAGCGCTCGTGGTGCTCGGACAGGCCCGGCCAGTCGTCCGGGCCACCGCCCTGCCACTCGACGATGTCGCTCACCTCGACCTCGACCACGTCGAGATCGGCGAGGCGCAGCAGCTCCACGACGTCGTCCAGATGGGAGGCGACGCCGAGGTTGTGGTCGTCCGCGGTGACCCGCCGGGAGCCGTCCAGGGCCGGCGAGTGCACCACGACGTGCGGATGGTGCGCTGGATGTGCCATGCCTCCAGCGTCCTGCGCGGACGCCGGGCGCGCACCCCGGAGACGGCAAAGAGCGCCCGCACGGGACCGTCCGTGCAGGCGCTCTTCGTCTCTACTGGGACCGCGGCGGCAGCGACGGAGCCGGGGCGCCCTTCCCTCAGGTCGAGAAGGGGGTCCGGTCCTTCACCACCGCACTGGCTCGCACGCCGCCGCGGTCCGCACCCTGCCCGTGCCCCGTACCGAGGACCACCCCTCATCCGGGTCTCCCGGCGTTCGGGCGCGAGCAGGGAGCTCTTCTCCCGGGGAGGCTCAGTCCTCGCGCAGGGCGCGGACCGCCTCCTCCACACGCTTGCCGTACTCCGGGTCGGCGGCGTGGAAGTGGGCCAGGTTCTTCTCGATCACGTCGTCGCGGGAGACCTGGGACAGGCCACCGGCGATGTTCGCGACCAGGCGGGACTTCTCGTCCTCGGACATCAGGCGGTACAGCTCACCGGCCTGGAAGAAGTCGTCGTCCTTGGTGTGCTGCGGGGCCTCGTGCGTGCCCGTCCAGCCGTGGAGGGCCAGCGGCGCCGACAGCGGGCGGCCGGTCTCGACCGGGCCGTGGTACGAGTTCGGCTCGTAGTTCTTCGCCGCGCGGCCCTGGGAGTTGGACGCCATGAGGCCGTCACGGCCGTAGTTCTGCGCCGTCGTCGCCTTCGGGGCGTTCACCGCGAGCAGGGTGTGGTTGACGCCCAGACGGTAGCGGTGCGCGTCCGCGTAGGCGAACAGCCGGCCCTGGAGCATCTTGTCCGGCGAAGGACCGATGCCGGGCACGAAGTTGTTCGGGGAGAACGCGGCCTGCTCTACCTCGGCGAAGACGTTGTCCGGGTTGCGGTCCAGGACCAGCCGGCCCACGCGCTGCAACGGGTGGTCCTTGTGCGGCCACACCTTGGTGAGGTCGAAGGGGTTGAAGCGGTAGTCCGCCGCCTCGGCCGCCGGCATGATCTGCACGTACAGCGTCCAGGACGGGTTCACGCCCCGCTCGATGGCCTGGAGCAGGTCCGTCTGGTGCGAGTTGGGGTCTTTGCCCGCGATCTCGGCACCCTGCTCGGCCGACAGCGACCGGACGCCCTGGTTCGTCTTGAAGTGGTACTTGACGAAGAATGCCTCGCCCTCGGCGTTCGTCCACTGGTAGGTGTGCGAGCCGTAACCGTTCATGTGGCGGTACGACGCCGGGATGCCGCGGTCGCCCATCAGCCAGGTGATCTGGTGCGTGGCCTCGGGGGCGTGCGCCCAGAAGTCCCAGACGTTGTCCGGCTCCTGCTTGCCGGTGAACGGGTCGCGCTTCTGCGAGTGGATGAAGTCCGGGAACTTGATGGGGTCCTTGATGAAGAACACCGGGGTGTTGTTGCCGACGAGGTCGTAATTGCCCTCCTCGGTATAGAACTTGAGCGCGAAGCCGCGCGGGTCGCGCACCGCGTCCGCACCGCCGAGTGAGTCGGCCACGGTCGAGAAGCGCAGGAAGACCTCGGTGCGCCTGCCGACGGAGCTCAGGAAGTCGGCGTGTGTGAAGCCGGTGACGTCGTCCGTCACCTCGAAGTAGCCGTACGCGCCGGAGCCGCGGGCGTGCACCACGCGCTCCGGGATGCGCTCACGGTTGAAGCGGGCGAGCTTCTCCAGCAGGTGCTGGTCCTGGAGGAGGAGCGGACCGCCGGCGCCGGCGGAGGCGGAGTTCTGGTTGTCGGCGACCGGGGCGCCGGACTCTGTCGTGAGCACGCGCTGCGACATCAAGGACCTTCCGTACGAGAGTCAGCGGAGGCTTCGGAAAGGAACTTCCGCTTTGTGGAGCCTAGGTTTGGGGCGATCTGGACGTCAACACTTTGTTGAAGTTGATTCCGGGCGGCGCCGCCGCTTGGGCGCGACAGGACAGGTGTCAGCAGCGGCACCGCCCGGGGTCTTCGGTCAGACCTGGGCGCCGGAGAGGCGCTCCACGGCCCGAAGCAGTGCGGAGTGGTCCAGTCCGCCGTCGCCCTGCGCACGCAGCGAGGCGACCAGCTGGGCGACGACCGCGCCGACGGGCAGGGCCGCGCCGACGTTGCGGGCGGCGTCGGTGACGATGCCCATGTCCTTGTGGTGCAGGTCGATGCGGAAGCCCGGCCTGAAGTCCCGGTTGAGGAAGTTGTCCTTCTTGCGGGTCAGCACGGTCGAGCCCGCGAGGCCGCCGTTGAGGACGTCCAGCGCGGCCTTCAGGTCCACGCCGGACTTCTCCAGGAAGACCACGGCCTCGGCGCACGCCTGGATGTTCACGGCGACGATCAGCTGGTTGGCGGCCTTCACGGTCTGGCCCGAGCCGTGCGGACCGCACAGCACGATGGTCTTGCCGAGGGCTTCGAGGATCGGCTTCGCGAGGTCGAAGTCGGCCTGCTCGCCGCCGACCATGATGGACAGCACGGCCTCGACGGCGCCGGCCTCGCCGCCGGACACCGGGGCGTCCAGGACGCGGATGCCCTTGTCCTTCGCCGCCTTCGCCAGGTCGACCGAGGTCTGCGGGGTGATCGAGGACATGTCGATCACGAGGGCGCCCGGCCTGGCGTTCCCGAGGATGCCGTCGGGGCCGTAGGCGATGGCCTCGACCTGCGGGGAGGCCGGCACCATCGTGATGACCACGTCGGCGTCCCTGACGGCCGCGGCGATCGAACCGGCGGCCTTGCCGCCGGCGGCGGCCAGGCGGTCCAGCTTGTCCTGCTCCAGCGTGAAGCCGGTGACGTCGTAACCCGCCTTGATCAGGTTCTCGGACATGGGGGAGCCCATGATGCCGAGGCCGATCCAGGCGATCTTGGGGAGTGTGCTCATGGTGAGGGTGCCTCTCTCGGTACTTCTCTACGTCTGTGGGTTGGCGCTCAGCGGGCCGCGCGGGCCTCGGCCGGCAGCCACTCGAAGGCCCCGGCGCTCGGACGGTCGCCCGGCTTGTACTCCAGGCCGACCCAGCCCTCGTAACCGGCCTTCCTCAGCCGGCCGAGCAGCTCCTCCAGCGGGAGCGTCCCCGTCCCCGGCGCACCACGGCCCGGGTTGTCGGCGATCTGCACATGGCCGGTCCTCGAGGCGAACTCCTCGATCACCGACGGCAGGTCCTCGCCGTTCATGGACAGGTGGTAGAGGTCCATGAGGAAGCGCGCGTTGTCCAGTCCCGTCGCCTCGTTGACCTTGTCGACGATCCCGACCGCGGCCGGCGCCGACACCAGCGGGTACAGCGGCGACTCGGGCTTGTTCAGCGCCTCGATCAGCAGGATCGCGCCGATCCGGTCGGCCGCCCGCGCCGCGAGGACCAGGTTCTCCAGGGCGAGCGCGTCCTGCTCGGCCGGGTCCACGCCCTCGACGCGGTTGCCGTACAGGGCGTTGAGCGCCTTGCAGCCCAGGGACCGGGCGAAGTCCGCGGCCACGTCGATGTTGGCGCGGAACCTCTCCGACTCCTCGCCGGGGAGCGACAGGGCGCCGCGGTCCGGGCCCGGCAGCCGGCCGGCGTAGAAGTTGAGGCCCGTGAGCTGGACGCCCGCGTCCTCGATCGCCTTCCTCAGGGCGTCGAGCTCGGGCTGCTCGGGGGTGGGGGAGTCGATCCAGGGCCACCACAGCTCGACCGCGGTGAAGCCCGCCGCGGCGGCGGCCGCGGGGCGCTCCAGGAGCGGGAGTTCCGTGAAGAGGATCGACAGGTTGACGTTGAAGCGCTGCTCTGCGAATCCCATGTGGGCCTGCGCTCCCTTCCGTGTCGAGTAATTCCGTATTGCGGAAGTTTGTTTCTGCTTAATGGAAGATTGCCGGTGGATGTCGTCGCTTGTCAAGAGGCGAGGAACGCCGAAGCCCGACGGCACGCGCAGGGACGCGTGGGCCGCCGGGCTTCCGAAGGGTTTGTGAAGTGCCTGGTGGGGGCGGATTCAGACGGACGGGCGGAGGGCTGCGGACGTGCGTTGCAGCCACTCGTTCCGGGCTTTGAGGGCGTACAGGCCGGTGCGGTCGATCTCCCGCTCCGCCCAGCTCTGGACCAGGCCGCCGAACGGCGCGTCCCGGTCGACGAGCAGATCGGGCGTGTTGATCCAGAGGGTGTGCCGGGGACGGGAGTCCGGTGCCGGCACCCGGAAGCGTTCCAGTTCCGGCCAGGGGAAGGCACCGGCGATCGCCGCCATCCGGCCGGCGAGGCCCTCCGCCTGCCCGATGTCCATGCCCCGGCCCGTCACCGCGCAGCAGATCAGCCGGTCGCCGTCCACGGACCACAGCCAGTCCCGGTCCTGTGCCGCCGCGCGCACCGCCGGCCGGGACAGCAGCAGCTCCGCGAACCCGGGATCCGCGGTGCGATCGGTGTCGTCCGCCTCCGTCCGGTGCAGGTACGCCGAAGCGACATACGGCAGTCGCACGGGCAGCGTCACGACACAGACGGTCAGGTAGTACATGGACACCTCCGCCGCCCGGCTGTACCGGCAGCGCCGCTTCAACTCCCACACGTCGGACTCGTTGATCACCTCCAGGTCGAACACGGCGACGGGCCGACCGTCGACCCGCATCCGCAGAACGCCCTCCGCCACGAGGTCGGCCGCGTGTCGGGCACGGACACGCTGCTCCTCCGTGAGGCGCTCCGGCACCTCCTGCGGAACACGGCCGAAGCCCTCGGCCCACTCGGCCGAGGAGGCCTCGAACTCGTGCCCGTGGCGTTGTGCGTAGAGCATCCGGTCCGCCATCGAGGCGGCGTGCGCCTTGCGGGCCAGGGCGCGGTCCGCCTCCGCCGCGCGCAGCTGCTTCTGCCCGTACCGGAACCCCCAGACGAGGAGTCCGAGACACCACAGGAGGAACGTGATGCCCAGGGCGGTGCCGCCGAACGCGCCGAAAACGGCGATGAATCCGGCCAGGGAGAGTGCCGCGGCGACGCTGTTGAGCGGTTTGCGGGTCATCGGGTGGGTGGGGAGCGGGGTCCGGTTCAGGCTCATGCTCTTCTTCTCGTGAGGGGACTTCTCGTGAGGGGGCGTGGTCAGGCGCCGGTGTGGATGTGCGACGCCCACAGGGACGGGCTGCCCGGGAGGGCGGCGCGCAGGGCGCGGACCGCGGTGTGCAGGGCTTGTGGGGAGCGGTCGGGGTCCGGGGCCCGGCCGGGGGCGGGCCGCAGGGCCCGGTAGAACGCCTCCGCGAAATCGACGGCGGTGTCGTCGACCACCGGCCAGAGGGTGCCGATCACATGCCGGAACCCGCACAGCTGGAAGGCCGACGTCAGATGCATGGCCTCGTCGGCCAGGACACCGTCGTAGGAGACGGCCGTGGCACAGGCCGACAGATAGGCCAGCCGGGCGTGTTCGAGCCGTACGGAGGCGAGCGCCTCGACCGTGAACGGGGCGGCGGCATGGTCGTGCAGGAGCAGGCGGTGGTGTGACGGGTCCTCGGCGAAGCTGTCGCCGTGGCAGGCGAAATGGGCGACCGGGCAGCCGGGCAGCAGGCCGAGGACGTCGTCGCGGGTCGGCGGCCGCTCCGGGGCGAGCAGCACCGTCGCCGGGTCCATGTGCTCCCGGAACACGTCCACCTCGTCCGCCGCGAAGTCGAGCGGCGCATGGTCCGGGGTGTCGGGCATCGCCACGATCAGCGGCCGGCCCGGGGCCGTCCCGGGCGGCAGTGGGCGTCGGGCGTGATGCAGTGCCCGGACGGTGGGCGAGTAGGACGACACCACGCGGTCCAGGACCGCACGGCCGGACCCGTCATGGTGGCCCGCGGCGTGGAACGGCAGCCAGCTCAGCGGTCCGCAGGGCACCCACCACACACGCGGCCAGATGTCGCCCACCGGTGTCCGGTCGTGCCCCAGCGCGGTGAGGACGGGCCGGGCGACGGCCTCCCACAACCAGGCCTGGATACCGGAGAGTTCCTTCTGCGCTCTCGTCCGCACGGAGCCGTCCGGGTCCGTGGCGTCGTGCGCGAAGCTCTGGAGCGCCACGGCCGCGTCCGTCCCGTTCCGGAGGGTGAGCCCCGGGAGCGGGACGGCGGTGACGCGGGTGGGCGTGACGAGCAGGGCGTCGCTGCGCGCGAAGGTGACGTTGAGGACCACGACCGCGCCGTCCCGGGCCGCCGCGCGGAGTTCGGCGGCCGACGGCGGCAGCCCGAAGGAACCGAAACCGTCCTGCTGCCGGATACGCGTCAGCACGGCCGTGAGCTCGTCGGCGAGCCGGTGGCGGTCCACCGTGCCGGCGAGACCGCCCGCATCGGCCCACTTGCCCAGCAGGGCCTCGGAACCGTCGTCGGGACGGTCCAGCAGCTCCCGCAACTCCTCGAAACGGGCGGCGAGTCCGGGGTGCCGCGCACGGAGCGGCGCGAGGTCGCTCCAGACGTCCAGCGCCTGCCCGATCAGGACACCCCGCCCGGTCTCGAGCAGCTCCAGCGCCCGCTCGGCGGACGGCTCGGGCCCGTTCAGCACCGCGGCGGCGGCATTGCTCGCCAGCCCGGCGAACGCGCCCAGCATCCGCTGCTGGTCGCGTCTGCGTAGTCGGCGCGGGGCGATCTGCGGGAGCAGGGCCACGGCCGTCTCGAAGTGGGCGACCGCCGCCGACGGGTCGGTGCGTCCCACGAGCCGCCCGGTCGTCAGCGCCGCGTCGAGGCGCATGGCGGGCGGGGCCCCGGGCGTGGCCGCGAGCTGTGCGGACAGGCGTACGGCCGCGTCGAGTGAGGTGGGGTCGCCGTCGCGTTCGTGACGGGCGAGCAGCGCCTCGCTCAGCTGCAGGAGCACGGTCAGCCGGCCCAACTCGCCCAGGTCGTCGGCACCTTCGGCCTGCCGCAGGGTGGTGATCGCCGCGTCCAGGTCGTCGGGCGCGGCGCGGTGCCGGTACCGGAACAGCAGGGCCCGGCCGAGCTGGCCGAGCGCCCACTGATGGCGTGGACTGTGGCGGAGGGTCGCGTCCACGGCCTCCCGGGCCAGGGCGACGGCCGTGTCGAGGTCGGCCGTGGCCTCGGGGGAGTCCGCCCGGGCCTCGGCTCGCGTGAGCAGCGCCCCGCACCAGTTCAGGAGGGCCCCTGGCCGCGCCGGGTGTCCCGGCTGAGCCGCCTCGGAGGCCGCGGTGAGGACGTCGATCGCCTCGTCGAGATCCGCCGGCGTCCCGAGCAGCGCGCACCGCGTCAGCAGACATGCGCCGAGCAGGATCAGCAGCATGGCCCGGTCGCTGTGCCCGGGGCCGGCCTGCGCGACGGCCTCGCGCTGGGCGTCGACCGCCGCGCTCACATCCGATTCGGCGAACCCGTGGGTGCTGCGTGTCATGAGGGCCAGCGCCAGGTTGTGGAGGGCCATCGGCCGGGCGGAACTGCCCGCCGGCATCGCGCGCAGCACGGTGCGCTGGGCCTCGATCGCCTCGTCGAGACCGGACGGCGCCGCGTCGTACACATGGTGCGTCAGCAGCGCCGTGGCGCCGGCGGTCAGCCCGTCCGCCAGGTCCACCCGGGTACCGTCGAACCCGCCGCTCACCAGCTCCCTGCCGTGCTCCACGGCCTCCGCCAGCGCGTCACGGTCCCCGAGCCGGTCGAACCGCAGATACAGAAGGTTGACCAGGAGAGAGCGGCACAGGTGTGCCACCGAGCTGCCGGCGGGTGCGCTGTCGACGGCGTGCCTGGCCAGTGACACCGCCTCCGTCAGGTCCGACGGCTGCGGATCCGGGCTGTGCAGCCGCAGGCGGAGGCCGGAAGCCAGCGTGAACAGGCTTCTGGCCCGCTCCCTCGACCCCGCGGGGGCGTCGTCCAGGGCGGCCCGCAGCAGACGGATCCCTTCGTCGAGCGCCTGCCGGTCCCCTCGTTGCCGGAACCGTGACAGCAGGGCGTCGCCCAGGGAGTTGAGGCACAGGACGTGGTTGGAGTGTTCCTTCGGTGTCGCGGCGCCCGCCGCGCGCAGGGTGACGATCGCCTCGTCCAGATCGTCCGGGGCGCCGGTGAACTCGTGCCGCAGGAGCAGCGACTGACCCAGGTTGTTCAGGGCCGGGCCACGGCCCATGGGGTCGGCCGGCACGGCCCGGCCGGATGCCCGCAGCGCCGTGACGGCCTCGTCGAGGAGCGGCAGGTCCTCGTGGAGCCGGAACAGCTCGCCCAGCAGTGCGCCCAGGTCGCTCAGGATCCGGGCCCGGTCGTTGTGGCCGTCGGGCAGCCCCTCCGCGGCCGTCCGCAGCACGTCGACGGCCAGCTCCAGGTCCTCGGCCGCGCTCTCGCGCTGGTACCGCGCGCCGAGTGAGGCCGCGAGGTTGGCGAGCGCCAGATGCCGGAACGGGGTGCCCTCGGGGGCGGCCCGGGTCGCCCGGCGCGCGGCGTCAAGGGCAGCCGCCAGGTCCGCCGGGGCTCCGGTGCGGCTGTGGCGCAGGAGCAGTGTGCTGCTCAGGTCGGCGAGGTAGATGTGGCGCTGTGTGTCGTCGGGGGGCGTGATGCGCAGGATGCGTCGCCACAGGGTGAGGACGGCCTCGTGCTCGTCCGGGTCGTACGCGGTCAGCACGCGCGTCGCCCGGCCGATGGCCAGGTTCGCGGCGAGCCGGGCGACATCGGGCGCCACCGCGGGCGGGATGTCGTCCGAGCCCGCCAGGAAGGCGACCACGGCGACGTCGGCGGGAGCCTCGGCGGTCAGGCGGGACACCACCTCGTCCAGCGAGCCCATGCCCTCGACGTGCCGGTACCGGATCACCAGGGTGCCCGCGAGGTTGTGCAGCCGCACCGAGCGGTTGGGCTCGTCCCGCGGGGTCAGCTCCCACGCCCGCCGTCCGGCGGCGACGGCGTCGTCGAGATCCGCCGGGTTCCCGGTCCGTGCGAACCGGTCCCGCAGGGCCAGCCCGAGGTTGGACAGACACAGCGCCTGATGCGGTGAACCGGCGGGCGCGGCGTCCACGGCCGCCCGGATGGTGTCGATGGCGGCGTCCAGGTCGGCGGTCTCGCCCTTGAGCCGATGACGGGACCACAGCGCCCCCGCCAGCCCGCTCAGCCGTGCCGGGAGGTCGGGGTCGCCGGGCGCGGTGGTGTCCACCGACTCGCGGCACAGGGCGAGCGCGGCGGCCAGGTCCTCGGGCGAGGGCTGCCGCTCGAACCGTGCGTGGAGGGCGGAGCCGAGGTTGTGCAACCGCTGCGGACGGGCCTCGTGCCCGACAGGTGTGGCGTTCAGGACCCGGCGCTGCTGCTCCACGGCCAGGTCCAGCAGCGCCGGGTCGGGGGAGCCCAGCGCCTGGTTCAGCACGGTGCGGGCGAGCGGCTCGGCGACCGAGGCGATGCCCGGCAGCAGGTCGGCCGGCAGATCCCCGACGCCCGCCAGCAGACAGAGCGCGAATCCGTCCGCCGCGGTCTCCAGCAACGCGTCGTCCCGGTCGTCCGTGCTCAGGATCAGGATCAGCCAGCCCAGCCGGTAGCCGACCTCGACGTCCCCGCTCGCGTGGGTGAACAGCGTGAGCAGCGCCCGCAGATCGGCCCGGGCCTCGGGGGTCCGTAGCACCGTGATGTCCCCGGTGGCCCTGACCTGCCGTAATCGCTTCCGTGCGGCCGCCAGCAGCGTGTCCCGCCGCTCGGCCCCGTCCATGGTCATGCCAGCGGAGAGTAGAGCAAGTGACCATCCCCGGGGCCGAGTTGGCCTACCGTACGCAACATCGTCACACCGCGACACCCACGGTCCGACCGGAGAACGCATGACCGACCGCCCCGAGGGCAGGGCCAGGCGCACCGCAGAGGCGCTGGCCTACTTCTTCACCCACGTCGAGGACATCCGCCGTGGGCTCCGTGCGGCGGAGTCACATGCCGCCGTCGACGGACTGCTGGCCGCCGTACGCGACGACGGCGACGTCGACACGGCCGTGCGGCGGCTGAACGACCGGATCCGCGCCGAGGGCGACGCGCTGGGCCTTTACGGCCGCACCCGCACGACCGGCGCCCTGCTCGCCGGCCTCGGTGGCGGGGGCCGGGAGCGGCGGATCTACCTCTGCCCGCACCGCCGCTGCCTGCGGCATCAGTGGGCCGACGAGACCGACGGAGCGCCGCCCGTCTGCGACGACGGCACACCCCTGCGACTGAAGAGCCTGTGAGCCGTGATGTGCCCGAGGAGCCGCTGAGCCGTGAACGGATTTCTCGTCGAACTCGGCAAGCGGCTCGCCGACCGCTGGCTGTCGCTGCTCGTACTGCCCGGTGCCCTGTTCCTCGGGGTGCTCGCGGCCGGACGGGCGCTGGGGCACGGGCGCTGGTACGCCGTCGGTGACCTCCCCGCTCGGCTCGACCGCCACACCCGTACGCTCGCCGGCTCCACCGCGGACACGGTGTCCCTCCTCGTCGCCTTCCTGCTCGCGGCAGCCGCCTGCGGGCTCGCCGCACAGGCCCTGGGCTCCCTCGCCGAGCGGCTGTGGCTGGCCGGCGACTGGCACGGCTGGCCGCGGGGCCTGCACCGGCCGGTCCGCCGGCTGATCGCGCGCCGTGCGCGGATCTACGCCGAGCGCAGCGCCGAGGCGGCCTCGGCCGCGGCGAACGCCGGCCTGGAGCCGCCTCCGCGGGACGCCGCCCACCGGGCCGCGGTGGCGGCGACCAGGATGGCCCGCGTCGCCGACGGCCCGCCGGTGCGGCCGACCTGGCCGGGGGACCGGCTCCAGGCGGTGGCCGAGCGGTTGCGCGACGGCCTCGGCCTGCGGGTGGCCGTGGTCTGGCCGCACCTGTGGCTGCATGCCCCGGACGCCACGCGGGCCGAGGTCACCGAGGCGCGGGAGGCCATGCGCCGGGCCGCCACGCTCGCGGGCTGGGGTGTGCTGTATCTGGTCGTCGCCGCCTTCTGGTGGCCGGGCGCGGTGATCGCCTGCGGCGTCGTGCTCACGGCGTGGTACCGGTTCCGCGCGGCCACCGACGCCTACGCCACCCTGGTCGAGTCCGCCGTACGCCTGCACGTCCAGGAACTCGCACGCTCCCTGGGCATCGGTCGCCGGGGGCCGCTCACCCCGGCGCACGGTGCCGCGCTCGACGCCTATCTCGCGACGGGCGACGAACCGCCGGCCGAGCTGCTGCTGCCGCCCGAGTGAGCCCGGCAGGACATACCGCGGCCGTCCTTCCCGCCCCTGCGAAGCCGTGCTGGTGGCGCGCGTGGTCCGTTAAGGTCGGTCGGGGCGCCGATGACCGTGTCCCGCAGGCACCGACGTGCCCCGGATGCGCCCTCTCCTGCCGGAGGGCCGCGATAGACGCGCAGTTCAGAAAGATGTGGGGGCGCGATGCGATTGAGAGTGGAGTTCACGACCGAGCCGTTCGACCTGGACGAGGCACCCGCGCACGCGCTGGTGGCCCGCGAGGTGGTCGAGGCGGCCGAGCTGGATGCGGTGGATGTCGGCCCGTTCGGCAACACGGCGGAAGGCGGTGCCGACGCCGTGCTCACCGCTGTCGACGCGCTGCTGCGCAAGTCCCTGGCGGCCGGTGCCACCCGGGTCTCGCTCCAGGTCAATGTGATCGGGGAGGGCGAGAAGTGAGCGGCACGGGGGACGAGCCCTTCATCACGGCCGTGAAGCCGCTGGTCGACGCCATGGGCGGGGAGATGGTCCCGCCCGACGAGGCCGGCCCCGACGACGTCGTGCTCAGCTGGGGCGGCTCCGACGTGGTCGCCGTACGCCTGCCGCAGCTCGCGGATTCGCTCGATCACATCCTCGCCGCCATGGAGCGCAAGCAGGGCAAGCCGTTGGCCGATCTGGACCGCAAGGCGAAGCAGGAGGTCGTACGGATACTGGAGGCGCGTGGCGCCTTCTCCGTACGGCATGGCGTGGAGACCGTGGCGAGCGCGCTCGGGGTGAGCCGCTTCACGGTCTACAACTACCTCAATCGTGACAAAGGTGTCTGACCTGCATCTCCACGGGCTTCGTAACCCGGAATTTTCAACAAAGTGTTGACGTCGTGTTTCGAAGGGCGTTAGCTAACGGAAGCCCGTTCAGTACGAAGGCCGTTCGCGGCCACGGAGGCTCCCGTGACTTCGACTTCCACGCCGCCGGGCCTTGCCCGGTTCAACGCCCTCGAGGAGCATGCGGCCTTCGCCGCCCTCCACGAGGCGTGTGCCTCCACGGCATGGGCGCAGCGGCTGCTCGTCGCCCGCCCGTATCCCACCGTCGGCACCCTCTACGCCACCAGTGACGCCGCCATGGCCGAGCTGACCACGGCGGACCTGGAGGAGGCGATGGCCGGACACCCGCCCATCGGCCGCCCCAAGGAGGGCGACCCGACCTCGGCGCGGGAGCAGCGCGGCATGGCCGGCGCCTCCGAGGACCTCAAGACGGAGATGCTGGAGCTGAACCTGGCCTACCAGCACAGGTTCGGCCATGTCTTCCTCATCTGCGCCACCGGCAGGACCGGCGAGCAGATGCGCGACGCGGCCGAGGAACGGATCGGGAACTCGCCGGAGCAGGAGCGGGAGATCGTCCGCACCGAGCTGGGCAAGATCAACCGTATCCGGCTCGCCCGACTCGTCGAAGAGGACTGACGCACCATGAGCACCAGCACCACCGCCTCGGTGTCCACGCACATCCTGGACACCAGCATCGGCCGCCCCGCGCAGGACGTCGCCATCCGGCTCACGGCCCGCTCGGGCCGGGACGCCCGGTGGCAGACGCTCGGCGGTTCGGCGACCGACGCCGACGGGCGGTGCAAGGACCTCCCGGCCCTGCCGGAGGGGACCACCCACGTTCGGCTCGACTTCGCGGTCGAGGCGTACTTCGAAAAGAAGCAAGCCGATGCGCAGCAGGACGCCCCCGCGAGTCGGGACAGCGGTGCCGTGTTCTTCCCCGAGGTGGCGATCACCTTCGCCGTGCAGCCCGGGGAGCACTACCACGTACCGCTGCTGCTCAACCCGTTCGGCTACTCCGTTTACCGAGGGAGCTAGCTAAATGACTGCCAATTCCCGCCCTGCCCACCCTGTGATCCTGGGACAGAACCAGTACGGCAAGGCCGAGAACCGAGTCGTAAAGATCACGCGGGACGGCGCCACCCATCACATCAAGGACCTCAACGTCTCGGTCGCGCTCTCCGGCGACATGGACGAGGTCCACTACTCCGGCTCCAACGCCCACGTCCTGCCGACCGACACCACCAAGAACACGGTGTACGCGTTCGCCAAGGAGCACGGCATCGAGTCGGCCGAGCAGTTCGGCATCCACCTCGCGCGCCACTTCGTGACGTCGCAGGAGCCGATCAAGGTCGCGCGGATCCGTATCGAGGAGTACGCCTGGGAGCGCATCGCCGCCTCCGACGCCAACTCGCAGTTCATCGGCGCGGACGAGGTCAAGCACTCCTTCGTCCGCAAGGGCCAGGAGACCCGGGTCACGCAGATCACCTACGACGGTGAGAAGTGGGAGGTCGTCTCCGGCCTCAAGGACCTCGTCGTGATGAACTCGACCAACTCCGAGTTCTGGGGCTACGTCAAGGACAAGTACACGACGCTCCAGGAGGCGTACGACCGCATCCTGGCCACCCAGGTCTCCGGCCGCTGGCGGTTCAACTGGACCGACGACGAGCAGCGGATGCCCAACTGGGAGAAGTCCTACGAGCAGACCAGGAAGCACATGCTCCAGGCCTTCGCCGAGACCTACTCGCTCTCGCTCCAGCAGACCCTCTACCAGATGGGTTCGCGGATCATCAACAACCGCAGCGAGATCGACGAGGTGCGCTTCTCGCTCCCGAACAAGCACCACTTCCTGGTGGACCTGGAGCCGTTCGGGCTCAAGAACGACAACGAGGTGTACTTCGCCGCCGACCGGCCCTACGGCCTGATCGAGGCGACGATCCTGCGGGACGGCTGCGAGCCGAGGATCCCGGTGGACCTCACCAACCTGTAGCAACCCGACATCGGCACCCGCGGCCGGCGGGGCGGGCTCTTCCGGGCCCCCCGGCCGCGGCACTCAAACTCCCGGGGTCCTGCCGTGCCCACTCCACATCAGCACACCCTCAGGACAAAGGGGCGAACCATGGCAGCAGCCCAGCGCATCGTCATCGAGAACTGTTCGATCGCGACCGTCGACGCCGACGACACCGAGTACGCGAGCGGATACGTCGTCATCGCCGGCAACCGCATCGAGGCGCTCGGCGCGGGCAGGGCCCCCGAGGGCCTGGAGAACGTCGTACGCCGTATCGACGCCTCCGGTCATCTCGTGACCCCGGGTCTGGTCAACACGCACCACCACTTCTACCAGTGGATCACCCGGGGCCTGGCCACCGACCACAACCTCTTCGACTGGCTCGTCGCGCTGTACCCGACGTGGGCGCGCATCGACGAGCGGATGTGCTACTCGGCGGCCCAGGGTTCGCTCGGCATGATGGCCCGCGGCGGTGTCACCACCGCCATGGACCACCACTACGTCTTCCCCGAGGGCTCCGGCGACCTGTCCGGCGCGATCATCCGCGCCGCCCGTGAGATGGGCGTCCGCTTCACCCTCGCCCGCGGCTCCATGGACCGCAGCGAGAAGGACGGCGGCCTGCCCCCGGACTTCGCCGTCGAGACCCTCGAAGGCGCCCTCGCCGCGACCGAGGCGACCGTGAAGGAGCACCACGACTCCTCCTTCGACGCCATGACCCAGGTGGCCGTGGCCCCCTGCTCGCCGTTCTCCGTCTCCACCGAACTCCTGCGCGAGGGCGCCCGGTTGGCCCGCCGCCTCGGCGTGCGCCTGCACACCCACGGTTCGGAGACCGTCGAGGAGGAGCAGTTCTGCAAGGAACTGTTCGGCATGGGGCCGACCGACTACTTCGAGTCCACCGGCTGGCTCGGCGAGGACGTGTGGATGGCGCACTGCGTCCACATGAACGACTCCGACATCGCCGCGTTCGCCCGGACCAAGACGGGTGTGGCCCACTGCCCTTCGTCGAACGCCCGGCTGGCCGCCGGTATCGCACGGGTCCCGGACATGCTGAAGGCCGGCGTCCCGGTCGGCCTCGGTGTCGACGGCACCGCCTCCAACGAGTCGGGCGAACTGCACACCGAGCTGCGCAACGCGCTGCTCATCAACCGCCTCGGTGCCCACCGCGAGGCCGCCCTGAACGCCCGCCAGGCCCTGCGCCTGGGCACGTTCGGCGGCGCCCAGGTGCTGGGCCGCGCAAGCCAGATCGGCTCCCTGGAGCCGGGCAAGCTCGCCGACCTGGTGCTGTGGAAGCTGGACACCCTCGCCCACGCCTCCATCGCCGACCCGGTCACCGCACTGGTCTTCGGTGCGGCCGCCCCGGTCACGGCCTCCTTCGTCAACGGCCGCCAGATCGTCGAGAACAACCGTCTGCTGCACGTCGACGAGGACGCGATCGCGCGCTCCACGCGGGAGCAGGCGCAGCGCCTGGCGAAGATCGCCGGTCACTGAACACCGTACTGAAGTACGGCACTTGACTCCGGCCGGGAGGGACGGCTCCTGGCCGGTAGCCGTGAACCCGAGCGGGGTTCATGGCGGCCGTCTCCGGGGTGCGCGCCACACGCGCGCGCCCCGGAACGGTCTCCGTGCATCCCCGTGCACCCGTCCTCCGGTCCCTCCCCCACTCTCGGCTTCGCTCGAGCGGGAGGTGCCCCCATGCCCGCGCACCACCTCCAAGAAACCCACGTCAGAGCCGACGTGTTAGCTGACCCGGAGGAACCGCCGTGACCGCCCACCCCGTGGACGAAAAGCTCCCCGCGCTCAAAATGGCCACCACAGGCCTCCAGCACGTGGCCGCCATGTACGCCGGAGTCGTCGCCCCGCCCCTGATCGTCGGCGCGGCCATCGGCCTGTCCGGCACCGAACTCACCTTCCTGACCGGCGCCTGTCTCTTCACCGCCGGCCTCGCCACCTTCCTGCAGACCCTGGGCATCTGGAAGATCGGTGCCAGGCTGCCCTTCGTCAACGGTGTCACCTTCGCCGGCGTGGCCC
Source organism: Streptomyces sp. NPDC002817 (assembly GCF_053592055.1). NCBI lineage: Bacteria > Bacillati > Actinomycetota > Actinomycetes > Kitasatosporales > Streptomycetaceae > Streptomyces > Streptomyces sp. NPDC002817. Next base: position 175,321 of record NZ_JBSFUY010000007.1, read on the forward strand.
CGATGACCGCGATCGTGGCGTCCACCGACGACAAGTCCGACGCGCTGCCGGTCATCTTCGGCGCGGTGATCGTCGCCGGTCTCCTCGGCTTCCTGGCCGCCCCCTTCTTCAGCAAGGCGGTCCGCTTCTTCCCGCCCGTCGTCACGGGGACGGTCATCACGCTCATAGGCGTGTCCCTGCTGCCGGTCGCCTTCGGCTGGGCGCAGGGGCCCGATCCCGCGGCGGACGACTACGGTTCGACCACCTATCTGGGTCTCGCGGGTGCGACGCTGGTGATCGTCCTGCTCCTGCGCCGCTTCACCCGGGGCTTCGTCAAGCAGATCGCCGTCCTGCTCGGCCTGGTGATCGGCACCCTGGTCGCGATCCCCTTCGGAGTCACCGACTTCGGCCCGGTCGCGGACGCGGACGTGGTCGGCTTCCCCACGCCGTTCCACTTCGGCGCCCCGCAGTTCCAGGTCGCCGCGATCGTGTCGATGATCGTGGTGATGGTGGTCTCGATGACCGAATCGACCGCGGACATGCTGGCGTTGGGCGAGATCGTCGACCGCCCGGCCGACGAGAGGACCATCGCGGCGGGCCTGCGCGCCGACACCCTCGGCTCGGCCGTCAGCCCGCTCTTCAACGGCTTCATGTGCAGCGCCTTCGCCCAGAACATCGGCCTGGTCGCGATGACGAAGATCCGCAGCCGGTACGTCGTCGCCACCGGCGGCGCCTTCCTGGTGCTGATGGGCCTGTGCCCGATGGCCGCCTCGCTCATCGCCGTCGTACCGCGTCCGGTGCTCGGCGGCGCGGGCGTGGTCCTGTTCGGATCGGTCGCGGCGAGCGGCATCCAGACCCTGGTCCGGGCCGGTCTGGACCAGGACAACAATGTCCTGATCGTGGCCGTCTCACTGGCCGTCGGGATCATCCCGATCACGGCGCCGGAGTTCTACCACGCGTTCCCCGAGACGGCGAAGATCGTGCTCGACTCGGGGATCTCGACGGGCTGCGTGGCCGCGGTGGTGCTCAACCTGCTCTTCAACCACCTCGGCAGGCAGCGCGACGCGCAGGACGTCACGCACCCGATGGAAGCCGGCGAGGAGATCGCGGCGGCGCACTAGCCGATCGTGTAACTGTCCCCGTACACCTTCCACTTGAGCGGTGTGTCCAGGTCGAGATTGCCCTTCGTGAGGAAGACCCGTTGGGCGGTCTCGACCCGGCTCACGTCGTTGTGGGCGGCCTCCTGGCGCATGGCCCGCACCCGGGCGTCCAGGAAGGCGTGCAGATACGCCTTCTCGCCGCCGCCGTCCGCGGGGGTGTCGGCGCCGCTCCTGGCCCGCTTGCGGATGCCGCCGAAGCTGAGGCTGTCGGTGCCGGGACCGTGCATGACCATCGCGTCGTAGTAGACGAACTGGCCGAGCGTGCCGAGACCGTCCTTCTTGGCACGCGCGACCGCCGGATCGAAGTAGACGCGGTCCCGCTCGTCGCGCTGGGCCTTGCGGAAGGCGGCCGTCCTCGCCGCCTTGCGCCAGGCGGTGGGGAAGCCCGGATCCAGCCCCTCGTGCGAGTCGCTGCCGTCCACCGCCCGCAGCGCCGGCAGATAGTCGGCCAGCGGGTTGTCCGCGTCCCTCTCGGTGTACAGCTCGACCAGCGCGAGCATGTCGCTCGTACCGGAGCAGAAGCCGATGACACCGCCCGTGTAGCCGCGGCCGTCCCCGATGTCCTCGATGTACCGGTACTGCGCCTTCCAGTCCAGGGAGGAGTTCTCCGCACTGGACACCAGCCGCATCGCGAACTCCTTCTTCCCCGGGTCGTCGAGCCCGGGCGAGTCCGCGGCCTGCGCGGAGGGCCACTGGGTGCTCAACACCGCCGTCCCGAGGGCGGCGAGCACGGTACGACGGGCGGCTTTTCCGGACAGGAAGGGCACGTGTTCTCCAAGGCAGGCGCTGTGAGCGGCAGTCGAGAGTCGCGCGCCAACTTGGGAAAGCCGTGGGGTGCCCGTAGCAAGTCACTGTGAGTTGCTGTCCGGCCCATGCCGTGAGGTTCGCATCCGGATTCAGGGACGTGGGTTCGCCTGGCAGGGGGTGGCCGCGGGGAGCCGGCCGGTGAAGTACGAGCGGGGCGGGACGCCCATCAGGGCGCGGAAGTCGGATGTCATGTGCGACTGGTCGTAGTAGCCCGTGGCGGTGGCGAGTTCGGCCCATGGAGCTGTCGTGGCGTGGGTGAGGACCGCGTGCACGCGATTGATGCGGGCGTAGTGCTTGGGGGACAGGCCCACGCCTTCCGCGAAGAGGTTGCGCAACTGGCGCTCGCTGACGGCCAGTTCGCGGGCGACCTGGCTGACCTGCCCGGGGGTGCGGCCGATCCGCACGGACATCGCGTCGACCCCGGCCCGCACCAGCTCGGCGCGGTCGGACATCCTGGTGAGCCTCTCCGGCAGCACGTCCGCCAGATGGGCCGCCGTCTGCTCGGGCGCCAACCAGCGCAGGTCACGGCCGAGTTCGCGTGCGGTGCTGCTCGGCAGTGCGTCCAGCGCAACGACCTTCCCCACCAGCGCGACCGCCGGGACTCCCAGCAGAGGACGGGCCGTTCCGGGTGCGAGGCGCATCTCCACGCAGGAGGCCAAAGCCTTGCCGTCGTGGTACGAGGCCCGGACCCGAGGACCGACGGCGATGACGTCACGATGCCCGCTCACTCCCACGCGTACGACGATCTTCGTGCCGACGTCCGGGAGATGGACGAACGACTCCTCGGGCGGGCCGACGGCGGCCACGGCGCTGATCCCGGTGATCCAGGGACGCAGTGCCTCGGGCAGCGAAAGGGCCTGTTCGGCGCGGGAGTTCGTCACCCCTTCACCGTAGACGAGCCGCACGGCCCGGAGCGCGGGCGAACCGTGCCGGAATTTCCAAGAGCCAGGGCCACTGTCCGGCGCACGGTGGGGACATGATCCTCGTCACCGGTGCCACGGGCACCATCGGCAGTGAACTCGTACGACAGCTCGCGGCGCGCGGCGAGAAGGTCCGCGCCCTGACCCGCGACCCGGCGAAGGCCCAGGTGCAGCCGGGGGTGGAGGTGGTACGCGGGGACTATCTCGACCCCGGCTCCCTGGCGGGCGCGACGGCGGGCGCGACGGCCGCGTTCCTGCTGGGCGCACCCGGTCCGGGCACACGGCACGACCAGGCGCTGGTGGAGGCCGCGGCTGCGGCGGGCGTCCACCGGCTGGTGAAGCTCTCCGCGATCGGGACGGGCGATCCCGAGGTCGGTCCGTCCGGTGACTGGCATGTGCCCGGTGAGCAGGCGGTGCGGGACAGCGGCACCGAGTGGACGATCCTGCGCCCCTCGTCCTTCGCCTCGAACACGCTGAGCTGGGCGCAGGCCGTCGGGCAGGGCGAGCCGGTGCCGAACATGACCGGTGACGGACTCTCCGGGGTGATCGATCCGCGAGACGTGTCCGAGGTCGCGGCGCGGATCCTCGTCGACGGCGGGCACGCGGGGCGGACGTACACCCTGACCGGCCCCGAGGCGATCAGCGTCCCCGACCAGGCCGCCGTACTGGCCTCGGTCCTCGGCCGGCCGGTCGCGACCCGGGATCTCTCACCGGACGAGACCCGCGACCACCTGCTCACCGCGTGGGGCTTCGACGAGGCGCAGGCGGCGGGGATCCTCGCGGGTACGGCCTTCGTGCGTGGGGGAGGCAACGCGGTCGTCACTCAGGATGTGCCGGAGGTGCTGGGGCGGTCGGCCCGGACGTACGGGGAGTGGGCGGAGGACCACCGGGAGGCGTTCGCCGCGGGGTGACGGGGTGACGGGGTGACGGGGTGACGGGGTGACGGGGTGACGGGGTGACGGGGTGACGGGGTGACGGGGTGGCGGGGTGGCGGGGTGGCGGGGTGGCGGGGTGGCGGGGGCCCGTCACCGATCCCGGCCGCGGTACCGCGCCCCTGAGGGGCACGGGGAACTGCGCGACCAGCCCCCACCGGCCCGCGGGTTCATCACCGGGCTTCCCATGGTCCTATTTCCGGCCAGGCCGAAGGATCCCCGCCGCCAGGCCCAGCGCCACCACCGCGATCCCCGTCCCCACCCCGAACGCCAGCTGATACCCCTCGGCCGTCGCCGCCAGGCGCCCCGTACCGCCGTCGACCAGCCCCTCCGTCCGGCTCGCCGCCAGTACCGACAGCACCGCAAGACCCAGCGAACCACCCACCACCTGCGTGGTGTTGAACAGTCCGGACGCCAGCCCCGCGTCCTCCTCCCGTGCCCCCGACATGGCCAGCCCGGTCAGCGCGGGCATCGCCGCGGCGAACCCGGCGCCGAGCAGGAGCAGCGACGGGAGTACGTCGGTGACGTAACCGCCGTCGACGGGTGCCCGGCTCAGCAGGGCCATGCCGGCGACGATGAGGACGAGCCCGGCGAGCAGTACCCGGTACGCGCCGAACCGCCCGATGGTCCGCGCCGACAGGCCGAGCATCAGCGCCCCGATCACGATCGGCGCCGGCAGGAACGCGGTGCCGGTGGCCAACTCGCCGTAGCCCAGGACGCGTTGGAGATAGAGCGCGGCGATGAACTGGAAGCCGTACATGGTGGCGATCATCAGGATCTGCACGGCGTTCGCGCCGCTCAGCACCCGGGAGCGGAACAGCCGCAGCCGCAGCAGCGGGCGGGCGGTCCGCGCCTGGCGGACGGTGAACGCCACGAAGAGCGTGACGGCGAGGGCGGTCAGCAGGAGCGTGGCGGTCAGATCCCGGTCACCGGCGCCGACGATGACGTAGACCGTGAGCATCAGCGCGCCCGTCACCAGCGCCGCGCCGGGATAGTCGGCCCCCTTGCCCAGTCCCTCCCCGCTGTCCGGGGTCAGGACACGGGACGCCGCCAGCAGGGCGACGATGCCGATGGGGAGGTTGATCAGGAAGATCCAGTGCCAGTTCAGGACCTCGGTCAGCGCCCCGCCCAGGAACGTGCCGAGGGAGGCGCCCCCGGCGCCGACCGCGCTGAACACCGCGATGGCACGGGCCTGTTCGCGCGGCTCGGGGAACAGGGCGACCAGCATGCCGAGGACCACGGCCGAGGTCATCGCCCCGCCCACGCCCTGCAGGGCACGGGCCGCGATCAGCACACCCTGCCCGGTCGCCACGCCGCACAGCACGGACGCCGCCGTGAACACGGCGAGCCCCGCGATGAACATCCGCTTGCGGCCGACGAGGTCACCGAGCCGGCCGACGAGCAGCAGCAGCCCGCCGAAGGCGATGAGATAGGCGTTGACGACCCACGCCAGGCCCGCGGCCGAGAAGCCGAGGTCGCTCTGGATGGCCGGCATGGCGACCGTGACGATGTTGCCGTCCAGGACCGTCATCAACGTCCCCGCGCACAGGACGACGAGGGAGGCCCAGCGGGAGTACGTTCGCTGTGTTCGGTGCGGTGTCCGGCTACGGGACTCGATGATGGCCGTCATGGCGGCGGTGCCTCCGGTCTTCCCTTGGTGCACGACTTGTAACGGGGTTCATCGTGGGTGACCATGGAGGCCGGCCGTAAGGAGGCAGTCCGATGTCCCAGAGGAACACCGGTGTTACCGTCCAGGCAGTGAACGCGCACGCCTGCCCCGTCCGTGAAGTTCTTGACAGGGTCTCCGGCAAATGGAGCGTCCAGATCCTGGTGGCCGCCGCCCACGGACCCATCCGCTTCACCGAGTTGGAGCGCAGCATCGAGGGCATCAGCCGCCGCATGCTGACTCTGACGCTGCGCAACCTGGAGCGCGACGGACTCGTGACCCGTACCGTGCACCCGACGGTCCCGCCCAAGGTCGAGTACGAACTCACCACGGCGGCCCGGGAGTTGCACGAGACCCTGCAGCGCCTGACCGACTGGGCCGAGCGCAACAGGGTCTACATCGCCGAGTCGAGGGCCGCCTACGACACCGAGCACCAGCCGGAGCTGGTCGACGCGTAGGCGTTCCTACGGTGTCGCCAGTACCTCCGTCGGTGACAGCCGTGCCGCCCGGATCGCCGGGTACAGGCCCGCCAGGCCGCCGATCAGGAGGGTGGCCGCGACCCCGGCCGCCAGGGCCCATGGCGGTACGGCCGTGGGCCACCCCTGGTAGAGGGCGTATCCGGCGGTCACGGCCAGGCCCAGCAGGGCCCCGCCCGCGCCGCCGAGCGCGGACAGCAGCAGGGATTCCGCGAGGAACTGGGTGCGGATCTGACCGCGCGTCGCCCCGAGAGAGCGGCGCAGCCCGATCTCACCCCGGCGCTCCAGCACCGAGATCACCATCGTGTTGGCCACGCCCACCCCGCCGACGAGCAGTGCCACCGCGCCGAGACCCAGCAGCAGCCCGGTGAATGCCTCCCCGGCCGCCCGCTGTGCCGCCAGGGCGTCCGAGGGCCGCGACACCTGCACCTCGCTCGGCGCCTCCGGGTCGGCGGTGGCGCCCAGGAGATCCCGGACCGCCTCCACCCTCGCCTCCGCCGAGCGGGTGTAGACGGTGGTGGGATACCCGTCGAAGCCCGGCGCCGAGCGCGCCGCCGTCCAGCCGATCAGCGCCGCCGAGTCCAACTCGGGTGCCAGCGGCGCCGGTTCGAGAACGCCCACGACGGTGAACCAGACGCCGCCCACCAGGACCTGGGTGTCCTGACCCGCGCGTCCGACGCCGAGCCGCTCGGCCGCCGTCGCGCCGAGCACGACGGCCGGGTGGCGGGCGGTGGCCGCGTTCAGCCAGGTACCGCTCGCCAGGTCGGCGCCGATGGCGCCGCGCAGCGAGGTGCGGGCCGCGTAGGCCGCGATGCCGTTCGTCTGCACCTCGGGGATCCGGTCCGTGCGGTACACCTTCGCGTCGGTCACCTTGGCGACCGCGGACACGGACTCCACGCCTTCGATCCGGCCCACACTCTCCTCCGCGGTGAGCGGGAGTCGGGCCGGGTCGCCGGTGAGTGTGCTGCCGGGCGAGACGGTCAGCAGATTGGTGCCGAGGGCCGCCAGCGCCCGGTCGAGGCCGGCGCGGGAGGACGACGAGATGCCGACCACCGCCACCATCGCCGCGATCCCGATCGCGATCCCGAGCGCCGACAGGAACGCCCGCAACGGCCGGGTACGCAGCCCCACCGCACCGACACGGACGACGTCGGCGGGCAGCAGCCTGGCCGGACGCGGTGGGCCGGTGAGATACGACCGGGCGGAGGGCCGTACTTCCGTGGCCGGAGCGGTCATGACGCGGCTCCACTCATGGCTGGACCGACCTGCGGGGCGCTCTCGACAGCCACACGGACGGCCTCGCCGACGGCACGTACAGCCGGTCTGCCCCTGGTGGTGACCTCCTTCTCGCCCCGTCCCCTCATCGCCCCGCTCCCGTCCTCGCCCGAGCCGAGTCCTCGACCACCCGGCCGTCCCGCGTCCGCACCTGTCGGGGCAGGGACTCGGCGATCTCCTGGTCGTGGGTGATGATCACGACCGTGGTGCCGGCGGCGTTGAGCTCGCGCAGCAGGTCCATCACATCCGCCCCGGACGCCGAGTCGAGCGCGCCGGTCGGTTCGTCGGCGAGCAGCAGGGCCGGATCCCCTGCCACCGCCCGGGCCACCGCGACCCGTTGCCGGGTCGTCACCGGCAAGGGCGCCGGGCTCGGCCTCTCCATCGTGCGGGCCATCGCCCGCGCCCACGACGGGGAGGCGACCGCGGTGCCGCGGGAGGGCGGGGGGCTGACGGTCACGGTGACACTGCCGCGGGAGCCGGACCCGGCGCGGGAGCCGGAGAGCGCGGCGCCCGCGCTGCTCGGAGCCCGAACGGACCCGGAGCGGACGTTAGTTCCCTGAAGCATCCCTGCGCGTCCGGGGGACGGCCGCAGCTCCTTGTGGTGCCCTACACCCGTCGCGGGGAGGCCAGCAGGTACCGGGCTCCGGTCCGTGGCTCGGTGTACTCGCCGACCTGCCAGCCCGCCCCCTCCAGGGTGACCGCGCAGGCTTTGAGCGCGGCCGCGTCCGGTTCGCGCACGGCGACCGCCTCGGGTTGCGGGGTCACGCGCACCCGGTATCCCTCGGTGCCCTCTCCGGTCGCCGGACGGTGCCCGGCCGCCTCCAGGGCGAGCGCGGCGGCCTGCACGAGATGCGTGCGCTCCCAGCCGCAGGGCCGGTCCGTGGCCCCGTCCGGATTCGTCATCCGGCGCAGCTCCACCAACCCCTGCCAGGCGCTGTGCACCTCCCGCACCCGTGCCGCACCGGCGGCCGGCGGATCCTCCTCGCCGCCGATGCGCGCGGCGAACACCCCGGCGGCCGAGGGCGGCTGGGGCTCCGGTGGGGGCGCCGCCGGTTCCGCTTCCCGTATCCGGTGTCCGGCCGGTGTCAGGAAGTGGTCGTGCGGCGGCCGGGGGTGCCGGAACGCGAGCCCGTGCTTCACCAGGGCCGCGAGCTGGGCCTCCGTACCCCGGAGCCGTCCGGTGACGGGATCGGCGCCGTCGATGACACGCCGCTGTGCGGCGGTCGGCGGTCGTGTCACGGCGTGCTCCTCCCCGTCGGCAGGTCGGTGGAACAGGCGATCACCGTGCGGCGATCAACCCACTCGAAGACTACGACGGGGGTCTGACATTCCACCCCGCCACCACCGGCCGCCCATGCTCCGTGCCCAGCCGGCACACCGTCCCCGTCGCCAGCTGGAACAGCGCGCCCTGCGACGCCGGCAACCCGAGCCGCCGCGCCGTGAGCACCCGCAGGAAGTGCCCGTGGGCGACCAGCAGCACCACGCCCTCCGTGTTGGCGAGGGCCGCGTCCACCTTGGCCAGGACCCGGTCGGCCCGGGCGCCGACCTGTTCCGGTGTCTCCCCGGGACGGTCCGGCGGCCCCGGTGCGACCCCGTCCGTGAACAGGAACCAGTCCGGCCGGGTGCGCTGGATCTCGACGGTGGTGATCCCCTCGTAGCCGCCGTAGTCCCACTCCCGCAAATCGACGTCGACGCGGGCGTCGGGCACCCCGATGAGCTGTGCCGTCTCGCGGGCCCGCTGGAGGGGGCTGACGAAGGCCGCGCCGATCCGGTGCGAGCGGATCAGCGGCACCAGGCCACGTGCTTCCGCCCGCCCGTGCTCGGTCAGCGGTACATCCGTCCATCCGGTGTGCCGTCCGGACCGCGACCACTCGGTCTCACCGTGCCGGACGAGAAACAGGTCACCCACGCCGTCCTCCTGCCATGCCTGTCAGCACGGTGTCATGCGGCGCGGGCGGCCCGCACGACGGACTCGGCCAGACGGCCGTTCTCGGGGGAGGCGCCCTCTCCGGACGGGAACGCGAAACGGCGCCGCGTGTAGGCGTACGCCACCCCGCTTCCCGGGTCGGCGAAGCCGAGTGAGCCCGTCGCGCCGCTGTGCCCGATCGTGTCCTCCCCGAGGAACGGGTACAGCCTGGTCAGATACTCGAACCCGAGCCCGAAGTGGCCCGACTGTCCGGTGACCAGATCCGTCCCCGGCGTCCGCCGGCCCCCGAACGCGGCGACCGTCTCCCGGGTGAGCAGCGGCGCCCGCCCGTCCACCGTGCCGATCGCGGCGGCGTACATCCGGGCCACCCCGCGCGCGTTGCCCACGCCGCCGGAGGAGGCGGGCCCGAGGGCGCGCACGGTACGGCTGTTGCCGAAGGCCACCAGATCGGTCGGCTCGGGCGCGTTCATGTTGAAGGAGACGCCCCGGATGCTGTCGGGCTCCGCAGCCCGCTCCAGCAGTGCCTCCAGCTGCTCCTCCGTGGGCTCCAGCGGCAGCACCTCCCGCCACCGGGCCTCCAGCTCCTCGGGCAGCCCGAGGTGGAAGTCGATCCCGTACGGCGCTCGGATCCGCTCCTCGTACAGTTCCTGGACCGACCGCCCGGTGACCCGTCGCACGACCTCTCCGGTGAGCGCGCCGATCACGAAGCCGTGGTAGCCGTAGGCCGCCCCCGGCTCCCACAGCGGCTTCTGCCCGGCCAGCCGCGCGGCGCTCAGCCGGTCGTCGGCCAACTCCTCGGTGGTGAACCCGCCGTCCGCACCGACGACACCCGAACGGTGCTGCAACAGCTCCCGCAGCGTGAGCCGTTCCTTGCCCTCGGCCGCGAACTCGGGCCAGTAGGCGGCCACTTCACGGTCCAGTTCGAGCACGCCCTCCTGCACCAGCAGGGCGACCACGAGGTGTGCGGCACCCTTGGTGATGGAGTACAGGCTGGTCAGCGAGGAGCCGCTGATGTCCTCCCCGGCCCACAGGTCGACCACCCGACGGCCGCCCACATACGCCGCCAGCTGTGCGCCCGGGTCGTGCGCCTCCTCGGCGACGAAGGCGGCGAACTCCTCGCGCACGCCCTCGAAGCCGTCCGCCACGGTGCCCTGCACGTCGTACGACATCCCGTTTCCCCCAGTCGTCGATCCCGTATGGAGTCGATCAACAGGAAGCGGATGTCCGGCATTCCCTACTGCCGGTACCCGCTCAGGAACCGCCCGATCCGCCCGATCGCCGCCTCCAGGTCATCGGCATGAGGGAGCGTCAGGATGCGGAAGTGGTCGGGGGTCGGCCAGTTGAAGCCGGTGCCCTGGACGACCTGGATCTTCTCCCGCAGCAGCAGGTCCAGGACGAACTTCTCGTCGTCGTGGATCCTGTACACCTTGGGGTCGAGCCGCGGGAACGCGTACAGCGAGCCCTTGGGCTTCACGCACGACACCCCGGGGATCTCGTTGAGCTTCTCCCAGGCCACGTTGCGCTGTTCGTACAGCCGCCCGCCCGGCACGGTCAGCTCGCGGATGGACTGGCGGCCGCCGAGGGCGGCCTGGATGGCGTACTGGGCGGGGGCGTTGGCGCACAGCCGCATGGAGGCCAGCATGGTCAGGCCCTCCAGGTAGTCCTTGGCGTGCTGCTTGGGGCCCGTGATCACCAGCCAGCCCGAGCGGAAGCCGGCCACGCGGTACGTCTTCGACAGACCGCAGAAGGTCAGGACGACCAGGTCGGGGGCGAGGGCCGCGGCCGAGTGGTGCACGGCGTCGTCGTAGAGGATCTGGTCGTAGATCTCGTCGGCGAAGACCATCAGGCCGTGCCGGCGGGCGAGGTCGAGGATGCCCTCGACGATCTCCTTCGGATAGACCGAGCCCGTGGGGTTGTTGGGGTTGATGATCACGACGGCGCGGGTGCGGTCCGTGATCTTCGACTCCATGTCGGCCAGGTCCGGGTACCAGTCGGCCTGTTCGTCGCACAGATAGTGGACCGCCTTGCCGCCGGCGAGGGTCGTGACCGCCGTCCAGAGCGGGAAGTCCGGGGCGGGGATGAGGACTTGGTCGCCGTCCTCGATCAGCGCCTGCACGGCCATCGAGATCAGCTCGGAGACGCCGTTGCCGAGGAAGACGTCGTCGACGTCGATCTCCAGCCCCAGGGTCTGGTAGCGCTGCGCGACCGCCCGGCGGGCGGAGAGGACGCCCTTGGAGTCCGTGTAGCCGTGCGCCTGCGGGAGCATCCGGATCATGTCCTGGACGATCTCCTCCGGCGCCTCGAAACCGAAGAGCGCCGGGTTGCCGGTGTTGAGGCGCAGCACGCTGTGCCCTGCCTCCTCCAGCGCGTTGGCGTGCTCGATCACCGGGCCGCGGATCTCGTAACAGACCTCGCTGAGCTTGCTGGACTGCCGGAACTCCATGCGCTGCTGCCTCTCCGGTTTCTGGTGTTGCTTGGTTTTACCAAGTAGCTGCTTGGAAAGTCCAACGACTTGTCTAGACTGCGTCGCATGTCACCTCGCCGAAGCTACGACCAGTACTGTTCCGCCGCGCGTGCGCTCGACGCCGTCGGCGACCGCTGGACCCTGCTGATCGTCCGCGAGCTGCTCGCCGGGCCGCGCCGCTACTCGGACCTGCACGCGGATCTGCCGGGCGTCAGCACGGACGTACTCGCCTCGCGGCTGAAGGACATGGAGCGCGACGGACTGGCCACCCGGCGCCGGCTGCCGCCGCCCGGTGCGGCGAACGTCTACGAACTCACGACCCGGGGACGGGAGTTGCTGCCCGTGCTGCAGGCGCTGGGCGCGTGGGGCGAGGCGGATCTCGGAGAGCTGCGGCCGACGGACGCGGTGCGGGCGCACTGGTTCGCGTTGCCGATGCTGCGAGCCCTGCGGGACAGGGGGGAAGGCGAAGGGCTCGTCGAAGTCCGGCTGGAGGAAGGGCACTTCCATCTGAACGTCGGCGCCGAGGACGGGCCGGTCTACGGCGACGGGCCCGCGCCCGTGGAGCCCGACGCGCGGCTCGTCCTGGACACGGCGACCTGTACGGCGATCAGTCGCGGAGAGGTGAGCGTGACCGACGCGGTCCGGGACGGACGGATCGAAGTGACCGGCGACGGAGCGCTCGCGAAGGCCCTGCGGGAGGCATGAGACAGACATGCGAGAAGGCCCGCTGCACTGAGCAGCGGGCCTTCTCCCAGGGCTTCTTGATGTCCCGTCAGGCGCCCGGCGGCACCTGCCGCGGCCGTCCCGCCCCGCGCGTCAGGGCGTAGCCGCCGACCCCCGCGAGCGCGGCCAGCACACCGCCCAGCACGGTCCACACCCAGCGGTCGGACCACCAGCCCGAGGACCAGCCGTCCTCGGGCTCGATGGCGGACAGCACGGCCGACGACTCCGACGTCTCCTCGTCGGACGCGGACGTGACCGCGATGCCCGGCACCAGCGGCTCGGCCAGCGAGCCGTCCACCGCCGCGGCACCGCCGCTGTCCTTGGAGTCGACCTGGACCGAGGAGTCGACCGGCTGGCCGAGGTCGGCCGTGCTGAGGTCGACGGCCGTCAGCCGGATGTAGTACGTCCCCGGCAGCGGGTCGTTCGCCCACGGCTCCGACCAGGCGCGGACCGTGCGCAGCACACAGGCCAGCTCCACGGAGGCCGCGTCCGCCGCGGCGGTGCGGGTCTGCGCGCCGTACTGGCAGGCCTGGCGGCGGCGCAGTCCGTCGTACACGTCGACCTGCCAGGTCTGCGCGGCATGCGTCTTCGGCAGCTTCACCGTCGCCTTCACGGTGGGGCGCTGTCCGGCGTCCGCGGGGAACGACCAGTACTGGTAGTCGCCGGTGGAGCCGCTCGCCGTGGCCTGCTGCCCCTGCTCGATCTCGGTCGCCGTACGGAACGACGTACCGGCCGAGGTGGGGGCGTCGCTGTCGGCGGAGGCCGACGGGGAGGGCGACGAGTCTGCCGCCGCGGGGGACACGGCCAGCCCGAGCATGAGCGCCGCGGCGCCCAACACACGTGTGATCCTCATCAGTTGGTCCTCCAGACCGCGACCCGCCAGCGCGACAGCCAGCCCCAGAGCACACCGGCGAGGAAGCCGGTGAGGACCAGTACGCCGAGCAGCCACCAGCCACGTCCGAGACCGAACGAGGCCACGTCGCCGGCGGCCGAGGGCGCGTCCACGACGTCCACGGTCAGTTCGAGCGGCAGACCGGGCGTGGTCTTCACGCCGGAGGCGGCCGAGAACGAGTTGGTGACCTGGAGGCAGACGACCTCGGCGGCCGGCTTGTCGCTGTCGTCGTCGTCCCGCTCGGGCTTCGGATAGCGCAGCCCGGTGGAGACGACATCCGTGCGCCCGTTGCCGGCGGCCTCGCCGCGCACGATCTCACGGCCGTGCACGGTGACGGCCCGCAGCAGTGTCCCGTGGGCGGGGTTCACGGCCCGGTCGGCCGCCACACTCACCGAGGCGCGCAGCTCCTGTCCGTTGAAGACCTCCACCCGGTACCAGCGCTCCTGCCCGAACTCCTCGCGGTCGGTGTAGAGCCCGGACTTCAGCGTCGGTGCCTTCGCGCACTCGGCGGCACCCTCGGTGGCCACCGGCGTCACCACCGGGTCGGCCGCCCGGTCCACCAACTGGTTGACCTTGTCGGTGAGTTCCTCGGTGTGCTCCACCGAGGTGTATGTACCGCCCGTCGCCTCCGCGATGCAGCTCAGCTGCTGCCGCATCTTGGTGTTCGGGACCAGGCCGAGCGTGTCGATGGTCAGACCGATGCCCTTGGCGGCGATCTCGCGGGCCACCTCGCACGGGTCGAGCGGGGCGCAGGTGTCCTCGCCGTCGCTGATCAGGACGATCCGCTTGGAACCGGCGCCCTCGGTGAAGTCGTCGGCCGCCTTCAGCAGCGCGGGACCGATCGGCGTCCAGCCGGTGGGGGAGAGGGTCGCCACCGCCGTCTTGGCCTCGGTACGGTCCAGCGTGCTGACCGGATAGAGCTGCGCGGTGTCCTTGCAGCCCGTCTTCTGGTTGTCGCCGGGGTAGTTGGCACCGAGAGTCCGGATGCCGAGCTGGACCTCCTCGGGCGTGGCGTCCAGCACCTCGTTGAAGGCCTGCTTCGCCGCGGCCATCCGGGTGCCGCCGTCGATGTCCGCCGTCCGCATGGAGCCGCTCACGTCGAGGACGAGGTCGACCTGGGGCGCGGTCCCGCCCGTGGGTTCGCCGGCGGCCGCCCCGGTCGGGAGGGCGATCCCGGCCGTGAGGGCGGCGAGCAGGGCGCACACTCCTGCCGCCAGCCGTTTACGTGTGATCATCGGCGGATCCTATTGATCAGGAGTGCCGCACTCCAAAACGGGCCGGGTTCGGCAGCTGTGCCCACTGGTCCCCGGGCGTCCCCGGTGACAGCCTCATCAGCGTCAACGCCTTCGCGGGCAGCGGGTTCTCGAGGAGCGCCGGCAGATCCGGCGTGCGCGGAAGATCTCCTACGACGGTCTCCAGCGCCGCGCCCAACGCCGTACCCGAACCCGCCGTTCCCGCCAGGGCCCCGCCGACCAGCGCCCCGAACAGCTTGCGCCGCAGGGCCGTTTCGTCGTCCGTGACGATCCGGCCCGTCAACTCCGGTACCGGAAGCCCGTGCCGCGCCAGCCGCGCCGGGCTGACCCGGATGTCCGCCAGGTCGCGATAGACCAGCCGCAGCGGGGCGCCCGTCGAGGACAGCACCACCAGGAGGTTCTGGCCGTGTGCCTCCAGAGCCACACCCAGCTCCAGCAGCCGCAGCCCCACGGTGAGCGCGAGCCGCGCGAACTCCGCCAGCCAGGCCGGGGATTCGGTCAACTCGGTGGTGGCGAGCGCGGCCACCGGGACGACGCGCTCGCCGCTCCCGGCGTACACCTGCGGCGATTCGCGCAGGACGGCGGCCAGGTCGGGGGAGCCGGCCGTCGCGGCGCCCAGGGTGCGGGTGAAGTGCAGCAGACCGTCCGTGTGCGCGGTGAGCGTCTCCGCGAACGCCGACAGGGTCGCCGACAGGCCGATCGAGTAGCCGGAGATGTCCCGCACCGAGGACGTCAAACGGGCGCTCAGGGCCGTCTTCACATGCGGACCGCCGTCGGCCAGGGCCAGTGTGCGCAGGGACATCAGCGGATGCGCGGCCGGCCCCTCGTCGCCCGCCCGCTTCAGTACATGGGCCGCCTGCCAGGGATGCACCGGGATCAACAGCCGCTCCCCGTCCCGCATCCCGTCCGGCCACCCGCCGGTCACCAGGCACTCCTCCGCCCTGACCGGCATCAGGCGCAACGCGACCGGCGGCCGGTGCTCGGGCCCGTACGCCAGCTGCTCGGCCACCGAGAAACCGGGCCGGGAACGGCAGTTGGGATGGTACGGATGCCCGTCGACTACCCGCTGCTCCCACTCCCAGTCGGTCCCGGGCCACTCGTGCGACGCGTTCTCCTGCCCGGCCCGTGACAGCGCCGTCGAGGCGACGCTGTGGCCGAGCTCGGCGGCCAGATCCGGGCCGTGCGCTACGCCGAGGTCGGTCGTCAGCCGGGCCGGATCGTCGTACGCCAGGTCGTCGAGGTGGACGACGGTGACATACGCGGCCGTGGCGTACGGGTCGGCGGGCGGCCCCTGGAGCCGGCGTCCGTCACGAAGGCACAGGACGAGAGTGTCCCGGCCGCGTTCGCGACGGGTGACCCAGGGCAGCGGCTCATGGGCCAATGCCCGCCACAGCCGGGTCAGTACGGCCGCGCGGGCGCCGGGGAGGTGGGCCGTGTACCGCGACACGAGGTCGGGGCGCACTTCGGCCAGCTCCTCGGCGACCTCGGCCTCGGCGGTGGGGGAACGGTGCACGGGCTGGCTCCTCGGGTACGAGTAGGGCGTCACGGCGGGGGTGACGACATAGATACTGATCGTCTCCGCCCGCCCGTAGAGAACGAGTGAACCGCGTGGACCTCATTCCCCCGGCCGCCGCCGACGCCCATGCTGCGGCGCCGTTGCTCAACTGTCTGCTGCGCGAGGTCGCCGAGCCGCTCCCGGGCCCCGGCGAGCTGCGCACGCACCGGTTGCCGAGCGGCAGACTGCTGCGGGTGCGCGGCGAACGGCGGCCAGCGGACCCCGAGGTGGACACCGGCGGTCACTGGCGGCGCATCGGTCACACCGAACTCGTGAAGCTCGTCGTCGAGGAACTGACCCGCCACACCGGCCTGTCCAACCCCGAACTGCCCGCCGAGATGATCGACAGCCGGGACGCGGTGGCCGCGATCCTCGCCGCACGCGCGCGTGCCACGCCGCCCACGGACCCGTACCTGCTCTCCGAGCAGTCCCTCCTCACCGGCCACCCGTACCACCCCGCCCCCAAGGCGCGCGGCGGCGGCCCGGCCGCCGGCTGGCTGCCGTACGCACCCGAGGCGCACGCCCGCTTCCCGCTGACGCTGCTCGGCGTACGCGAGGACACGGTCGTGGACGAGGGCGACACCGCGGCCCTGGACGCCTTCGGCGCGGCCCCGCCCGGCTACCGGCTGCTGCCCGCCCACCCCTGGCAGCTCGACCTGGTCGACCTCTCGGACGCCTTCGCCGACGGCCGTCTGATCCGCCTCGGCACCACCGGCTTCGACGCCTGGCCCACGGCCGCGATCCGCACCCTGTACGCCCCCGGGCACGACCTGTTCCTGAAGTTCAGCCTGGACGTGCGCATCACGAACGACATCCGCCGCCTGTGGCGCCACGACCTGCTGAGACTCCGCACGACCGACACCGCGGCGGCCCGCGCGTTCGCCGGGGGTCCGGCGGCCTGGCTGTCGGACCGCGGTTACCGCACCGCCGACTTCGCCTTCGAGGAACTGGCGGTCCTGGTCCGCGACGGCTTCCACGGCCACCTCAGGACCGGCGCCACCCCGCTGCTCGCCGCGGGCCTCGTGGAGGGCTTCGAGGGCAGCCCGTCCACAGGTGCGGCCTGGTGGGAGGCGTATCTGCGCGCCGTCGTACCGCCCGCCCTCGCCGCCTTCGCCGACCACGGCGTCGTACTCGAGGCACATCTGCAGAACACGCTGGTCGCCGTCGACGCCGACGGAACACCCGTGCAGGCACTGTTCCGGGACGCGGAGGGCGTGAAGCTGCTGTCGGACGTGGACCGGGCGGCCGGGTGGGAGCGGCTGGTCTACACGCTGGTCGTGAACCATCTGTGCGAGGTCGCGGCCGTCCTCGCCGAGCGGCACCCCGGTCTCGACCCGTGGCCCGCCGCCCGCCGCGAACTGGCCCGCCACGACCTCCCGGAGACCAGGGCCCTCCTCGCCTCGCCCACCCTCCCCGGCAAGACCAACCTGCTGCTGCGCTGGACCGGAGCCGACGGCGCGGACGCGCGCTACCTCCCCCTGCCGAACCCGCTGGCCGTCACCTGATCTGAATTACCCTGGCCGGTGTGCTGCGCGATGTGACTGCTGTTCGATACGTGACCCCGCTGCGGTCCGGCGGCTCCGTGCCCGGAGTCGTCGAGGCCGACGACCTGGGGACGTACGTCGTGAAGTTCACCGGCTCCGCACAGGGCCGCAAGGCCCTGGTCGCCGAGGTGATCGTCGGCGAGCTGGCCCGCGCGCTCGGTCTGCGCTTCCCCGAACTGGTCCTCGTGCACTTCGACCCGGCGATCGCCGACAGCGAGCCCCACCAGGAGGTGCGCGAACTCCACGGCGCCAGTGCGGGCATCAACCTCGGCATGGACTACCTGTCGGGCGCCGCGGACCTCACCCCGGAGGTCGCCAGGACCTTCCGGGTCGATCCCCTGGAGGCGGGCAGGATCGTCTGGCTCGACGCCCTGACCGTGAACGTGGACCGTACGGTCCACAGCTCCAACCTCATGGTCTGGCCCACGCTCGGCATCGCGCCCCCGCGCCTGTGGCTGATCGACCACGGCGCGGCCCTCGTCTTCCACCACCGCTGGGACGGCTCGGACCCCGCCAGGCGCTACGACTTCCGCCACCACGCCCTCGGCCACTACGCCCCCGACGTACGCGCCGCCGACGCGGAGCTGGCGCCGAAGGTCACCGAGGAACTGCTGCGCGCCGTCGTCGCCGAGGTCCCCGAGGCCTGGCTCACGGACTTCGACACGCCGTCCCTGGCACGTGAGGCGTACGTGGAGTACCTCCACGCGCGCGTGCAGGCCTCCCAGGCCTGGCTGCCCACCGACTTCCCCACCCGGGAGGAACTCGCCGCGGAGGAAGCCCGCCGCGCGGCGAAGACACAGCAGGGCCGTCCGGACTGGCTGAAGCGGGTCCCCGACCTGCACGGCAAACCGGCGGCGGAACAGGATTGGTCGGTACACCTCGGATGAGTCCCGTCGTACAGATCGAGTACTGCACCCAGTGCCGCTGGCTGCCCCGCGCGGCCTGGCTGGCGCAGGAGCTGCTCACGACCTTCGAGACGGAGCTGGGCGAGCTGTCGCTCAAGCCCGGCACCGGTGGCGTCTTCGTGGTCCGGGTCGACGACGAGGTCGTCTGGGACCGCAGGGAGCAGGGCTTCCCGGAGCCCACCGCCGTGAAGCAGGCCGTACGCGACCGAGTGGCCCCGGGAAGGTCCCTGGGCCACTCGGACAAGGCCGCGCAGGAGGACGTCAGCCCTTGAGCTGCTCGTACGCGGGCAGTGTCAGGAAGTCCGCGTAGTCGGCGTCCAGGGAGACCTCCAGGAGCAGGTCGTGGGCCTGCTGCCAGTGGCCGGCGGCGAACGCCTCCTCGCCGAGCTCCGCGCGGATGCCGGCGAGTTCCTCCGCGGCGATCTTGCGGGCCAGTTCGGGGGTGGCCCTCTCGCCGTTCTCGAACTCGACGCCCGCGTTGATCCACTGCCAGATCTGCGAGCGGGAGATCTCGGCGGTGGCCGCGTCCTCCATCAGGTTGAAGATGGCGACCGCGCCGAGACCACGCAGCCAGGCCTCGATGTAACGGATGCCGACCTGCACGGCGTTGACGAGACCGTTGTACGTCGGCCTGGCGTCCAGCGAGTCGATCGCGATCAGGTCGGCGGCCTCGACGTGGACGTCCTCGCGCAGCCGGTCCTTCTGGTTCGGCCGGTCGCCGAGGACCTTGTCGAAGGACTCCAGGGCGATCGGGACCAGGTCGGGGTGGGCGACCCAGGAGCCGTCGAAGCCGTCGCCGGCCTCGCGGTCCTTGTCGGCGCGGACCTTCTCGAAGGCGACCTTGTTGACCTCGGCGTCCCGGCGGGACGGGATGAACGCCGCCATGCCGCCGATCGCGTGCGCGCCGCGCTTGTGGCAGGTGCGGACGAGGAGTTCGGTGTACGCCCGCATGAACGGGGCGGTCATCGTCACCAGGTTGCGGTCCGGCAGGACGAACTTGGCGCCGCCGTCACGGAAGTTCTTGACGATGGAGAACAGGTAGTCCCAGCGGCCGGCGTTCAACCCGGAGGCGTGGTCGCGGAGTTCGTAGAGGATCTCCTCCATCTCGTACGCCGCCGTGATCGTCTCGATCAGGACGGTGGCGCGGACGGTGCCCTGCGGGATGCCGACGTAGTCCTGCGCGAAGACGAACACGTCGTTCCACAGGCGGGCTTCGAGGTGCGACTCGGTCTTGGGGAGATAGAAGTACGGGCCCTTGCCGAGGTCGAGCAGCCGCTGGGCGTTGTGGAAGAAGTACAGGCCGAAGTCGACGAAGGCGCCGGGGACCTGGGAGCCGTCGGCGGCGACGAGGTGGCGCTCATCGAGGTGCCAGCCGCGCGGTCGCATGACGACGGTGGCGAGCTCCTCGTTCGGGCGCAGGGCGTACGACTTGCCGGACCTCTCGTCGGTGAAGTCGATGTTCCGGGTGTACGCGTCGGCCAGATTGACCTGACCGAGGACCACGTTCTCCCAGGTCGGCGCCGAGGCGTCCTCGAAGTCCGCGAGCCAGATCCTCGCACCCGAGTTGAGGGCGTTGATGGTCATCTTGCGGTCGGTGGGACCGGTGATCTCGACGCGGCGGTCGTTCAGGGCCGCGGGGGAGGGGGCCACCTTCCAGGAGTCGTCCGCGCGGATCGCGGCGGTCTCCGGGAGGAAGTCGAGCGTGGAGGTGCGGGCGATCTCGGCGCGGCGCTCCGCACGGCGGGCGAGGAGCTCTTCACGGCGGGGCGTGAACCGGCGGTGCAGCTCGGCCACGAAGGCGAGGGCCGCGTCGGTGAGCACCTCCTCCTGCCGGGGCAGGGGCTCGGCGTCGACGATGGCCAGCGGGGACGGCGCTGGTGCGGACATGAGCTGTCACTTCCTTCAGCGTTGGCACCGGGTGCCACTCGAACCGGGTACGGCGAGGAACGCCCTGGGAGCGGTAGGGCGCTTCTGATCAGTGGATACTAGTTTCCTCATCGTGGAAGTTCAATGGTTTGTTGATGTCGAGATTCTCCGAGTCGAGGGAACGTGGCGCTGAGTGCCACCTCGCTCACTCAAGGTGCAGCAGATCTTCGACGGTGTCGATGTCGTAGGGCCGGGCGACGTCCCCGCACTCCACGAGGGCGATCTCCCCGGCGTGTTCCTTCAGATAGGCACGTGCCCCCCGGTCCCCGGTGGCAGTCGCGGCGATCCCCGCCCAGTGGGCGGACCCGAAGAGCACGGGATGTCCGCGTACGCCGTCGTAGGCGGCCGAGACCAGGGAGCCGGGGGACCTGTACGCGCCGAGCACGCGCGCGTACGCCTCGGGTCCGATACCGGGCTGGTCGACCAGCGACACGAGCGCGGCCCGCACGTCCGTGCCGGAGAACGAGTCGAGACCGGCTCGAAGCGAGGAGCCCATTCCCCGCTCCCACTCGGGGTTGTCCACGAGCATGCAGCCGTCGAGCCGCGCGGTCTCGCGTACGGCGTCGGCGGCGGCGCCCAGCACCACGTGCACGCGCGCGCAGCCCGCCGCGCGCAGGGCGCCCACCGCGTGTTCGATCAATGGCCTGCCGCGATGTCCGAGCAGCGCCTTGGGGCGTCCGCCCAGCCGCCGGCCGCCTCCCGCGGCGAGGAGCAGCCCGGCGACCTGGTGCGCGTTGTCCGTCATGGGTCCTGCATACCTGACGCCCCGGGCACCGGCCGGTTTCCGAGGGCTGAATTTCGGTCCGCGGAGTGGCGCGGCCCCTGTCGGCTGGCGTTTACTGACCCCCGTCCCCGGCGCCCGACCAACGCCATGGGGCGGTTCGGGCGGGATCACGACGTAGGCGCACAACGGCGTGCGAGGGGGGAGAGCTGTGTTGCGGAGCTTGGGACAGAGGGCGCCAGTGACCGGCAGCGACGAGGACCCCAGGGTGGCGGGCCTGCGGACCGCGGTGTCCCGGCTGCGCCGCGAACTCGCCGCGCATCCGGCCGAGTTCCCCGACCGCGGCATCGCCGAGGACGAACTCGCCGCGCTGGCCGCGATGACGGTCGACGGGACACCGGAGGTGCCCCGGCTGCGGAGGTCGCTGCTGCTGATCGCGGGGGCGATCGGGTCGATGAGCGCGCTGTCGCGGGGGCTGACGGACGTACGGAACGCGGTGGATCTGTTCGGGGAGCCGCGGCGCTAGGTTCAGAGCGGCCTGCGGTACGGGAACCCCCCTCGGTAGCCGTGGTCCGAGGTGCGGTGCTCGAACTCCTCGCACAGCCAGGTCTCCTGGACGAGCTCGGTCTGTTCGTGCCACACCGCGAAGATGCCGTGCGGCCCGTGTTTGCCGTCCACCCGGCGGTAGAGGTCCTTGGCGTCACGGAAGCAGGCCAGTCCCGCCATCATCGGGCTGCCGGCCGGGTGGTAGTCGGACCAGGCGCACGCGACGCAGGCCCGGAGCCGGGCCACTCTCGGCAACTCGCGCTGGAGGGCGTGCAGGGCGTGCTCGAGGTCGCCCGGGCCGTCGACGACGTGGTACTCGTGTCCGTCCAGCCGCAGGGTGACGGTCAGGGTCTCCGAGTCCAGGCCGCGCCCCGGACCCGCCGGGTCCCCTATCCGCAGCGCGCAGTGCAGCACACCCGGCCGTACGCCGTCCCCCGCCACGTCGACGGGCAGCGGAACCTCCCACTCCAGGAGGCAGGAGCACAGACCTCCGCCGAAGAAGGAGAACGCGAGCTCGGGCGGTGCACCGCCCAGGGCGCCGAGATCGTCCATCGAGTCGCCCTCGAAGCGGACGCCCCTGATGGTCGTACGGATCAGCTCCCGGCCGTCCGACTCGATGACGATCTCCTCGGTGCCGTGCCGGTCGGTGTACCGGCCCGGCCGGCGCATTAAGCCGGTCACGCGGGGCTCTGGGTGGCCAGCGCCTCGGACAGTTCCCCGGCCACCTGCTGGAGCACCGGCACGATCTTGTCCGTGGCCGCCTCGGTGACCCGGCCCGCCGGGCCGGAGATCGAGATGGCGGCGGCGGTGGGGGAGTCGGGGACCGACACCGCGAGGCAGCGGACGCCGATCTCCTGCTCGTTGTCGTCGACCGCGTAACCGAGCTGGCGTACATCCGCCAGGGCCGCGAGGAAGCCCTCCGGGGTGGTGATCGTCTTCTCCGTGGCGGCCGGCATGCCGGTACGGGAGAGCAGGGCGCGCACCTCGGCGTCGGGGACGTTCGCCAGGAGGGCTTTGCCCACACCCGTGGAGTGCGGCAGGACGCGTCGGCCGACCTCGGTGAACATACGCATCGAGTGCTTCGACGGCACCTGGGCGACGTACACGATCTCGTCGCCGTCGAGCAGCGCCATGTTCGCCGTCTCGCCGGTCTCCTGGACCAGCCGGGCCAGGTAGGGGCGGGCCCAGGTGCCGAGCAGCCGGGACGCGGACTCGCCGAGGCGGATCAGACGCGGGCCCAGCGCATAGCGGCGGTTGGCCTGCTGACGGACGTATCCGCAGGCCACGAGTGTGCGCATGAGGCGGTGGATGGTGGGCAGCGGCAGTCCGCTGCTCGCGGAGAGCTCGCTGAGGCCGACCTCGCCGCCCGCGTCCGCCATCCGCTCCAGCAGGTCGAAGGCGCGCTCGAGGGACTGGACCCCGCCAGTGGTGGACTTGGCGGAGTCGGTGGTGCTGGCGCTGGACGTCGGCACGGCGCGTTCCTTTCGGGGCGGGCGGGCGGGCGGAAAGGGCAGAAGCCTACCCGCCAGTCGGTTGACTCCCCGCTGGTGCGTAGCTACGTTCTGCCTGTCGGAATTCTAATTCCGCTTTGTGGAAACGTCCAGAGTGTGGCGTATCGAGGCCCTGTGGAGAAGTGTGCCCTTGACGGCGCGGAAGCGGGAGTGAAGACTCCTTCAACAGAACGTTGAATTCCGTTACGTGGGAGTAAATCCCGTTTCCCGGAAGTAACAACGGCGACAGAGAGGGGTCCGGGTGTCCGACGTAGAACTGGTGCTGCGCTCGACGCGCGTCATCACTCCGGAAGGGACGCGCGCCGCTTCGGTCGCCGTCTCCGCCGGGAAGATCACGGCCGTCCTGCCGTACGACGCCGCTGTCCCGGAGGGCGCCCGCCTGGAGGACGTCGGCGACCACGTCGTCCTGCCCGGCCTGGTCGACACCCATGTGCACGTCAACGACCCGGGCCGCACCGAGTGGGAGGGCTTCTGGACCGCCACGCGCGCGGCGGCGGCCGGCGGCATCACCACCCTCGTCGACATGCCCCTCAACTCCCTGCCGCCGACGACGACGGTCGACAACCTCCGGACGAAGAAGGACGTCGCCGTCGACAAGGCCCACATCGACGTCGGCTTCTGGGGCGGTGCCCTGCCCGACAACGTCAAGGACCTGCGCCCGCTGCACGAGGCCGGTGTCTTCGGCTTCAAGGCGTTCCTGTCCCCGTCCGGCGTGGACGAGTTCCCGCACCTGGAACAGGACCGGCTCGCCCGGTCGCTGGCCGAGATCACCTCCTTCGGCGGCCTGCTGATCGTGCACGCCGAGGACCCGCACCACCTGGAGGCCGCCCCGCAGCACGGCGGCCCCAGGTACGCCGACTTCCTGGCCTCCCGTCCGCGCGACGCCGAGGACACCGCGATCGCCCAACTCATCGCCCAGGCGAAGCGGTTGGACGCGCGCGTGCACGTCCTGCACCTCTCGTCGAGTGACGCGCTCCCGCTCATCGCCGCCGCCAGGGCCGAGGGCGTCCGCGTCACGGTCGAGACCTGCCCGCACTACCTCACCCTCACCGCCGAGGAAGTCCCCGACGGCGCCAGCGAGTTCAAGTGCTGCCCGCCGATCCGCGAGTCCGCCAACCAGGACCTGCTCTGGCAGGCGCTGGCCGACGGCACGATCGACTGCGTGGTCACCGACCACTCGCCGTCGACGGCCGACCTGAAGACGGACGACTTCGCCACGGCGTGGGGCGGTATCTCGGGTCTGCAACTGAGCCTGGCCGCGGTGTGGACGGAAGCGCGGAAGCGGGGGCATTCGCTGGAGGACGTCGTCCAATGGATGTCCGCGCGTACGGCCGCTCTCGTCGGCCTCGGCCAGAAGGGCGCCATCGAGGCCGGCCGCGACGCCGACTTCGCGATCCTCGCGCCCGACGAGACCTTCACCGTCGACCCGGCCGAACTCCAGCACCGCAACCGCGTGACGGCGTACGCGGGCAAGACCCTGTACGGCGTCGTGAAGTCGACCTGGCTGCGCGGCGAACGCATCGTCCAGGGCGGCGAGTTCACGGAGCCGAAGGGCCGACTTCTCACCCGGGACCACTGATTCAGACTTCCGCACCCGCAGCGGCCGACTCTCGAAAGGCAGACCTTTGACGGCGATTCCGAGCTTCACCGGCGACGCGAACCCGTACGGCGGCGGTGACCCGTACGCCGACTACCGCACCGCCGACTTCCCCTTCACCCGGTACGCCGACCTCGCCGCCCGGCAGCTCGGTGCCGGAGTCATCGCCGCCAACGACGAGTTCTTCGCCCAGCGCGAGAACCTGCTGATCCCCGAGCGCGCCGAGTTCGACCCCGAGCACTTCGGGCACAAGGGCAAGATCATGGACGGCTGGGAGACGCGCCGCCGCCGCGGTGCCTCCGCCGGGCACCCGTGGCCGACGGCCGAGGACCACGACTGGGCGCTGGTCCGCCTCGGCGCGCCCGGCGTGATCCGCGGCATCGTCGTCGACACGGCCCACTTCCGCGGCAACTACCCGCAGGCGGTGTCGGTCGAGGCCACGTCGGTGGCGGGCTCGCCGTCGCCGGAGGAACTGCTGGGCGACGACGTGAAGTGGACGACGCTGGTTCCGCGCACGGCGGTCGGCGGCCACGCGGCGAACGGCTTCGAGGTGGCGGTCGAGCAGCGCTTCACACACCTGCGCGTCAACCAGCACCCCGACGGCGGCATCGCCCGCCTGCGCGTCCACGGCGAGGTCGTCCCGGACCCGCGGTGGCTGTCGGTCCTCGGCACCTTCGACGTGGTCGCCCTGGAGAACGGCGGCCAGGCTGAGGACGCCTCCAACCTCTTCTACTCCCCGGCCTCCAACACCATCCAGCCGGGCCGCTCCCGCAAGATGGACGACGGCTGGGAGACCCGCCGCCGCCGCGACCAGGGCAACGACTGGATCAGCTACCGCCTGGCGGCCCGGTCCCGGATCCGCGCGATCGAGATCGACACCGCGTACCTGAAGGGCAACAGCGCCGGCTGGGCCTCGGTGTCAGTCAAGGAGGGCGAGAGCGGCGAGTGGACGGAGATCCTCCCGCGCACCCGACTCCAGCCCGACACCAACCACCGCTTCGTCCTCCCGGCCCCGGCGGTCGGCACCCACGCGCGCGTGGACATCTTCCCGGACGGCGGCATCTCCCGACTGCGGCTGTACGGCTCCCTGACGGAGTCCGGCGCGGCGGCCCTGGCGGCCCGTCACCAGGAGCTGGGCGGCTGACACCCGCACGCGCGCGTGGGGCGCACCGGGCCCGAGAGCTCCGGTGCGCCCCACGCGTGTGTCAGGCCGCGTGGCCTCCGTCCACCGCGAACTCGGCGCCCGTGACGTAGGCCGCCCCCGCCAGGTAGGCGATCATCGACGCCACCTCGTCGGCCGTCCCGAACCGCCCGAGCGCCGTCATCGCCGACTGGCCGGAGGCGTACGGACCGTCCGCCGGGTTCATGTCGGTGTCGGTCGGGCCCGGGTGGACGATGTTCGCGGTGATGCCGCGGGGGCCCAGTTCCCGGGCGAGCGCCTTCGTGAGGCCGATCAGGGCCGACTTGCTGGTCGCGTAGAGGGTTCCGCCGGGGCCCGGCACCCGCTGGGTCATACAGGTGCCGACGGTGATGATCCGGCCGCCGGACGACATCCGCGCGGCCGCCGCCTGCGAGGCCAGGAACACCCCGCGCACATTGACCGCCAGCACCCGGTCCACCTCCGTGAGCGGCAGGTCCTCCAGCGGGCCCAGGACCCCCACGCCCACGTTGTTCACCAGGACGTCCAGGCCGCCCAGCGCCTCCGCCGCGCGGTCCACCGCCCCCGCCGCCTCCGCCGCGTCCGCGGAGTCCGCCCGCAGGGCCACCGCACGGCGTCCCAGTGCCTCGACGGCCCGTACGACGTCCTCGGCGGCCTCCTTGCCGTTCACGTACGTGAGGGCCACGTCCGCGCCCTCCCGGGCCAGCCGCAGCGCCGTCGCCGCGCCGATACCGCGGCTGCCACCCGTGACGAGAGCCGCCTTGCCGTTCAGAGAAGTAGTCATGGCTCCATCCCAGCGGTCCGGGGGCGCTCCTGCTGGCGGCGAACGGACACCGAGGTCGGGCTCCCGTCAGATAGCCGGAACTCTTTCCTCCGCTTCTCGCGTTCTCCTGACGTGACCCTTCAACAAGACATCGTCGGCAACGCCATGCAGATGGCGGTCGTCACCCTCCAGCCCGGTCAGACCGTGTACTGCGAGGCCGGAAAGTTCCTGTTCAAGACCACGAACGTGACCATGGAGACCCGCCTCGGCGGCCCGTCGAACCCCGGCGGCCAGCAGCCCCAGGGCGGCGCCGGCGGCATGGGCGGCATGCTCCGCCAGGCCATGGGCACCGCCATGCAGGTCGGTCAGCGCGCGCTCGCGGGCGAGTCGCTGGCGTTCCAGTACTTCACGTCGACCGGCGGCGAGGGCACCGTCGGCTTCGCGGGCGTCCTGCCCGGTGAGATGCGGGCCCTGGAACTCGACGGCACGCGCGCGTGGTTCGCGGAGAAGGACGCCTTCGTCGCCGCCGAGTCCACCGTCGACTTCGGCATCGCCTTCCAGGGCGGCAGGACCGGCATGAAGGGCGGCGAGGGCTTCGTCCTGGAGAAGTTCACCGGCCGCGGCACCGTGATCATCGCCGGCGCCGGCAACTTCATCGACCTCGATCCCGCCGACTTCGGCGGCCGCATCGAGGTCGACACGGGCTGCGTCGTCGCCTTCGAGGAGGGCATCCGGTACGGCGTCCAGCGCGTCGGCGGCCTCAACCGGCAGGGGATCATGAACGCCGTCCTCGGCGGCGAGGGCCTCTCCCTGGCCACCCTGGAGGGCAACGGCCGCGTCATCCTCCAGTCCCTCACCATCGAGAGTCTCGCCAACGCCCTGAAGAAGGCCCAGGGCGGCGACAAGCAGGGCCCGACGGGTGGTCTGTTCTCGACGAACGCCGGGTGACGCGCCACCGATGAGTTGCGGGCGCCGGTGGGGTCTGAGCTGATGGCAACAGACCCCACCCGAGAGAGAAGGCACCCGTCATGGGCAAGCTCGTCTCCCAGATCTTCGTCAGCCTCGACGGCGTCTACCAGGGCCCCGGCGGCCCCCAGGAGGACACCAGGGGCGGCTTCGAACAGGGCGGCTGGACCGTCCCGTACGCCGACGAGGACTTCGGCCGGTTCGTCGGCCAGGTCTTCGCCGACGTCGGCGCGTTCCTTCTCGGCCGTCGTACGTACGACATCTTCGCCGGGTACTGGCCGAAGGTGACCGACCCCGCCGACCCGGTCGCCTCGAAGCTCAACGCCCTGCCGAAGTACGTCGCCTCGTCCACCCTCACCGACCCGGAATGGGCCGGCACCACCGTGATCGGCGGCGACCTCGCCAAGGAGGTCACCTCCCTCAAGGAGCGCACCGACGGCGAGATCCAGCTCCACGGCAGCGGAGCGCTCCTGCGGTCCCTGCTGAATCTCGACCTGATCGACACCGTCCACCTGATCACCTTCCCGGTCGTGCTCGGCGCCGGCCGCCGCCTCTTCACCGAGGGCAGCCTGCCGACGGCCTTCACGCACCGGAGCGGGCTCATCACCTCCACGGGCGCCTCCATCCAGACGTACGACCTGGCGGGACGGCCGGAATACGGGTCGTACGAGCTCCCCGCAAACCCCTAGGCGAAATCAGGCCGCGCGGGTACGGTGATCGCTCCGCGTGCGAGCCACCGACGTCTCCACATCACCGATGGAGACCGGGAGAGCCGCCCAGATGTCCTCGATCGCCGTACCGGGCGTCCTCGCGCCCCGCCGCACCTGGCTGACCGACCTGCCCGTCCTGCTCGTGGCGGTCGTGTGGGGCGCGAGCTATCTCGCCGCCAAGGACATCACCACCGCCCGCACGGTGATCGCGGTCCTGGTGCTGCGCTTCGCGATCGTCCTGCCCGCCCTCGTGGCCGTCGGGTGGCGCTCGCTGCGCGCCCTCAGCGTCGCCCAGTGGCGCGGGGCCGGACTCCTCGGGCTGATCCTCAGCGTGATCTTCCTGCTGGAGACGTACGGCGTCGTCCACACCTCGGCCACCAACGCGGGCCTCATCATCAGCCTCACCATGATCTTCACGCCGCTCGCCGAGGCCGCCGTCACCCGCATCCGTCCCTCACGGGCCTTCCTCGGCGCCGCCGCCCTCTCCGTGCTCGGCGTCGTCCTGCTCACCCAGGGCGGCGGCTTCACCTCGCCCTCCCTTGGCGATCTGCTCATGCTGCTCGCGGCCCTGGCCCGCACGGTCCACGTCCTCGCGATGTCCCGCGTCAAGTCCGTCCAGGGCGCCGACGCGCTCTCCCTGACCACCGTCCAACTCGGCGCCGCCGTGGCGGTGTTCGTGCTCCTGGCGACGGGCGCCGAGGCCACGCCCTGGCAGACGGCCGTGGACTTCGGGCCGCGCGAGTGGGCCGGGCTGCTGTTCCTGTCCGTGTTCTGCACGCTGTTCGCGTTCTTCGTGCAGATGTGGGCGGTCCGCCGCACCTCCCCGTCCCGGGTCAGCCTGCTCCTCGGCACCGAGCCGTTGTGGGCCGCCCTGGCCGGTATCGCGCTCGGCGGGGAACGGCTCGGCGCGCTGGGCCTGGCGGGTGGCGCGCTGGTACTTGTGGGGACCGCGTGGGGACGCCGGGCGGCAGGTTAACTCCGCGAAAACTCATCGGACTTGACGGGAAAATCTCCGGAGTTGTCATTGACATGCCACTGTCTACGCGCGTCATCATGAGGGCATGAGATTCCCCCCACGAATCACTCGCATCGGCGCCGCGGCCGCCGTACTGTCCGCCCTCCTCGTCGGAGGCACCGTCGCCACGGCTTCCCCCGCAGCCGCCGCGGTCGGCAGTATCTGCTACAGCGCCCTGCCCTCCCAGGCGCACGACACGCTCGACCTGATCGAGCAGGGTGGTCCCTACCCGTACTCCCAGGACGGCACCGTCTTCCAGAACCGGGAAGGCGTCCTGCCCAGCCAGTCGAGCAGCTACTACCACGAGTACACGGTCATCACGCCCGGATCGTCCACGCGCGGAGCCCGTCGTATCGTCACCGGCCAGAAGACCCAGGAGGACTACTACACGGCCGACCACTACGTCACGTTCAAGCTGGTCAACTACAGCTGCTGAGCCGAGTCGAACCTCGTCGAGGAAGGGTGGGACCAGCCGGAGGCCCGGCCCGCGTTCAGCCTGACTTCCGGCTCTCCGCGGCGGCGAACAGCGCGATCGCCAGCACGAGCAGGGCGACGCTCGCGTAGAGCCCGTAGCCGTCGAGGAAGCCGAGCCGCTGTACGAGTCCCCAGTGCCAGTCGGTGAACTCGTGCACCAGACCGGCGACGCCCTGCACCAGGGCGAAGAATCCGAGCAGTTCCAGCAGTTGCTTCATGTGCATACGCTCGCCCCGCGGACCCCCCACGGACATCGGCCGCGGGGCGAGGCGCATGCGACGGAAGTCTGCGGTCCGCGCGGTCCGGCCGCGCCGAAAGTAGGCGGCCCGCCGACTTTGGTCGGAGATCCCGTCCGCGCGGAGGTGGCACGGGCCTTCCGTGCGTAGATTTGTCGACCGTGAGTGGAGACGAGCCCGCAGTGGTGCCCCCGGCGTTCGCGGGGCATCGCTGGCTGATGCCCTCGGCCGTCCTGAAGGAGCTGGACCCGGACGGCGAGCGCCCCGGGCGCCGGCCCCGGCGCACCGCGCGCGACTGGCTCGTCGACTTCAGCTGCTTCGCGGTGGCCGTGATCGTCGGCCTGGTCGGCGCGGAGGCGGTGACCTCCAACCCCCATGTCCCGGACGGCCTCGCCCGCCTCGACCAGGTGATCGGCGCGGTCGCCTGCGCCGCGGTGTGGCTGCGTCGCCGCTGGCCCGTCGGGCTGGCCGTCGCCTCGCTCCCCGTGGGGTTCGTTTCGGACACCGCGGGCGGCGCCTGCCTCATCGCCGTGTTCACCCTCGCCGTGCACCGGCCGTTCCGGTACGTCGCGTGGGTGGGCGGGGCCACCATCGCGGGGATCCCGCTCTACTTCTGGATCCGCCCGGACCCCGACCTGCCGTATCTCGTCACCGTCGTCATCTTCGTGCTGATGACCGCGGTGGTGGTCGCCTCGGGCATGGTCGTACGGTCCAAGCGGCAGCTCGTGCTGAGCTTCCAGGACCGCGCCCGGCGCGCCGCGACCGAGGCCCGGCTGCGGGCCGAGCAGGCGCAGCGGCTGGCCCGCGAGGCCATCGCCCGCGAGATGCACGACGTCCTCGCCCACCGGCTGACCCTGCTCAGCGTGCACGCGGGCGCGCTGGAGTTCCGGCCCGACGCACCCCGGGAGGAGGTCGCCCGCGCGGCCGGCGTCATCCGGGAGAGCGCGCACGAGGCGCTCCAGGACCTGCGCGAGATCATCGGCGTCCTGCGGACCGGGGACCAGGACGACACGGGCCGCCCCCAGCCGACCCTCGCCGCGCTGGACGCGCTGGTCGCCGAGTCCCGTGAGGCCGGCATGAAGGTCAGCCTCGACACCCGCGTCACCGACCCCGCCGCCGTCCCCGCCTCCGTCGGCCGCACCGCCTACCGCATCGCCCAGGAGGGCCTGACCAACGCCCGCAAACACGCTCCAGGCACCGAGGTCACCGTCTCGGTCGAGGGCGCGCCCGGCGAGGGACTCGCCGTGACCGTCCGCAACCCCGCACCCGAGGGCGAGGTGGCCCCCGTACCGGGTTCCGGGCAGGGGCTCATCGGGCTGACCGAGCGGGCGTCGCTGGCCGGCGGGCGGCTCGAGCACGGGCCGGAGGCGGGCGGGGGGTTCGGGGTGCGGGCGTGGCTGCCATGGGCGTGAACTGGGCGCCGCGCAAGGGGTGTTCACCCCGCCCCGCGAACCGGCCGGTGAACAACGGGTGTTCGGCCGCTCTCCTGTCCTGAAACCACCCCGTTCCCACCCACCGGGACGCGCTCGAGATCGACAACCTGGGTACGACATGGGGCTTTTGGGGCCGTTGGGCCACGGAGACTGCGAGGTGGAAGCGCGGAGACGTGGAGGCGACACCGTACGACCTGGGCACGCTGCCGTGGGAGATCCGGCAGACCATGAACACGGGCGGGCGGGCTCGACGGACAGGACCCTCGGCCGGCTGAGCACGCTGGTCCTCGACCGGCCGGACTGCCCGACGGCGGCCCAGGCGTACGACCGGCTCTACGACTGGACGGCCCTGCCCTCCGGCACCCTGCTGTCCGGCATGCGGGCCGGGCAGGTGCTGAGCGTCTCGCGCGTCGCGGCCGTACGCCACCACGGCTGTCGGTCCACACCGCGCCGCGGCTCCCGGGTCGCGCCGCCCGAGTGGCAGGAGTCGAGGACCGCGACGACATGGGCGCCTCGGGCCGCGATCTCGTCGAGCGGTGCGCCGAGTTCGGCGTCCTCCAGCAGGGGCTGTCCGCCCGCGTACCGGCTGTCGTGACAGACCAGCGCCTCCGACCAGCCGCTCGCCACGCACGGATCGTCGGTGGGGCGCCGGCTGCCGTGCCCGCAGAACCACAGCAGCGCCGTGTCGCCCGGGCCGCAGCGCCCGAGGTGGTTCCGGATGCCGACCGGCACGGCCGCCCAGGTGGCCTGCGCGCCGTTCAGCGTCCGCGTGTCGGTCTTCGCGCTCTGGGATCCGAGCGGACTCTCCGCCGCCCGCGCGTCGTTGACGCAGCCTCGCAGTGGTCTGACGGGTAGTCGTCGATGTCCGCGAACAGGGCGTACACGGTGCGCATGGAGCGATCCCGCCCATGACTCCTCGTGGTGACGCCCGATGGTGCATCGGTGTGGCGACGGCGGTCCCGGCACGGAGTGCGGCTGTGTGGCCGACGACAGCCGGTAGGACCCCGAAACCGTGATTACGTAAGCCCCATGACCGCGATCAGACTGCTCCTCGTCGACGACGATCCGCTGGTACGGGCCGGCCTGTCCCTGATGATCGGCGGTGCCGACGGCATCGAGATCGTCGGGGAGGCCGCCGACGGCAAGGACGTCGACGCGCTCGTCGACCGCACCCGCCCGGACGTCGTCCTCATGGACATCCGGATGCCGTCCATGGACGGCATCACCGCCACCGAGCGGCTGCGCATCCGGCCCGACGCGCCCCAGGTCGTGGTCCTCACCACCTTCCACGCCGACGAACAGGTCCTGCGCGCCCTGCGCGCGGGCGCCGCCGGGTTCGTCCTCAAGGACACCCCGCCCGCGGAGATCGTCGACGCGGTGCGCAGGGTCGCGGCCGGCGATCCCGTCCTGTCGCCCACCGTCACCCGGCAGTTGATGCACCACGCGGCCGGCACCGCCGCCGACACCCGCCGGGCACGCGCGCGTGAGCGGATCGCCGCCGTCAACGACCGCGAACGCGAGGTGGCCGTCGCGGTCGGCCGGGGTCTGTCCAACGCCGAGATCGCCGCGGAGCTCTTCATGAGCGTGGCCACCGTCAAGACCCATGTCTCACGCGTCCTGGCCAAGCTCGACCTCAACAACCGGGTGCAGATCGCGCTGCTCGCGTACGACGCGGGCCTGTTGGAGGAAGGGGCCGAAGCCCCGGAGTCCGGGGAATCCGGGCACTAGCGGGGCGTGCTGTCCGTTCTCGGAGGGAGGGGAAGGGAACTTCATGGCAGAAGTGGTCGACCTGGGCGAGTTCGGCGAGGCGTTCCGCACGGACCCGCATCCCGTGTACGCGCGACTGCGTGAGCGCGGCCCGGTGCACCGGGTCCGGCCGCCGGGCTCCGATCCCGGCTACCGGGCCTGGCTCGTCGTCGGGCACGAGGAGGCACGGGCCGCGCTCGCCGACCCCCGCCTGTCCAAGGACGGCCGCCGGATCGGTGTGACGTTCCACGAGGAGGAGCTGATCGGCCGCCATCTGCTGGGCGCCGACCAGCCCGAGCACACCCAGCTGCGCGGCCTCGTCTCCCGCGCCTTCACGATGCGCCGCGTGGAGGAACTGCGGCCCAGGGTCCAGGAGATCACCGACGACCTCCTCGACGCGATGCTGCCGTACGGCCGCGGCGACCTGGTGCAGTCCCTCGCCTACCCCCTGCCGATCACCGTGATCTGCGAGCTCCTCGGCGTGCCCGAGATGGACCGCACGGAGTTCCGGAAGGTGTCGACGGAGGTGGTCGCGCCCACCAGCCCCGAGAACTCCTACGACGCCGTCGTCCGGCTCGACGCGTACCTGCGCGAGCTGATCGAGGACAAGCGGTGCGCCGGACCGGGCGACGACCTGCTCAGCGACCTCATCCGCACCACCGCCGAGGACGGCGACCGGCTCTCCCCGCAGGAACTGCTGGGCATGGCCTTCCTCCTGCTGATCGCCGGCCATGAGACCACGGTCAACCTCATCACCAACGGCGTCCACGCCCTGCTCACCCACCCCGCCCAACTCGCCGCCCTGCGCGCCGACATGAGCCTGATCGACGGCGCGGTCGAGGAGACACTGCGCTACGAGGGACCGGTGGAGAACGCGACGTTCCGCTACGCCGCCGAGCCCTTGGAGATCGCGGGCACCACCATCGCCGAGGGCGACCACGTCATGGTCGGCCTCACCGCGGCCGACCGCGACGGCACCCGCTACCCGGCCCCGGACACCTTCGACATCCGCCGCGACCCCCGGGGCCACCTCGCCTTCGGCCACGGCATCCACTACTGCCTGGGCGCTCCCCTGGCCCGCCTCGAGGCGCGTACGGCGATCCGGAGCCTGCTGGACCGCGCGCCGGACCTGGCCCTGGACGGACCGCCGGGGGAGTGGCTGCCGGGGATGCTGATACGGGGGCTGCGCAGCCTTCCGGTGCGCTGGTAGCGCCGTACGGGGCCCCCATGCGGGGGGATCGGGCCGTACGGGTTCGGAGGACCGCTCAGCCCGGCAGCTCCGCCATCCGTACCGGCCGCCGCTCCCGCCGCGACACCTCGCACGCCTCCGCGATCCGCAGCGCCTGCAACGCCTCACGCCCGTCGCAGGGATTGGGCCGCTCGCCCCGGACCACCTCGACGAACGTGTTCAGCTCGGCCTCGTAGGCCGGCCCGAACCGTTCCAGGAACCCCGTCCACGGCTTGGTCGCGGCCGGTGGGCCCGTCGGTTCGGTGGAGGCGATCGGCGTGCGGTCGTCCAGGCCGACGACGATCTGGTCCAGCTCCCCGGCCAGCTCCATCCGGACGTCGTAGCCGGCGCCGTTCAGCCGGGTCGCCGTCGCCGTGGCGAGGGTGCCGTCGTCGAGGGTGAGGACCGCCGCGGCCGTGTCGACGTCGCCCGCGTCACGGAACATCGCGGGTCCGGCGTCGGAGCCGGCCGCGTACACGTCCACGACCTCCCGCCCGGTCACCCAGCGCAGGACGTCGAAGTCGTGGATCAGCGTGTCCCGGTACAGCCCGCCGGACAGCGGCAGCCACGCGGCCGGCGGCGGCGCCTGGTCCGAGGTCAGCGCCCGCACCGTGTGCAGCCGCCCGAGGCGTCCCGACCGCACCGCCTCCCGGGCGCCCGTGTACCCGGCGTCGAAGCGGCGCTGGAACCCCATCTGGAGAACGGTCCCGGCCGACTCCACCTCGCCGATCGCCTGGAGCGTGCCCGGCAGGTCGAGGGCGATCGGTTTCTCGCAGAACACCGGCAGCGCCGAGCGTGCCGCGCGGCCGATCAGTTCGGCGTGCGCCGAGGTGGCGGTGGTGATCACCACCGCGTCCACGCCCCATCTGAAGATCTCGTCCACCCCCGGCGCGGCCGTCTCCCCCAGCCGGTTCGCGAGCTCCTGGGCCCGCGCGCCGTCCGCGTCCGTGAGGATCAGAGAGCCGACATCGCGATGACGACTGAGCGTGTTCGCGTGAATGGTGCCGATCCGGCCCGTACCGATGACGCCGATGCGCATGTGAACAAAATGTGG
Organism: Streptomyces sp. NPDC002817; assembly: GCF_053592055.1. Taxonomy (NCBI): domain Bacteria; kingdom Bacillati; phylum Actinomycetota; class Actinomycetes; order Kitasatosporales; family Streptomycetaceae; genus Streptomyces; species Streptomyces sp. NPDC002817. The sequence goes on from NZ_JBSFUY010000007.1 coordinate 210,884, forward strand.
CCCGAGACCCCACCCTGTCAATGCATATGTCCGGACAATCGAACTACACAACTTCCCGTCAACAGCGCGCGGAGCTACGCTCGGGCCCGTGCCGAAACCAGATGTGGACCCGACCGTGTCGCTCGAACTCAGTGTGGACCGGAGCAGCCCGGTGCCGTTGTACTTCCAGCTGTCCCAGCAGCTGGAGGCCGCGATCGAGCACGGAGCTCTCACCCCCGGCAGCCTGCTGGGCAACGAGATCGAGCTCGCCGCGCGCCTCGGCCTGTCCCGGCCCACCGTCCGCCAGGCCATCCAGTCGCTCGTCGACAAGGGCCTGCTGGTACGCCGCCGTGGCGTCGGCACGCAGGTCGTGCACAGCCAGGTCAAGCGCCCACTCGAGCTCAGCAGCCTCTACGACGACCTGGAATCGGCAGGTCAGCGCCCCGCCACCAAGGTCATGGTCAACACCCTCGTCCCGGCCTCCGCCGAGGTCGCGGCCGCGCTCGGGGTGGCCGAGGACAGCGACGTGCACCGCATCGAGCGGCTGCGCCTCGCGCACGGCGAGCCGATGGCGTACCTCTGCAACTACCTGCCGCCCGACCTGCTCGACCTGGACACCGCCCAGCTGGAGGCCACCGGCCTGTACCGGATGATGCGCTCCGCCGGAATCACCCTGCACAGCGCCCGCCAGTCCATCGGCGCGCGCGGCGCCACCGCCGTCGAGGCCGAGCGGCTCGCCGAGGAGGAGGGGGCCCCGCTGCTCACCATGCAGCGCGTCACCTTCGACGACACCGGGCGCGCGGTCGAGTTCGGCACCCACACCTACCGGCCCACCCGCTACTCCTTCGAGTTCCAACTGCTCGTGAGGCCCTGAAGGCGGCCCTGGGATCCGCTCGAGTGTCGCCGCATTGGTTCCAATGTCCGGACAATGCGACCGATGCGCGGTCAGCCTCCATGCGCCCGTAACCGGCACAGCACAGGAACCGCCCCTTTGCTCCCCCGCACAGCACCCTTACTCACGGTGAGGCACAATCGGGCCTGATGAGCACCTACGGCAATTTCACGGCCCCGATCGGCTCCCGGCGTGCCCCCGTCCTCCGCACGGTCGGTACCAGGGAACGCCGCTCACACCTGACCGCGCCCCGCGTGCCGACGGTCGGTATCGACATCGGCGGCACCAAGGTGATGGCGGGTGTCGTCGACGCCGACGGCAACATCCTGGAGAAGCTCCGCGCGGAGACCCCGGACAAGTCCAAGAGCCCCAAGGTCGTCGAGGACACCATCTGCGAACTGGTCCTGGACCTGTCCGACCGCCACGACGTGCACGCCGTCGGCATCGGTGCGGCCGGCTGGGTCGACGCCGACCGCAACCGCATCCTGTTCGCCCCGCACCTGTCCTGGCGCAACGAGCCGCTGCGCGACCGCCTCGCGGGCAGGCTCGCCGTACCGGTGCTGGTCGACAACGACGCCAACGCCGCCGCCTGGGCCGAGTGGCGCTTCGGTGCGGGCCGCGACGAGGACCACCTGGTCATGATCACGCTCGGCACCGGCATCGGCGGCTCGATCCTCGAGGACGGCCAGGTCAAGCGCGGAAAGTTCGGTGTAGCGGGCGAGTTCGGCCATATGCAGGTCGTGCCCGGCGGCCACCGCTGCCCGTGCGGCAACCGCGGCTGCTGGGAGCAGTACAGCTCCGGCAACGCGCTGGTCAGGGAGGCCAAGGAGCTGGCCGCGGCCGACTCCCCGGTGGCCTACGGGATCATCGAGCACGTCAAGGGGCAGATCGGCGACATCACCGGCCCGATGATCACCGAGCTGGCCCGTGACGGCGACGCCATGTGCATCGAGCTGCTCCAGGACATCGGCCAGTGGCTCGGCGTCGGCATCGCCAACCTCGCGGCCGCCCTCGACCCGTCCTGCTTCGTGATCGGCGGCGGTGTCTCGGCCGCCGACGAGCTGCTCATCGGCCCCGCGCGGGACGCCTTCAAGCGCCAGCTCACCGGCCGCGGCTACCGCCCCGAGGCGCGCATCGTCCGCGCCCAGCTCGGCCCCGAGGCCGGCATGGTCGGCGCCGCCGACCTCGCCCGCCTGGTCGCCCGCCGCTTCCGGCGCGCCAACCGGCGCCGGGTCGAGCGCTACGAGCGCTACGCCAAGTACACCGAGTCCCGCCGTACGACCCAGGGGCAGGCGTGAACCCGTCCGTGACCCCTTCGGTGCCCCGCCAGGGCGACTCCCCGGAGGAACCGCGGCGACCGACCGAGGACCGCCGCCACCGCAACCGCCGCCGGGCGCTCACCCTGCTCATCATCGTGCTGCTCATCGGCGTCCCGGCCGGCTATCTGGTGATCTCCGCGAACCAGAGCCGCAACAGCGGCAAGGACAAGGAGGCGAAGTACTCGGCGACCGGCCTCACCGCCGGCTGGCCGTCCAAGGTCCAGCGCCGCCTCTACCAGGTGCCGATCCCGCATCCCGCGGACCGGATCGCGTACTACGAGACCAACAACTGGAAGACCAGCCGCCTCTACGTCCAGTTCCGCACCAGCAACGCGGGCCTCGACACCTTCCTGGCCGGCGTCGGCGTCAACCGCGACGACCTGAAGGAGGGCGAGATCACCATCGGCGCCCGCGACCAGAAGATCACCGGCTGGAGGTTCACCGGCCCCGGCCCCTGGTCGGGCCTCGTCCACAAGCAGAAGAACCCGGCGCCCACCCAGGACATCGTGGTGAACACCGCGGACCCGGCCAACCCGATGGTGTACGTCGTCTCCCGCACCGTTCCGTAGGCCACAGGGCGACGCCCTCGTCCCGTCCGGTCGCTCGGCACGGCGGCCCGGCCCGTCGCCGGAGCCGATTGTCAGACCCCGCCCGTAGAGTCGAAGACGTCTGATCCGACACGCGGGACGGGAGGTGGCAGGACGTATGAGTGACACGGTCGCGACGGCCGGGCGAGCGATGGACCCGGTCTCCGTGAGACTCGCCGCCGTCTTCCTGCCCGCACCCCTCCCGCGCGAGGGCCGGATGGCCTTCTGGGACCCCGAGGACGGGCCGCTGCCCGACGGACACACGGATCTCACCGTCGTACGACGACACGGCGCCGGAGTGCGCCGCAGGACCGCCCCCGCGCTCGAACTGCCCCTGGCCGAGGCCCTGCCCCTCCTCGTGCGCGCCCGGCGCGACCCCGCCGCCCACCCCGCCACCGCCTGCTGGGGCGCGGCCGCCCTGCACGCGCTGCGGCTCACCGCCCGCGGCCGGCTGCTCCCCGGCCTCACCGCCACCGGCCACGACGCCTGGCGGGCCGGCCCCCTGGACCCGGACGACATCGCTCACCTGCGCGCGATCGCCGCCGCCCTGCCCCACGAGGGTCACGCGGTCCCGCTGCCCGGCCCCGGCCCGATCCGGCTGCCCGAGCCGGAAGCGCTGATGCGCTCCTTCCTGGACGCCGTCGCCGACACCCTCCCGCGCACCCCGGCCGCCCCCCTCGCCTCCGGCAGGCCCTTCGCGGACCGCCGCCCGCAGCGTCTGCCCGGCGCGCAGGACTGGGCCGCCGAGGTCGCCGCCGGCATGGACGCGGGCGTGCGGATCTCGCTCCGCCTCGACCTGTCGGCGTACGACCTCTTCGACGAGGGCGGCCGGGCCCGCAGCGCCGGTGCCGCGATCGTCCAGGTGCACAGCCTCGCCGACCCCACCCTCGTGGCCGACGCGGCGGCCCTGTGGTCGGGCGAGGCGGACGCGGTGTTCGGACCCCGCGCGCGTGTGGACGCCGCCCTCGCGGTGCGGCGTGCCGCCAGGGTCTGGGCGCCTCTGGACCGGCTCGGCGAGCAGGACGTGCCCGACGTACTGGCCCTGTCGGAGGAGGAGTTGGGCGATCTGCTCGGCGTCGCCGCGACCCGGCTCGCGGCGGCCGGGGTCGCCGTGCACTGGCCCCGTGACCTGGCCCAGGACCTGAGCGCGGCCGCGGTGGTGCGGTCCGCGCCGGGCTCGGCCACCGACGGCACCGGCTTCTTCGAGAGCGAGGAACTCCTTCAGTTCCGCTGGCAGTTGGCGCTCGGCGGCGACCCGCTCAGCGAGGCCGAGATGGACGCGCTCGCCGAGGCCCACCGGCCCGTGGTCCGGCTGCGCGACCAGTGGGTGCTGGTCGACCCGGCGCTCGTCCGCAAGGCCCGCAAGCGCGAACTGGGCCTGCTCGACCCGGTCGACGCGCTGTCCGTCGCCCTCACCGGCAGCGCCGAGGTCGACGGCGAGACGGTGGAAGCCGTACCGGTCGGCGCGCTGGCCGCGCTGCGCGACCGGCTGACGGTCGGGGTGCGGCCCGCCGAGCCGCCGCCGGGTCTGCACGCGACCCTGCGCGACTACCAACTGCGGGGTCTGGCCTGGCTGGACCTCATGACCTCCCTCGGCCTCGGCGGCTGCCTCGCCGACGACATGGGCCTCGGCAAGACGATCACGGTGATCGCCCTGCACCTGAAGCGCGCCCGCCGCGAGCCGACCCTGGTGATCTGTCCGGCCTCGCTGCTCGGCAACTGGCAGCGGGAGATCACCCGGTTCGCGCCCGGCGTCCCCGTCCGCCGCTTCCACGGCCCCGACCGCACCCTGGAGGACCTGGACGGCGGCTTCGTGCTCACGACGTACGGCACCATGCGGTCGATGGCACCGCGGCTGGCCGAGCAGCGCTGGGGCATGGTCGTCGCGGACGAGGCGCAGCATGTGAAGAACCCGTACTCGGCGACGGCGAAGGCGTTGCGCACCATCCCGACACCCGCGCGCGTGGCGCTGACCGGCACCCCGGTGGAGAACAACCTCTCCGAACTGTGGGCCCTGCTCGACTGGACGACCCCCGGACTGCTCGGCCCCCTGAAGTCCTTCCGCGCCCGCCACGCACGCGCCGTCGAGAACGGCGAGGACGAGGAGGCGGTGCGGCGGCTGGCCCGGCTGGTCCGCCCCTTCCTGCTGCGCCGCAAGAAGTCCGACCCCGGCATCGTCCCCGAACTGCCGCCCAAGACGGAGACGGACCACCCGGTCCCGCTCACCCGCGAACAGGCCTCCCTCTACGAGGCGGTGGTCCGCGAGTCGCTGCTCGCCATCGAGACGGCGGAGGGCATCGCACGCCGGGGCCTGGTGCTGAAGCTCCTGGGAGCGCTGAAGCAGATCTGCGACCACCCCGCGCTGTATCTGAAGGAGGAGGCCGGAGCCGCCGACCGGCTCGCCGTCCGCTCCGGCAAACTGGCCCTGCTGGACGAGCTGTTGGACACCCTGCTGGCCGAGGACGGCTCGGCTATCGTCTTCACGCAGTACGTCGGCATGGCCCGCCTCATCGCCGCCCACCTGACCGACCGCGCGGTCCCGGTGGACCTGCTGCACGGCGGCACACCGGTGCCGGAGCGCGAGCGCATGGTGGACCGCTTCCAGAGCGGTGCGACGCCGGTCCTGGTCCTGTCGCTGAAGGCGGCGGGCACGGGCCTCAACCTCACCCGCGCGGGCCACGTCGTCCACTTCGACCGCTGGTGGAACCCGGCCGTCGAGGAGCAGGCCACCGACCGCGCCTACCGCATCGGCCAGACCCAGCCGGTCCAGGTCCACCGCCTCATCACCGAGGGCACCGTCGAGGACCGCATCGCCGAGATGCTGGAGGCGAAGCGGGCACTGGCCGACGCGATCCTCGGCTCCGGCGAGGCCGCCCTGACCGAACTGACCGACCGTGAACTGTCCGACCTCGTCTCCCTGCGGAGGACGTCATGACGGGCCGGCCGGCGGACGAGGTACGCCGCGCACTGCGGGAGGCGCGGGAACGCCGGGAGGCGGAGGGGACCGCGGAGGGCACGGCGGAGCCGAGGGAGCCCGCGGGGGACGGCTCGGTGTCGGGGACATCCGGCGGATCCACCGTTTCCGCCGTTTCCGTCGGCGAAGGGCCCGCAGTGCGGCAGCCGGAGCCCGGTGAGGTCCGGCCGGGGGACGCCGCCCGCGCGGCGCTGCGGCGCGCGGCCGCTGATCGACGGGGTGCCGGAGCCGAGGGACCGGCGCAGGAGGCCAGGACGGCTGAGGACAAGGCGGATACGTCTGCCGGGTCGGACGCGTCGGCGAGCGGGTCCGGTGAGGAGACCGACCGGCTCGGTGACACGGCGGATCCCGCCCCGGGAGGGGGGAACGGGGGAGGAGCCCCGCAAGGATCGCGCCCCGCGGACCGGGCGCGTGAGGCCCTGCGGGCGGCCCGTGCGGAAGAGCGCCGGCTGCGCACGGAGGTCACGGGCGGGGGCACCGGGGCCGGGGCCCGGCCACGCCGTACGACACCGCCCGCTCCCGTCGCCCGAGGCGGTCCGGCCGGCGGTACCGCCGCCGAACGGGCTCGGGCCGTGCGGGAGTCGCTCGCCGACGCCTTCCGTATGCCCGACGACGAGGCGGACCAGGGGAGTGCGGCCGAGTGGGACCGCGACCCCGTTCCCGCCGACGCCGCGCAGGACACGGTCCCCGACCCGTACGGCTCCGGCACCGGCCCCGCCCCCCTCCATGCCCACGCCGCGTTCGGCACCGCCCTCTCGGACTCACCCCCGCCCGCCGCACCCCGCCGGCCCCGCTCCATGGGCGCCCCCGGCCGCGACGGTGAACTGCGCCGTACCTTCCCGGCGTTCACGGCCCGTGCCTCCGGCGAGGACGGTGGATTCGCCGAGACCTGGTGGGGCAACGCGTGGGTGGACGCCCTAGAGAGGGGTGCGCTGGACGCCAAGCGGCTGGCGCGGGGGCGTGGTTACGCGGAGCAGGGGAATGTGGACGCCATCACCGTGACGCCGGGGCTCGTCCTCGCGTACGTGCAGGGCAGCCGGCCCCGGCCGTACCGGGTGCAGGTGCGGCTGCGGACGCTCGACGACGCCGACTGGGACCGGTTCCTGGACGCCGCCGCGGAGCGGACCGGGCACATCGCCGCCCTGCTCGACAAGGAGATGCCCCACGCCCTCGCCGAGGGCGGTGTCCGGCTGCTCCCCGGGCCCGGCGACCTCGAACCGCAGTGCAGTTGCCCCGACCGCGGCCACCCCTGCAAGCATGCCGCCGCCCTCTGCTACCAGACCGCCCGTCTGCTCGACGCCGACCCCTTCGTCCTGCTCCTGCTGCGCGGCCGCGGCGAGCGCGAACTGCTCGACGCGCTGTCCCGGCTGAGCGCCGCCCGCGCGGCCCGCGCCGCCCAGGACAGGGGCCCGGCACCGCTGCCCGGCGTACGCGCCACCGAGGCCCTCGCACCTCGCCGGCTGCCGCCCCTGCCGGCCCCGCTGCCGATGCCCCCGCACCCCGAGCAGCCCCCGGTCTACCCGGCGGCCCCGGGCGGCCCGGACCCCTTCGCCCTGGACCAGTTGGCGACCGACGCCGCCGGACGTGCCCACGCGCTGCTCGGCACCGGCCGTGACCCGGTCGCCGAACTGACGCTGTGGCAGGACGCGGTCCGGCTCGCCGCGGCCCGCCCCGGTTCCGGCCTCACCGCCGCCACCCGCTCGCTCTACGCCTCGCTCGCCGCCGCGGCCGACCGCACCCCGGCCGACCTGGCGCGCGCGGTCGCCGCCTGGCGGCAGGGCGGGTTCGAGGGCCTCGCCGTCCTGGAGGAACCCTGGGACCCGCCGGCCGGCCGCTTCGACCGTGCCCGCCCGCTCCTCCTCGCCGCCGACCTCCCGGCCTTCCGCCCCTGGCGCAACCACCTCACCCACCCCCGCGGCCATGTCCAACTCCGTCTGGGCCGCGACGGCTTGTGGTACGCCTACGAATCCGACCCGGGTGCCGACGACTGGTGGCCCCGCGGCACCCCCGACCTCGACCCGGTGGGCGCCCTGACCGGCCTGGGGGCATCGCCCGAGGGCTGACACGCTTCACACAACCACCACACACAGTTCGCACAGTGGCTGCGCGGGGTGGCGACTCAGGTGCCACTAAAATGCCGCGATGTCGCTCTGCGACACAGCAACTGACCGAAAGCGAACGGGGGAGCGGCATGGCTACGGGGGGATGGGGTCCCGGCACGGGACAGCCCGGCGGCAACGGAACAGGCGGACAGGGCTGGGGCCCTCCGCCCGGAGCGCCGGCCAACAACCCCTACGTACCGCCACAGGCGCCGTACCCGCCGCAGAACCCGTACCCGCCGCAGAACCCGTACCCCTATGTGCCCCCGGCCCCCGTGCCCGGGCGCGCGCCGCGCCGCCGCAGCCGCCTGTGGTTCCTCTCCGCGCCCTACCTGGTCACCGCCATCCTCCGCTCCGCGCACCGCGTCGCGGTCCGCCTCTTCGTGCAGGAGGGCGACGGCCGGATCGAGGACCGCACCGTGGACCGCGTCCAGGTGACCCGCACAGTGCTCGGCGCTGTCGCCACGGTCGCCCTGTTCATGGCCTACGGCGTGGAGAAGGGCGGCTGGGAGGACGCCGCGACCGGTGGCGTCGCCAACATGATCATCGCCCCGGTCCTGCTGATCGTCGGCGGCCCGCTGGTCATCCTCGCCTTCGTCTTCTACGCGCCCCAGCACCTGAGGCCCCATCTGCGCTCCAGGCTCCACGCCCCGTTGAAGGCGGTCGGCTGGTATCTGCTGACCGTGGGCGTCCTCGCCGGGACCCTCCTGGGAATCGGGCAGGCGTCCAAGAACGACCTGAGCGGGTGGCAGGGCTTCGTGGTGGGGCTCACGGGGCTGGCCGTGCTGGCCTGGGGCATTCCCTTCTTCCTCCTGGCGTCGCTGTACTCCGCTCGCAGCGCGTTCAACACCGCCCACGTCCATCCCATGCTGCCGCCCGTGGTGACCGTGGCGCTGGTGTGGGTGCTCGCGATCTTCAACGTGATCGACAGCGGCATGCCCCAGGGGCCGCCGGCCGTGCAGTACTGCTCGCTGCTGGGCGGCCCGCTGACGGTGACGGCCGTCTCGCTGTGGGAGATGCGAAGGATGCGGACCCGGTTCGGGGTGACCGTCCGTGGCGCGGCCCCCGTCCCCGTGCTTCGGTGAAGGCCGTGTGAGCATTCTCCGGTGATGTCCGGGAGCCGGGTGCGAGGAGTGGGGTCCCAGGGGCCGCGGCCAAAGGAATGGCGGTTAGCGTGGAGCGGTGAGTGAGACGCAGACCCCCGCCCTCCAGTACCGCCTCGACGGCCCGGACGACGCCCCGGTCCTCATCCTGGGCCCCTCGCTCGGCACCACGTGGCACATGTGGGACCGGCAGGTTCCCGAGCTGGCCAAGCAGTGGCGGATTTTCCGGTTCGATCTGCCGGGGCACGGCGGCGCACCCGCCCACCCGGCGGGCTCGGTCGGCGACCTCACCGCCCGGCTGCTCGCCACCCTCGACCGGCTCAGCATCCAGCGCTTCGGCTACGCGGGCTGTGCGCTCGGCGGCGCGGTCGGCCTGGAGCTGGCCCTGCGCCACCCGGAGCGGGTCGCCTCGCTCGCGCTGATCGCCGCCTCGCCGAGATTCGGCACGCCGGACGAGTTCCGGCAGCGAGGCGTGATCGTGCGGACGAACGGGCTCGACCCCATCGCCCGTACCTCCCCGGACCGCTGGTTCACCGGCGGGTTCGCCGCCGCGCAGCCCGCGATCACCGACTGGGCCGTGCAGATGGTCCGCACCACCGACCCGGGCTGCTACATCGCCGCCTGCGAGGCTCTCGCGGCCTTCGACATACGGGCCGACCTCGCTCACGTCGGCGTGCCCACCCTCGTCCTCGTCGGCTCCGACGACCAGGTCACCGGCCCCGCGGAGGCCCGTACGCTCGTCGCCGGCATCCCCGACGCACGGCTCGCCGTGGTGCCGGGCGCCTCCCACCTCGTACCGGTGGAGCAGCCCGCTGCCGTCACCGACCTCCTGGTCCGGCACTTCTCCACGGCCTGGCAGCCCGGCTTCGACTCCACCGGGCAGACCGCCATCCCGGCCGCCCCGCTCAAGCCGGTCCTGGCCGCCCCGCCGCAGGTCTCGCCGATCGCCGAGATCGCCCCCGCCGTACCGGCGCCCTTCGTGGGCGGGGGACGGCCCGACCCGTACGACGCCGGGATCAAGGTGCGCCGCGAGGTGCTCGGCGACGCGCACGTGGACCGGGCGCTGGCGCAGGCCGACGAGTTCTCCGGCGACTTCCAGGAGTTCGTCACCCGCTACGCCTGGGGCGAGATCTGGGACCGCCCCGGCCTCGACCGCCGCTCCCGCAGCTGTGTCACGCTCACCGCCCTCGTCGCGGGCGGCCACCTGGAGGAGCTCGGCTTCCACGTCCGGGCCGCCCTGCGCAACGGGCTCACCCCGGTCGAGATCAAGGAGGTGCTGCTGCAGGTGGCGGTCTACTGCGGGGTGCCGGCGGCCAACAGCGCGTTCAAGGTGGCCCAGCAGGTCATCCGGGAGGAGACGACTCCCGAGGAGTGAGCGCCTCAGCCGGGCAGCGGAACCACCAGGCTGAGCCGCCCCGGCGCGCCTTCCAGGAGGCAGGATGGAAGTCATGAAGCTCACGAAGATGTCGCACGCCTGTGTCCGCCTCGAGAAGGACGGACGCACGCTGGTCCTCGACCCCGGCGGGTTCGGCGAGGCGGACGCCGCGGTCGGCGCGGACGCGATCCTGATCACGCACGAGCACCCCGACCACTTCGACGAGGAGCGGCTGCGCGCGGCCCTGGAGGCGAACCCGGCCGCCGAGATCTGGACCCTGAAGTCCGTCGCGGAGAAGATCTCCGCCGCCTTCCCGGGCCGGGTGCACACCGTCGGCCACGGTGACACCTTCACGGCGGCCGGCTTCGACGTCCAGGTCCACGGCGAACTCCACGCCGTCATCCACCCGGACATCCCGCGCATCACCAACGTCGGCTACCTCGTCGACGGCGGCCGCGTCTTCCACCCCGGTGACGCCCTGACCGTCCCCGACCACACCGTCGAGACGCTGATGCTCCCGGTCATGGCCCCCTGGAGCAAGATCTCCGAGGTGATCGACTACGTCCGGGAGGTCAAGCCGCAGCGGGCGTACGACATCCACGACGCCCTTCTCACCGACCTCGCCCGCCCCATCTACGACAACCAGATCGGTGCGCTCGGCGGCTCGGAGCATATGCGGCTGGCGCCCGGGGAGAGCACGTCGCTGTGAGTGTCAGTGGCGCCCGGTAGGTTGTCAGGCATGCGCATCGCGACCTGGAACGTCAACTCGATCACCGCCCGCCTGCCGAGGCTCCTGGCCTGGCTGGAGAGCAGCGGCACCGATGTGCTCTGCCTCCAGGAGGCCAAGCTGGCCGAGGAGCAGTTCCCGTTCGACCAGCTGCGCGAGGCGGGCTACGAGGCGGCGGTCAACGCGACCGGGCGGTGGAACGGCGTGGCGGTGATCTCCCGCGTCGGCCTGGAGGACGTCGTCAAGGGCCTGCCCGGCGACCCCGGCTACGACGGCGCCCCCGAGCCCCGCGCCGTCTCCGCGACCTGCGGCCCGGTCCGCGTCTGGTCGGTGTACGTGCCGAACGGCCGCGAGGTGGACCACCCGCACTACGCCTACAAGCTCCAGTGGTTCGAGGCCCTCAAGGCGGCCGTCGCGGGCGACGCGGCGGGCAGCCGCCCCTTCGCGGTCCTGGGCGACTACAACGTGGCGCCGACCGACGACGACGTCTACGACGTGGCCGCCTTCGAGGGCCTCACCCACGTCACCCCGGCCGAGCGCGCCGCCCTCACCTCGCTGCGCGAGGCGGGCCTGTCCGACGTGGTCCCGCGCCCCCTCAAGTACGACCACCCCTTCACGTACTGGGACTACCGCCAGCTCGGCTTCCCCAAGAACCGTGGCATGCGCATCGACCTCGTCTACGGCAACGAGCCGTTCGCGAAGGCCGTCAGCGACGCCTACGTGGACCGCGAGGAGCGCAAGGGCAAGGGCGCGTCGGACCATGCGCCGGTGGTCGTGGATCTCGACGTCTAGGGCCTGTCCGGCGGATCAGGCCGGCTGCAAGAGGCGGTGCATACCGGACCGAGTCGAGCGGGGCCTGGTGCGTGCAGCTGCAAGGCGGAGGAGGGAGTCGACGCGGAGCGTCGGCGAGTGACGACAACGCGGCAGATGTGCGTGCCAGACCCCGCGACGCCGGCATGATCCGTCGGACAGGCCCTGGTCACCGCAGCAGACCGAGGTCCACGGACCCGGCGAGTGCCGCGAGCCCCGTGTCTCCCGGGTGTAGATGGTCGCCGCTGTCGTACGCGGGCAGCAGCCGTGCCGGGCGGTCCGGGTCGCGCACCACGCCGTCGAAGTCGAGGAAGCCGTCGAACACACCGGCGTCCCGGATCCAGGCGTTCACCGCGACCCGTTCGCCGTCCACGGCGGCCGTGCAGCGTGCCTCGCCCTCGCAGGGCAGGATCGTCGCGGCCAGCATCCGCAGCCCGCGCGCACGGCCCCGGTCGGCGACCTCCCGCAGGCCCGCGATCACCTCGTCCGCCGTGGCGCCCCACCGCACGTCGTTGACGCCCTGGAAGACGACCGCCGTACGTGCCGACGTCTGCGCGAGGACATCCCGGTCGAACCGGTGCAGGGCGCTCACCCCGCCGGTGTCCGTGGAGACTCCGTCACCCGGATAGCGATCGGAGACCACACGGTTCGCGGAGATCCCCTGGTTCAGCACGCCGTAGTGCGGGACCACATCCTGCGCCAGCAGCCGTGTGGCCAGCACATTGGGCCACCGCCGGTTGGCGTCCGACGTCGACTTGTCCCCGTCCGTGATCGAGTCCCCGAGCAGCACCACGGACCCCGGCCCGCCGCCCACGTCCACCCCGGTCAGCAGCGGCCAGCTCGTCAGGGCGGTGGTGTACGCCGTCGCCGAGCCGTCGGCCGTGTGGTCGCCCGCCTCGCTGACGTACGAGCGCTGCTGCGCCAGCCGGTGCACGGGAGCCGCCGTCACCGTCCCCGGCAGATGGAAGCTCACCAGCAGGTTCGCGTCCGCGGGCACCTCGAAGTCGAGCGGATCGCTGAACACCTGCGCCCCCGCGGGCACCTCGGCGCCCGCCGCACCCCGGAAGGCGACCGGCACCGGCACGTCCCGCGCCGCCGCCCCGGCCTCCTGGACCGCCACCGTCGCGCTCCCGATCCGCACGGGAGCCGCCGCGAAGGTGTTGTCGAACCGCAGCCGCACCCGCGGCCCGCCCACCGAGGAGTGCACCACGAGCCGCAGCGTCCGCCCGCTCCACGGCCCCACGGCCGGGTACCCGGCGGTCGCGGCCGCCCAACTCCCGCTCCAGCCCGCGGTGGTGGCCCGCACCGACACCGCGAACACATGCAGGGCAGGCGAGTCGGGCAGCCGCACCGAGGCGATCTGGCGGCCGCGCGCGAGCGGGACTGTCACGACGTACAGCCGTGCCTTCTCGGCGAGTTGACCGCCGGGCGTGTTCACGTGCGGCAGCGCCACCGCCTTCGTGGCGAGCGGGCCGGTGCGCCAGTCGGGGGCGGTGAGCCGGTAGGAGGAGCTGCTGCCGTTCGCGTACGACACCCTGCCCGCACCCGTCACGTCGGCGCCGCCCGTGCCCGCCACCAGGAAGGCGAGTGCGTCGCCCCGGCCGCCGACGCGCACCGACTGCCCGGCGGCCCGTACGTTGTCCGGCTCGCCCGCCTCCCGGCGCGGCCAGGACAGCCGTGCCCCCTGCACCGTCGGCGTCCGGCCGGGTGTCCAGCCCGCCGCCGTGAGGTCCTGGGCCGACAGGGAGGCGCCCGACCCGTCGAAGTCCGCCGCGCCGGGCCGGGCGTCGTCGCTGACCGCCGTGTTGTCGAAGAGCTGCTCCAGCGGAAGCGGTTGTGCTCTCTCCGCTCGCCGCGGGGCGCTCGCCTGCACCGGGCCGGCCGGTACCAGGACCGCGCACAGGGCGAGGGCGAGCGCGGACATCCGTACACCTCGGCGCACCTGGTTCCCCCGTTCAGCACCGGTCAGGACGATACGAAAGACGCTCCGTGAAGTTAAGGAGGCACCGGTGGCGCGTCAACGAGCCATGCGCGAACTCGGCGTGAAGTCGCCCCGAATCGACTGCAGGCGCGCGCCTGTGGTGCTGGGGCGTGTGCCAATGACACGCTGGGCGTATGAAGATCCCTTTTCTGGGCAACCGGCGCAAGGAACCCGAGGTGCACGACGCCGAGGGCATCGCCGAGCTCCTCTCCGAGTGTGAGCTGCTGCGCCACCAGGCGTACCGCAGCGGTGTGCAACTCGACGACACCGTTGCCTCGTTGGAGGCGCTCGACCAGCTGGTGCCGCGGTGGCGGGACGACGCGGAGGTCCTGGAGTGGCTCGGCAACGACGCCGGGCTGTATCTCGGGACGGTGATCGTACGGACCGTGGAGGGGGCGCACTGGGGGATCCGCTCCGACGGGCAGCCGGTGATCCGGCTCGGCTCCGGCCGGGAGTTCGATGTCGTCGCCGACGGCCATGAGTGGGCGGCGAGCGGGGTGCCCGAACTCTCCCAGCTGTATGCCGAGGTGGCGGAGGCCTAGGGCAGGCGTATAAGCAAGGAGTAAATACGGCTAATGCCCGAAAAGTGCGTGTCGTGTATTAACTCCACTCTTGTCTGGATAGTTTGCGGCAATCGCGACACAGCTGAGAGTGGGTAGGGCTGGGCATGGCCGTCGATCCGTTGATCGAGCTGCGTGACGTCAACAAGTACTACGGGGCACTGCATGTCCTCCAGGACATCAACCTCACTGTCGGCAAGGGGGAGGTGGTCGTGGTCATCGGCCCGTCAGGGTCGGGAAAGTCGACCCTGTGCAGGGCGATCAACCGGTTGGAGTCCATTCAGTCCGGTGAGATCCAGCTGGACGGACAGCCGCTGCCGGAGGAGGGCAAGGCCCTCGCGAAGCTCCGCGCCGAGGTCGGCATGGTCTTCCAGTCCTTCAACCTCTTCGCCCACAAGACCGTCCTCCAGAACATCTCGCTGGCTCAGACCAAGGTCCGTAGGCGCAGGAAGGACGAGGCCGACAAGCGGTCCCGTCAGCTCCTCGACCGGGTCGGTCTCGCCGACCAGGCGGACAAGTACCCGGCACAGCTCTCCGGCGGCCAGCAGCAGCGCGTGGCCATCGCCCGCGCCCTCGCCATGGATCCCAAGGCCCTGCTGTTCGACGAGCCGACCTCGGCCCTCGACCCGGAGATGATCAACGAGGTCCTGGAGGTCATGCGGCAACTCGCGCACGACGGCATGACCATGGTCGTCGTCACCCACGAGATGGGCTTCGCCCGTTCGGCCGCCAACCGCGTCGTGTTCATGGCCGACGGCCGTATCGTCGAGGACCGCGCCCCCGAGGAGTTCTTCACCAACCCGAACAGCGAGCGAGCGAAGGACTTCCTCTCCAAGATCCTCACGCATTGACCCGGGGGGAGTGCGACCCATGTTCCGCACCGCACGTGTGTGCAAGGACCCGATGGTCGGCCCCCATGCCGGCGACTTCCTCGCGTCGAACCTCTATTACGCTATGCCGTTCATCCCCGTGGTGACGGTGATCCCGCCGGGGACGCCGCTGCCGGGTGGGGATCCCCCCACGGCCCCGAGACCGTAGGGGGTGGCAGCTCACAGAGCCATACCCGCCCGGCGCCGGCCGGAGATCACTGCTCGCGCAGCGGAATCGACACGTACGACGGGTCGTTCGACGGCGAGGAGAAGGTCAGCCGCGCGCCGGACGGGTTGTGCTCGATGTAGAGCGGGTCGACCGTGTCGACGACCAGGGCGAGACGGTGCCCTGCCGGGACGTCGTAGGCCGTGGAGTACAGCTCCAGGTCGACGCCGAACGGCTTGCCGGGCGTCTGCCCGTGGAAGGTGTACGGCGCGTTGCTGACCAGCTTGCCGAGGCCGAGCGGCCCCACGTCGTACAGGTAGGCGACGAGGGTGCCGCTCTCCTTGGTGGGGGTGACCGTGGTGTGCAACTCGGCGGTGCCGCGCACCTGTTGGGCCGTCGCGTACTTCTCCGACTGCCATACGGCCGCCCAGGTGCGGGGGAGCAGGGGGATCGAGGCGACCGGGGGCAGCTTGGCGACCTGGTCGAGGATGCTGGACAGGAAGACGACCCCGCCATTGGCGCCCGAGTCGACGTTGGTGCGGATCGTGGTGGTGCCGGACAGGGCGAGCTTCTTGCGGGTCGCGCCCACCGACTTCCAGTCCGGGTAGCCCTCGTAGCCGCCCGTGGAACGGGACTTGAGCCGGACGGGCCGCTCCTTGTCGATGCCGTTGGCCTCGCCCTTGAGGTAGTGGTCGAACCAGCGCTCGGTGTCGGTCCACACGTCGTTGGGCAGCCCCAGCAGACCGGTGAGCTCGGCGGTCGCGTGGTCGCCGGGGCGGAACTCCAGTCGCTTCGGACCGGTCAGCTTCTCGTAGAAGTCGGCGTACTGGTTGGGCGGGAAGATCGTGTCGCCCCAGGCGTTGGCCATCATGACCGCCGCGCCGTTCTTGTTCAGCTGATCCACATATGTGGCGACCGAACGTTTCTTCCCCCAATTGACCATGTCCTGTTCCCTGGACAGGTCGGAGGCGTAGAAGTTGTCGAAGATCTCCCGGAGTTCGGCGCTCTGGCGCCCGGTGACCAGGCTCGCGCCGTCGAGGAGGGCCGAGGCCTGGACGTGCTGGGTGCGCCCCGAGTAGATCGAGTCGATCAGGTCGGCCCAGCCGCTGAGGGCGGCGACCGCCTTGACGCGCTTGTCCTGTGCGGCGGTGAGCAGGCTGATGCCGGCGCCGTACGAGACGCCCGCCATGCCGACGTTCCGGGCGTCGGCCGGGGTGTGCGTGAGCGCCCAGTCGATGACCTTGCGGGCGTCGGCTATGTCGGGCGGGCCCGCCACTTCTATCTCCCCGCCGGACTGCCAGAAGCCGCGCACGTTGTAACTGAGCACCACATAGCCGGAGTTCGCGAGCTTCTGGGCCTGCGCGAAGTACTCGACCTGGGGCAGGCCCCAGCTCGTGGGCAGCACGAGCAGCGGGTAGCTGCGGCTGCCGTCGGCGCCGGCCGGGGTGATGACGTTCGCCTTGAGGACGGTGCCGCCCTCGCCGGTGATGTCGACGAACCGGACGTCGTTCGTCGCGGCCTGTGCGGCGGGGGTCGTGCCGAGGACCCCACCGGCGATCAGGGTCGCGGAGACGGCGCCCACGGCGGTGGTGCGCAGGGCCTTGCGATGGTGTCCCACGGGTCACTCCTCACTCGTGTCAATGCAAAGTGACCCGACGGTAACCGCGGGTTCTTACCGTAGGTAACCCGTCGGTAAGTTACGCGGCAGTAACGATTGTTGTCATGTGAATGAATTCAGGAGGCGCGGTGGGAGTTGCGGGGAGCCGCGGGTGCCGGCAGTGGTGCCTGTGCGGCCCGGGTCACGTCCGCGATCAGCTCGGCGACGTCCGGACCGTACGCCTGTGAGTTGACCACCTTCAGCAGCAGGACGAACGTGTTGTTGCCGTACTTGCGGGACAGCCGCTCGTGGTTGCGGGCGAGGTAGCGGGTCGCGGCCTGGTTGGTGATCGCGGTCTGGCCGCTGAACAGGAAGACGGGCCGGGTCAGGCCGGGTTGCCCCGCCGTGAGCCGGGCCAGCAGCACGTATTCGGACAGGCCCTTCTCCATGCGGTAGCGCTCGCTGCCGATCTGGAAGGCGAGCCGGTCCGGGCCCGGTTCCGGGTCGGTGTTCACCCGCACCCCGGGCAGCATGGCGTGCATATGGGCCGCCATGCGGCGGTTGGATCCCGGGCCGCCGACACAGAACTCCGTGCGCTCCCCGAAGCCCTGCCGGGCCGTGTCCTGCGTGATCACCTCGGCGTGCGCACCGCAGTCCTTGATGAGCGCGGAGAGCTCCAGGAGCGCGAAGACGTCGTAGCGGTGCACGGCGAGGTCCGGGCTGCCGGCGTCGCGGTTGACGACGAGGAGGGACTCGGAATTGTCCGGCAGCCCGAAGAACGCCTGCTTCCTGCGGAGCTTGCGCTTCCACAGATAGGTGCGGGCCACCCAGCCGAGGGCGGCACTGATGCCGGCCGCGACCACGCCCAGGACGATGTTGCGCACGTCGTCATTCATGGGCGCGCATGCTAGCGGGCCGACATGGCTGGTACGTACCCGTGTTCGAAGTGTGGCGTTCTCATGGCGGGTGCCCTGAATGGGGCTGTCGGGCCCCTGGTGTTGTGGTTACGCTGCGCGGACGGTCCCGGCCTGGAGGTACGCATGCGTCGCCCTGTCGCGCGGAAACTTCTCGTCCTGGCGGTTTCGGCCGCCGTGGTGTCGGTCGGGGCGACAGCTCCGCCAGGGAGCGCCCCGACCTCTTCGACGCCGCGGAAGGTGCCCGTCGCCGTCGGCTACGGCGGTGCCGTCGCGAGCGTCGACCTCGACGCCTCCTCGGCCGGCATCGAGGTCCTGAGGAAGGGCGGCAACGCGGTCGACGCCGCCGTCGCCACGGCCGCCGCGCTCGGCGTCACCGAGCCCTACTCCTCCGGCATCGGAGGCGGCGGCTACTTCGTCTACTACGACGCCAAGTCCCGCAAGGTGCACACCATCGACGGACGGGAGACGGCTCCGCTCACCGCCGGCTCCGACCTGTTCGTCGAGAACGGCAAGGCGCTCGCCTTCGCGGACGCCGTCAGCAGCGGACTGGGCGTCGGTACGCCGGGCACCCCCGCCACCTGGGCGACGGCGCTCGGCAAGTGGGGCAGCAAGAGACTCGGGACGGTCCTGAAGCCCGCCGAGCGGATCGCCCGCGACGGGTTCACCGTCGACGACACCTTCCGCACGCAGACCGCCGCCAACGAGACCCGGTTCCGCTACTTCCCGGACACCACGAAGCTGTTCCTGCCCGGCGGACAGCTCCCGGTCGTCGGCTCCACCTTCAAGAACCCCGATCTCGCCCGCACCTACGAGGAGTTGGGCAGGAAGGGCGTCGACACCCTCTACCGCGGCGGTCTCGGGGACGAGATCGTCGACACCGTGAACCACCCGCCCGTGGACCCGGCCTCCGGCTGGAACGCCCGCCCGGGCGACCTGTCGGAGAAGGACCTCGCGGCCTACCGCGCGAAGCTCCAGGCGCCCACGAAGACCTCGTACCGCGGACTCGGCGTCTATTCCATCGCGCCCTCCTCCTCCGGCGGCACGACCGTCGGTGAAGCCCTCAACATCCTGGAGAACACCGACCTCTCGAAGGCGAGCGAGGTCCAGTACCTGCACCGGTACATCGAGGCCAGCCGCATCGCGTTCGCGGACCGGGGGCGCTGGGTGGGCGACCCGGCCTTCGAGGACGTGCCGACGAAGGAACTGCTGTCGCAGAAGTACGCGGACTCCCGCGCGTGCCTCATCAAGGACGACGCGGTGCTGACGAGCCCGGTCGCGCCGGGCGATCCGCGCCATCCGGCGGCCTGCACCAGTGGGGGGACGGCGGCGCCTACGACGTACGAGGGTGAGAACACCACGCATCTGACGGTGGCCGACAAGTGGGGGAACGTCGTCTCCTACACGCTCACCATCGAGCAGACCGGTGGCAGCGGGATCACGGTGCCGGGGCGTGGGTTCATTCTGAACAACGAGCTGACGGACTTCTCCTTCGTCCCGGCCAACCCGGCCGTGCACGACCCGAATCTGCCGGGCCCGGGCAAGCGGCCGCGGTCCTCGATCTCGCCGACGATCGTGCTCGACCGGCACGACAAGCCTGTCGTGGCGCTCGGTTCGCCCGGCGGGGCGACCATCATCACCACCGTGCTGCAGACGCTGACGCAGTTCGTGGACCGCGGGGTGCCGCTCGTCGACGCGATCGCCGCGCCGCGGGCGAGCCAGCGGAACGCCGCGCAGACGGAGGTGGAGCCCGCGCTCTTCAACGACACCGGTCCCGGCAGCCTCAGGTCCCGGCTCGAGGCCATCGGGCACTCGTTCAGGCTGAACCCCGAGATCGGGGCGGCGACCGGTGTCCAGAGGCTGCCCGACGGGAAGTGGCTCGCGGCGGCCGAGACGGTACGACGGGGCGGCGGCTCGGCGCAGGTGGTGCGCCCGGCGCCGTAGTCACCGCTCAGGGGCGGGCGTCTCGTCCTGCGTACGGAACGCGAGATGCCCGCCCTCCAGGTCCACCGTCACCCGGCCGCCTTCCTTCACACGGCTGTCCAGGAGCAGTCGGGACAGCTCGTTGTCCACCTCCCGCTGGATCGTGCGACGCAGGGGACGGGCGCCGTACTCCGGCTGGTAGCCGCGCTGGGCGAGCCAGTCGACGGCCGTGTCCGTGAAGTCGACCGTGATGCCCTGGGCGTGGAGCATCCGGCGGGTCCGGTCCAGGAGCAGGTTCGTGATCCGGCGCAGCTGCTCCTGCGTCAACTGGCGGAAGACCACGATCTCGTCGATGCGGTTGAGGAACTCCGGGCGGAAGTGCTCGCGCAGCGGCCGCAGGATCTGTTCGCGCCGGGCCTCCTCGTCGGCCTCGGCGCCGCCCGGGCCGAAGCCGATGCCGGCGCCGCGGCGGGTGATGGCCTCGGAACCCAGGTTGCTGGTCATCACCACGACCGTGTTGGTGAAGTCGACCGTGCGGCCCTGGGAGTCGGTGAGGCGGCCGTCGTCGAGGACCTGGAGGAGGATGTTGAAGACGTCCGGGTGCGCCTTCTCGACCTCGTCCAGCAGCAGGAGCGAGTACGGGTGCCGGCGGACGGCCTCGGTGAGTTGCCCGGCCTCCTCGTGGCCGACGTATCCGGGCGGGGCGCCGACCAGACGGCTGACGGTATGGCGTTCCTGGTACTCGCTCATGTCCAGGCGGACCATGCGCTCCTCGCTGCCGAACAGGGCCTCGGCGAGGGCGCGGGCCAGCTCGGTCTTGCCGACACCGGTCGGGCCGAGGAAGAGGAAGCTGCCGATGGGGCGGTCGGGGCTGGCGAGACCGGCGCGGGAGCGCATGACCGCCTCGGCGACCACGCTCACCGCCTCCTCCTGGCCGACCACGCGCTGGTGGAGGTGCTCCTCCAGCCCGAGCAGCCGTTCCTTCTCCTCCTGGGTGAGGCTGGCGACCGGGATGCCCGTCTGCCGCGACACCACCTCGGCGATCGCCTCCGCGGTGACCTCCAGGTTCTGCCCCTCGTCGGCCTCGTCGTGCCCGGTGGCCTCACCGATGCGCTGCTTCAACTGCGTGATGCGGTCGCGCAGTTGCATGGCCTGCTCGTAACTCTCGTCGGCGACCGCCTGGTCCTTGTCCCGGGCCAGCTGCTCGACCTCGCGCTCCAGGGCCCGTACGTCCGTGCCCTTGGTGCGGGCGCGCAGCCGTACCCGGGCGCCGGCCTGGTCGATGAGGTCGATGGCCTTGTCGGGCAGCCGGCGGTCGGCGAGATAGCGGTCGGAGAGCTCCACGGCGGCCACCAGCGCCTCGTCGGCGTAGCGGACCTGGTGGTGGGCCTCGTAGCGGTCGCTCAGTCCGCGCAGGATCTCCAGGGCGTCCGCGACGGACGGCTCCGGTACCAGGATCGGCTGGAAGCGGCGGGCCAGTGCCGCGTCCTTCTCGATCCGCCGGAACTCCTCCAGGGTGGTCGCGCCGACGATGTGCAGCTCGCCGCGGGCCAGGGCGGGCTTGAGGATGTTGCCGGCGTCCATCGAGGCGGCCTCACCGCTACCGCCCGCGCCGACGACGGTGTGCAGTTCGTCGATGAAGACGATCAACTCGTCCGAGTGGGCACGGATCTCGCCCACGATGTTGGTGAGCCGCTCCTCGAAGTCGCCCCGGTAGCGGGTGCCCGCGACCACCCCGGTCAGGTCCAGGGCGACCACACGCCGCCCGACCAGCACGTCCGGCACATCGCTCTCGGAGATCCGCTGGGCGAGCCCCTCCACGATGGCGGTCTTGCCGACGCCCGCGTCGCCGATCAGCACGGGGTTGTTCTTGCCGCGCCGGGAGAGCACCTCGATGGTCTGCTCGATCTCCTCGTCGCGGCCGATCACCGGGTCGATACGGCCCTGCTGGGCCAGCTCGGTGAGGTCACGGCTGTACTTGTCGAGGGTCGGGGTGCCGGTGGTGCGGGGCGCTTCGCTGCGCGGCTGCCCGGGGTCCGGTGCGTTCTCGGGCGGCAGGGGCGAGGGCGCGAAATGGGCGGAGTTGAGGATGTGCCCGGCCGCGGAGTCGGGGTTGGCGGCCAACGCGCTGAGGACGTGCTCGGGTCCGATGTAACCGGTGCCGCGGGCCCGGGCCAGGTCGTGCGCGTCCAGCAGGGCGCGCTTGGCGGCCGGGGTCAGGGAGAGCGAGGTCGGCGGCGGGACCTCGCCCGGCGGGTGCTGCACCGGGCCGGACCGTTCGTCGATCTCCTCGGCGAGCTCGTCGGGATCCGCGCCGGCCCGGCTGAGCAGGCTCCGGGTCGGCTCGGCGGACAGTGCCGCGCGCAGCAGATGCTGGGTGTCCAGGTCCCGGCTGCCGTGCTCGGCGGCGTACTGGGCGGCACCCCGGACCAGTTCACGGGCGGGCTGGCTCAGCAGCCGGCCGATGTTGATCTGCCGGGGTCCGGGTCGGGGTCCGCCGAAGAACCGGGCGAGGAACTCGCCGAAGGGGTCGTAGCCTTCCGATCCATTGAAGCCGCTGGTCATGGCCGTTCCCATCCGGCCTCCCCGCAGGGCCCGGGGACGCCTCGCCGATCGACGTGCCGGGGTCGGGTAACCCGCGTGGGAGCCGGTTACACCTCTGGCCCGTCCTCGCCCGGACGACCCACCTGTGCTGCGGGCCAGGTGTACTCCACCTCGTCCACCACGAGGTCCGGGGCCAGCCGCAGCGGGCGCTCGGCCGTGCGCAGGCCGCCTTGGCGCTCGTAGAACACGATCGCACGATCGTTGCCCCGCAGCACCTCCAGGAAGACGTCCCGCCCCGGGTGCGCGGCGGCCGCCCAGGAGAGGCCGCGGCGCAGCAGGCTCCGGCCGAGACCGGTGCCGACGCGATCCGGGCGGACATGCAGGTTGTCGACGTGGACACGACCGTCCGCCGCGGTGCACAGGTAGATGAAACCGTGCAGCTCACCGTCCTCGTGCGCGACGAGAAGCAGACGGTCGGGGGCGAGCGCGGCCGTCCTGGCCCGCCACTTCTCCCGGTGTTCCTCGGCCACCGGGCCGTGCAGATAGGCGGCGGGCAGGAGCGCGGCGTACGCACTGTGCCAGCTGGCCGTGTGCAGGGCGGCGATACGGTCGGCGTCGGCGGCGGTCCCCGGTGCGATCGGCATGGGGCAGGGTAACTCCCGGTCGTCGCAGGGCTGTACGGGCGGTGAGGCCGTCGACGCGCACGCCGTGGACATGCGGGGCGCGGCAGTCCGGGATGGGTTGACATATCCCATGCCGGGCCTCGGTCGCCTGCGGTTTCACTGTCCGGCGGTGCGACAGCTCTGTCAGTCCTGGTCCCCGGGGCCCAGGCCCGGGAGATCCGGCCCGCGAGGCTCTGGCGCCCGAGGCCCCGGCCCGGGAGGCTCTGGCGCCCGAGGCCCCGGCCCGGGAGACCTGGCCCGGGAGACCTGGCCCGGGAGACCTGGCCCGGGAGACCTGGCCCGGGAGACCTGGCCCCCGAGACCCAGCCCCCGAGACCCAGCCCCCGAGACCTGGACCCCGGAGATCCGGTGCCCCTCAGTCCGCGCGCGCCGTCAGGACCCGCGGGCCCGTCTCCGTGATCGCCACCGTGTGTTCGGCGTGGGCCGCGCGTGAGCCGTCGTTGGTGCGCAGGGTCCAGCCGTCCGCGTCCGCGTGGTAGCCGTCCGTGCCGCCGCCGATCAGCATCGGCTCGATCGCCAGGACCATGCCGTGGCGCAGCTTCATGCCGCGGCCGGGGCGCCCTTCGTTGGGCACCCCCGGGTCCTCGTGCATCCGGCGGCCGATGCCGTGTCCGCCGAAGCCGTCCGGGATGCCGTACCCGCCCTGGCGGCACACCGTGCCGATCGCGTGCGCGATGTCTCCGATGCGGTTGCCGACGACGGCGGCCGCGATACCGGCGGCGAGGGCCCGCTCGGCCGTCTCGATCAGGCGTACGTCGGCCGGGCGCGGTGTGCCGACCGTGAAACTGAGCGCCGAGTCGCCGACCCAGCCGCCCAGTTCGGCACCGAAGTCCATCGAGACGAGGTCGCCGTCGCGCAGCTTGTAGCGGGTAGGGATGCCGTGCACGATCGCGTCGTTCACGGAGGCGCAGAGGACGGCCGGGAAGGCGGTCGGCGCGAAGGAGGGCCGGTAGCCGAGGAAGGGCGAGGACGCGCCCGCCTCCCGCAGCACGTCGTGCGCCACCTCGTCCAGTTCCAGCAGGGAGACGCCCACGTCGGAGGCCTTGCGCACGGCCGTGAGGGCACGCCCCACGACCTGGCCGGCCTCGTACATGGCGTCGATCGATGTGTCCGTCTTCAGCTCCACCATGCCAATTACTATACCGGTATTAGAATGGTGTCATGGTGCGCACCCCACTGACCCAAGAAGAGCGTGAACGCGGCGAGCGGCTCGGCCGGTTTCTGCGCGAGGCCCGCGGTGGCCGCAGCATGGCCGACGTCGCGGCGCGTGCGGGTATCTCCGCGGAGACCCTTCGGAAGATCGAGACCGGCCGGGCGCCGACGCCCGCGTTCTTCACCGTCGCCGCGCTGGCGGGAGTGCTGGGGCTGTCCATGGACGACCTCGTGGTGAGGTGTGTGCTGGTGCCTTTCTGACGGCGGGGCGCACAGTGTCGGACCGCCCGGTCGGGGATCTTTGCGCCCGGTTCGCAAAGCCGCTGTAGCCGCGCCGTAACACAACTGGTGTTTTCTACGGACCGGAGTACTCCGGTCTGGCGGGAGTTGTGCGATGGCAGTGGAACAACTCCCGGGTCGGGTGCGGGAGTTCGCGAACTACCTGAACGGTCTGCTGGCGCGCCTGGATCAGGGCGGCGGCTGGTGCGCGGTGTTCTGGCAGCGCGACCCCGACGGTGTGCGGGCCTGTCTCGAGGGGCGTGAAGTGCCGCCCTGGGACGTGGTGGAGGCACTGCTGCAGGACCTGGCCACCGAGTACGGCCCGGGTGCCGCCACTGCCGAGGCCGAACAGGTCAGGGCCCTGCATGCCGCGGCGCTGTCCGCGTTCGACGCCCGGCCCGGTGGCCGGGACGCCCTCGGCGACCGACTCGACGTCATGCTCCGCGAACAGCGGTACGCCGCCGAACGGCAGACGCAGTTGGGTCGTTCGCTGGCCGCCGCCACCTCCCGGGAACAGGCCGACGCCCTCCGCCTCGACCTCGCCTGGGCCCGCGACGACCACGAACGGGCGACCGTCCGGTGCGCGGAACTCCGTTCCCGGATCCAGCGATTGGACCACCGCTCGGCGGAGGGCCAGGCCCGGGCGATCCGCCGCGGACGCATCGGCGGTGTGTTCCGTATCGAGAGCGAGTACGGCCCGGGCGACGCGGACGAGCAGGGCGGCCGGGTCCCGGACATGCCGCAACAGCGCGACGCGGGTACGGCCGCGGAGGCGGCGGGCCGGCGTGAGGACACGGGGTGGGGTGACGGGTGGGGCGGGCAGGGGTCCGGTTCCGCGGCCGCCACCCACGACGCTCCGGCAGTCGCCGGTGGGCCGGAGTGGGCCGAGACACGGGACACGGGCACGGCCCCCGTCGCCGAACCCACCCCCAAGCAGCGCAAACGCCGTCGTGGCGGCGCCCGCTTCGCCGGGGTCGCCGAGGAGGAGACCGGCCCCGTCGTCGTACCGCCCGCCGCCGAACCCGCTCTGCCCGCGCCCGCCGCCCGCGGCCGCCGTACTCCGCGAGGTGCCCGGTTCGCCGGGGCCGCGGGCGAGCCCGAGGTGCGCCCGGAGCCGCAGGCCGAGCCGGTGGACGCGGGGGCCGGGCAGGAGGTCGTGGAGACGGTCCGGACGCTGGTGCGGTTGCGTGCGGAGGGGCGCAGCGGTGAGGCGCACGCGCTGCTCGTCGAGGCCGCCCATTGGCCCGCCGCCCGCTTCCCGCGGCTCGCCGGTGAACTCCAGCGGGCCGGGCTCGGGCACGACTGGGCGAGCCTGCTGTGGGAGGCCGCCTCGCTGCCCGCGGACCGGCTGGTCGCCGCGGCGGACGCGCTGGTCGGGGCCGGGCGCGGCGGTGACGGGGAGCAGATCCTGCGCCAGGGCGTGGCCCGGCCCGCCGAGGAGATCGGCGCCGCCGTGCTGGGGCTGACCGCCGAGGGCCGCCGCCGCGAGGTGCGCGCGCTGCTCGACGCCTATGTCCGCGTCCGTACCCCTGAGGAAGCGGCCCGCAGCGCCGCCCCCGGCCCGGGCACGCTCGTACCGCTGCTGCTGGAGGCCGCGCGGGGTGTCTCGGAGGAGCGCCACTGGGACCTCGTCCACGCACTGCGGGTCGCCGGCTTCACCGCCTGACCGGCGGGGTCGATCACCCACGAGAGTGTGAAACGTGATCGACTCAGCGGGTTAACGACGATGGTCTTGGCAAGGCTCCCGGGGAGGCTTACTTTCGACCCTCTACGGCCCGCATCTACGGGCGTAGAGGCTCTGAGGTCCCGTCGAAGGAGCAGCTCATGGCCAACGTCGTACGTGCCGCCCTGGTCCAGGCCACCTGGACCGGCGACACCGAGTCCATGGTGGCGAAACACGAGGAGCACGCCCGGGAGGCGGCCCGGCAGGGTGCGAAGATCATCGGGTTCCAGGAGGTCTTCAACGCCCCCTACTTCTGTCAGGTCCAGGAACCCGAGCACTACCGCTGGGCCGAGCCCGTGCCCGACGGACCGACCGTCGTTCGTATGCAGGAGCTCGCCCGCGAGACCGGCATGGTGATCGTCGTACCGGTCTTCGAGGTCGAGCAGTCCGGCTTCTACTACAACACCGCGGCCGTGATCGACGCCGACGGCACCTTCCTGGGCAAGTACCGCAAGCACCACATCCCCCAGGTCAAGGGCTTCTGGGAGAAGTACTACTTCAAGCCGGGCAACGTCGGCTGGCCCGTCTTCGACACCGCCGTGGGCAAGGTCGGCGTCTACATCTGCTACGACCGGCACTTCCCGGAGGGCTGGCGGCAACTCGGCCTCAACGGCGCCCAGTTGGTCTACAACCCGTCGGCCACCCACCGCGGGCTCTCCTCCTACCTCTGGCGCCTGGAACAGCCCGCCGCGGCCGTCGCCAACGAGTACTACATCGCCGCGATTAACCGGGTCGGCGTCGAGGAGTACGGCGACAACGACTTCTACGGCACGTCGTACTTCGTGGACCCGCGCGGTCAGTTCGTGGGCGACACCGCCAGTGACAAGGTGGAGGAGCTTCTCGTCCGGGACCTCGACTTCGACCTCATCGAAGAGGTACGGCAGCAGTGGGCCTTCTACCGGGACCGACGGCCCGACGCCTACGAAGGGCTGGTGCAGCCGTGACCGACAAGGACCTGCTGGGCCGCCACCGGTCCGTCCTGCCCGACTGGCTCGCCCTCTACTACCAGGACCCGCTGGAGATCACCCACGGCGAGGGCCGCCACGTCTGGGACGCCGCGGGCAACAAGTACCTCGACTTCTTCGGCGGCATCCTGACCACGATGACCGCCCACGCGCTGCCCGAAGTCACCAAGGCGGTGAGCGAACAGGCCGGGAGGATCATCCACTCGTCCACGCTCTACCTCAACCGGCCCATGGTGGAACTGGCCGAGAGGATCAGCCGGCTGTCCGGCATCCCGGACGCCCGGGTCTTCTTCACCACCTCCGGCACCGAGGCCAACGACACCGCCCTGATGCTCGCCACCACCTACCGGCGCAGCAACACGATCCTGGCGATGCGCAACAGCTACCACGGCCGCTCCTTCAGCGCGGTCGGCATCACCGGCAACCGCGGCTGGTCCCCGACCTCGCTCTCCCCGCTCCAGACGCTGTACGTCCACGGCGGCGTGCGGACGCGCGGCCCGTACGCCTCCCTCGGCGACGACGAGTTCATCGCGGCCTGCGTCGACGACCTGACCGACCTGCTCGGCCACACCCGCCCGCCCGCCGCCCTGATCGCCGAGCCCATCCAGGGTGTCGGCGGCTTCACCTCACCGCCGGACGGCCTGTACGCCGCCTTCCGCGAGGTGCTCGCCGAGCGCGGCATCCTGTGGATCGCCGACGAGGTGCAGACCGGCTGGGGCCGCACCGGCGACCACTTCTGGGGCTGGCAGGCGCACGCGTCCTCGGGGCCGCCCGACATCCTCACCTTCGCCAAGGGCATCGGCAACGGCATGTCCATCGGCGGGGTCGTGGCCCGCGCCGAGATCATGAACTGCCTGGACGCGAACAGCATCTCCACCTTCGGCGGCACCCAGGTCACCATGGCGGCCGGCCTCGCCAACCTGTCGTACCTCCTGGAACACGACCTCCAGGGCAACGCCCGGCGCGTCGGCGGGCTGCTCATCGAGCGGCTGCGGGCCGTCACCGCGCAGATTCCCGGCGTACGGGAAGTGCGCGGGCGCGGGCTGATGATCGGCATCGAGCTGGTCGAACCCGGCACCGACCGGGCCGCCCCCGATGCGGCGAGCGCCGTCCTGGAGGCGGCCCGCGAGGGCGGGCTGCTGCTCGGCAAGGGCGGCGGCCACAACACCAGCGCGCTGCGGGTCGCACCGCCGCTGTCCCTCACCGTCGCGGAGGCCGAGGAGGGCGCCGCGATCCTCGAGAACGCTCTGAGGAGCATCCAGTAGCAGTACGGGCAGCAGGACAGAGCAAGGGAACGACCGCCATGACCACCGCCTTGGACCACCTGGAACCGGCCCTGTCCGTACGCCAGGTCCTCACCCTGGAACGGGTGCTCGCCGGGGAGCCCGAGGTGGTGGCCGGCGCGGCCCAGCTCGACCGGGCCGTGCGCTGGGTGCATGTCGCCGAGGCACCCGACGTCGGCGTCATGCTCACCGGCGGGGAGATGGTCCTCACCACCGGGGTGCTGCTCGCCGGTGACGAGGGCGCACAGGCCGAGTACATCCAGTCCCTGCACCGCGCGGAGGCCGCCGCGGTCGTCCTGGGCCTGGGGCGGGCGTTCCCGGCCCCGCCGGACGTGATGCGGCGGGCCGCCGAGCGGTGCGGGCTGCCCATGGTCGTCCTCCACCGGCCCTTCCCCTTCGCCGAGTTGACCGAGGAGGTGCAGTCCCGGCTGGTACGGCGGAAGTTCGCCGCCGTCAGCCTCTCCGAGGCCGTACGCACCAGCCTCACCGGACTCATCACCGCCGGCGCCCCGCTGCAACGGCTCCTCGACGACGTCGCCCAGCACAGCGCCTGTCCGGTCGTCGTCACCAACCTCGCCCACCGCGTCCTCGCCACGGCGGGGGAGCGGTCGGCCGTGGACGACGTGCTGCGGGACTGGGAGCGCATCGCCCGCCAGGCCGGCGGCAGCGAGGGCGACGGCTGGATCCGGGCCGAGCTGGGCGGGCGCGGGGAGCGGTGGGGACAGATCCTGTTGTGCGGATACCGCGGGGACACCGCCACCGGGCGGCTGCTCGCCGACCGGGCCGCCGAGGCCCTCGTCCTGCACCGCATGCTCGCCGGGAACTCCGCCCACACCTGGGAGGAGCAGTCCGCGCAGAGCCTGCTGACCGACCTGGTCAGCGGGGTCGTACCGGCCAGACAGCTGCTGCCGCGGGCGCGGGCGGCCGGACTGCCCGTCAACCGGCGGACCTTCGTGCCGCTGGTCGTCAGGGACGGTGATCCGGCCGAACTCGACCGGGTGTTGCGGCTGTTGGGGCTGCCCGGCATCGTCGCCGAGCTCGCCGACGGGGCGACCGCGGTGCTGCTGAGCCTGGCCCGGGACCAGGACGCGTCGGTGCTGACGGCGAACTTCGCGGCCCGGCTGCCGGAGACGGTGGTGGCGGCCGCCGACCCTCGTACGGCCTGGGACGACGTCCCCGCCGGGATGCGCGAGGCCCGGCATGTCGCGGACGCCGTCGCTTCCGGAATCCTCGACCTCCCGGCCGTCGTACGCCTCAAGGACGTTCATCTGCGCGGTCTGATACGGCTGTTGCGCGACGACCCGCAGGTGCAGTCCTTCGCGGAGCGGGAGCTGGACGGGCTGCTCCACGGGGCGGGTGAGGATCTGCTCGCCGTCCTGCGGACGTATCTGGCCACCGGCCGGAACAAGTCCCGCACCGCCCAGCTCCACCACGTCTCGCGCCCCGCGCTGTACCGGCGCCTCGAAGCGATACAGACCCGGCTCGGTGTGGACCTCGACGACTTCGAACAGGCCGCCTCGGTGCACATCGCACTCCTCGCGCACGACGCGCAACAGGGCTGAAACATGCCACGACCTGGGAAAACGGCGGTGAAACATGGGCTCACGACAGGGTGACACCGTGGCACGCCGAACGTCCTCAGACGTGACACCGTGCAACTCAAAGCCTGCTTTCGGACTTTCTAGCCTTCTCGCACACCTAGCGACCGGAGGTCCCGATGAGCAGAGTGATTCGTGCCGCCCTTTTCCAGACCGCGTGGACGGGCGACAAGGAGTCGATGATCCAGGTACACGAGCAGGCGGCTCGCGACGCGGCCGCGCAGGGTGCTCAGGTCCTGTGCTTCCAGGAGCTGTTCTACGGGCCGTACTTCTGCCAGGTCCAGGACAAGGCGTTCTACGAGTACGCCGAGCAGATCCCGGACGGGCCGATCGTCAAGCGATTCCAGGCGCTGGCCAAGGAGTTGGGGATCGTCCTCGTCCTGCCGATGTACGAGGAGGAGCAGCCCGGCGTCCTCTACAACACCGCCGCGGTGATCGACGCGGACGGCTCGTACCTCGGCAAGTACCGCAAGCACCACATCCCCCAGGTGCCCGGATTCTGGGAGAAGTTCTACTTCCGTCCCGGCAACCTGGGCTGGCCGATCTTCGACACCAAGGTCGGGAAGATCGGCGTCTACATCTGCTACGACCGCCACTTCCCGGAGGGCTGGCGGGCGTTGGGCCTCGCGGGCGCCGAGATCGTCTTCAACCCCTCGGCCACCTCACGCGGCCTGTCCGCCTACCTGTGGCAGCTGGAGCAGCCGGCCGCGGCCGTCGCCAACGAGTACTTCGTCGGCGCGATCAACCGGGTCGGTGTCGAGGAGCTCGGCGACAACGACTTCTACGGGACGACCTACTTCGTCGACCCGGAGGCGCAGTTCGTGGGCGAGGTGGCCTCCGACAAGGAGACCGAGCTCGTGGTCCGCGACCTCGACCTCAACAAGCTCCGCGAAGTGCGCGACCGCTGGCAGTTCTTCCGCGACCGCCGTCCCGACGCGTACGCCCCGCTGACCGCCCCGTAACCGTCCTGGACCGCCGTCGGTCCGGAGCACGGGGGCCGGACCGGCGGCATCGATCGACTCGTACGACACCAGGAGAGGGAACATGAGCAGCCGTACCGTCATCCGTGGTGGCCTCGTCGTCACCGCGTCCGACGAGATCCACGCCGACGTCCTGATCGAGGACGGCCGTATCGCCGCCCTCGCCGCCTCCGGCACCCCGGCCGCCGAGGCCTGGAGTGCCGAGCGGACCATCGACGCCACCGGCAAGTACGTCATCCCGGGCGGCGTCGACGCCCACACCCACATGGAGCTGCCGTTCGGCGGCACCTTCGCCTCCGACACCTTCGAGACCGGCACCCGGGCCGCCGCCTGGGGCGGTACGACGACGATCGTCGACTTCGCCGTGCAGAGCGTCGGCCGTTCCCTGCGCGAGGGCCTCGACGCCTGGCACGCCAAGGCGGAGGGCAACTGCGCGATCGACTACGCCTTCCACATGATCGTCTCCGATGTGAACCAGGAGACGCTCAAGGAGATGGATCTGCTGGTGGAGGAGGGCGTCACCTCCTTCAAGCAGTTCATGGCCTACCCCGGCGTCTTCTACAGCGACGACGGTCAGATCCTGCGCGCCATGCAGCGCTCCGCCGAGAACGGCGGACTGATCATGATGCACGCCGAGAACGGCATCGCGATCGACGTGCTGGTGGAGCAGGCGCTGGCCCGCGGTGAGACCGACCCGCGCTACCACGGGGAGGTGCGCAAGGCGCTTCTCGAGGCCGAGGCCACCCACCGCGCCATCAAGCTCGCACAGGTCGCCGGAGCTCCCCTGTACGTCGTGCACGTCTCGGCCATGGAGGCAGTGGCCGAGCTGGCCAGGGCGCGCGACGAGGGGCTGAACGTCTTCGGCGAGACCTGCCCGCAGTACCTGTTCCTGTCGACGGACAACCTCGCCGAGCCCGACTTCGAGGGCTCGAAGTACGTGTGCTCGACGCCGCTCCGTCCCAAGGAGCACCAGGCCAAGCTGTGGCAGGGACTCAGGACCAACGACCTCCAGGTCGTCTCCACCGACCACTGCCCCTTCTGCTTCGTGGGCCAGAAGGAGCTCGGCCGCGGCGACTTCTCGAAGATCCCCAACGGTCTGCCGGGTGTCGAGAACCGTATGGACCTGCTCCACCAGGCCGTCGTCGACGGGCACATCTCGCGCCGCCGCTGGATCGAGATCGCCTGCGCCACCCCGGCCCGCATGTTCGGCATGTACCCGAAGAAGGGCACCATCGCCCCGGGCGCCGACGCCGACGTCGTCATCTACGACCCGCACGCCGAGCAGATCATCTCCGCCGAGACCCACCACATGAACGTCGACTACTCGGCGTACGAGGGCAAGCGCCTCACCGGCCGCGTCGAGACGGTCCTCTCGCGCGGCGAACTCGTCATCACCGAGCGGGAGTACACCGGGCACGCCGGGCACGGTACGTACACCCCGCGCTCCACCTGTCAGTACCTCAACTAGGAGTGGCGCACATGGACTTCGGACTCGTCCTGCAGACCGACCCGCCGGCCTCGAAGGTCGTCAGCCTGATGAAGCGGGCCGAGCGCAACGGCTTCACGTACGGCTGGACCTTCGACTCCGCCGTGCTCTGGCAGGAACCGTTCGTGATCTACAGTCAGATCCTCGCCAACACCTCCAAGCTGACGGTCGGCCCCATGGTCACCAACCCGGGCACCCGCACCTGGGAGGTCACCGCCTCCACGTTCGCCACCCTCAACGACATGTTCGGCAACCGCACGGTCTGCGGCATCGGCCGCGGCGACTCCGCGATGCGCGTCGCGGGCCGTGCCCCGAACACCCTCGCCCGCATCAGCGAGGCCATGAAGGTCATCAAGGCGCTCGGCTCCGGCCAGGAGGCCGATCTCGGGGGCACGGTCATCAAGTTCCCCTGGATCAAGGAGGACGCCCAACTCCCCGTATGGATGGCCGCGTACGGCCCCAAGGCGCTGAAGATGACCGGCGAGGAGGCCGACGGCTTCATCCTCCAGCTCGCCGACCTCTACCTCACCGAGTACATGGTCAAGGCCGTCAAGGACGCGGCCGTCGCCGCCGGGCGCGACCCCTCCGAGGTGAAGATCTGCGTCGCCGCCCCGGCCTACGTCACCGAGGACGACTCGCCCGAGGCCCTCGCGCACGCGCGGGAGCAGTGCCGCTGGTTCGGCGGGATGGTCGGCAACCACGTGGCCGACCTGGTCTCCAAGTACGGCGAGCACTCCGCCGCCGTACCCGACGAACTCACCGACTACATCAAGGCCCGCGAGGGATACGACTACTCCCACCACGGCCGCTCCGACAACCCCGACACCGCCTTCGTGCCCGACGAGATCGTCGACCGGTTCTGCATCATCGGGCCCGTCGAGAAGCACATCGAGAAGCTCAACGCCCTGCGTGAGCTGGGCGTCGACCAGTTCGCCGTCTACGACATGCACGACGCGCAGGAGACCGTCATCGACGCCTACGGCTCGAAGGTGATCCCCGCCGTCAACGCCTGACCCCCGCAGTCCCGTTCCACCCGACCCCCCCACACCTTGTCCCCCCTTTCCGCCGTCCCGGAAAGGGGTGGCGGGACCGGGGCATCTCCTGCCCGCCCCGGTCCCGCCCAAGGCCCCCGCACGGCCTATCCCGTCCCGCTCTTATCGATTGGCCTGCCCATGACCGACACAGTCCCCACGGGGTCGCCGATATCCCAGTCCGCCGGCCCCGACGGCCGGATCGAACTCAGCCCCGGGGCCTACCCCGCCGACAGTCCCTTCGCCAACGAGGACCTGCGTCCCGTACCGGTCTCCGAGCGCAAGTGGACGACGTACAACTTCGCGGCCCTGTGGATCTCCATGGCCCACTGCATCCCCAGCTGGACCCTGGCCTCCGGCCTGGTCGCGCTCGGCATGGACTGGAAGCAGGCCGTCTTCACCATCGCCCTGGCCAACATCATCGTGCTGCTGCCGATGCTGGCCACCGGGCACGCCGGACCCAAGTACGGCATCCCCTTCCCGGTCCTGGCCCGCGCCTCCTTCGGTCTGCGCGGCGCCAACATCCCGGCGTTGATCCGGGCGGCCGTGGCCTGCGGCTGGTTCGGCATCCAGACCTGGATCGGCGGCAGCGGCATCTTCGCGCTGGGCTCCAAGCTCACCGGCGGGCACTGGGAGAACGCGGGGCAGATCGCCGGTAACCCGTGGCCGCTGTGGCTGTGCTTCCTGCTCTTCTGGGCGCTGCAGATCGCCATCATCTACCGCGGCATGGACTTCCTGCGGCACTTCGAGAACTGGGCCGCGCCCTTCGTCATCGTCGGCGCGCTCGTGCTGCTGATCTGGATCGCGGTCAAGGCGGACGGCTTCGGCGCGCTGCTCGACCAGCCGTCCAAGCTGGGCTGGGGCCCGGACTTCTGGCCGGTCTTCTTCCCGTCGCTCATGGGCATGATCGGCTTCTGGGCGACGCTGTCGCTCAACATCCCCGACTTCACGCGCTTCGGCGCCAGCCAGAAGGCACAGACCTGGGGGCAGTCCCTCGGTCTGCCCACGACCATGACGCTCTTCGCGGTCCTCGCGGTGCTGGTCACCTCCGGCTCCGAGGTCGTCTACGGCACGGCGATCTGGGACCCGGTGGAGCTGGCCGCCAAGGCGGACAACGCCTTCGGTCTCCTCTTCGCGCTGATCATCGTCCTCGTCGCGACCATCTCCGTGAACATCGCGGCGAACGTCGTCTCACCGGCGTACGACCTGGCGAACCTGGCACCGAAGCTCATCAACTTCCGTACGGGCGCGCTGATCACGGGTGTCGTCGGCATCCTGATCTTCCCGTGGAAGCTGATCTCGACGCCCGAGTTCTACATCTTCACCTGGCTCGGTGTGGTCGGCGGTCTGCTCGGCACGGTCGCGGGCATCCTCATCGCCGACTACTGGATCGTGCGCAGGACGGTTCTGCACCTGGCGGACCTGTACACGCCCGGCGGGCGCTACTGGTACTCCAACGGCTGGAACTGGCGGGCGATCGCCGCCTTCCTGGTCGGCGGCATCCTCGCGGTCGGCGGGTCGCACTCGGCCGTCGGCGCGGACGGGGTCAAGACGGGGCCGTTCCCGACCGACGGTCTGATCCCGTTCCTCAAGCCGCTGTCCGACTACGGCTGGGCCGTGGGCCTGGGCACCTCGCTGGTGCTGTACGTCGCGCTGATGCTGCCGAAGGGCAGGGAGCAGGAGGGCATCGAGGCCTGATGTCCACGGCTGAGAGGGCGGTCGGTGCTACTGACCGCCCTCCAGTGCTGCCACGGCGTCCTTGGCCGCCTTGATGGCGCCCTTGTTGATCACATCCGTGTCGGGCGCCTTCTTCGACTCGAAGTCGCTGCCGTTGTAGGTGATGATCACCAGCGTGTTGGAGGCCTGGACGATGACCGTGCCCTCGCGGGTCTGCTGCTTGTCCTCGGTGGTGAGGTTCACGACCGAGTAGCCCTGGTCGCCCAGGCCCGGAACGTCCCCTCCGCCGCTCTTCTCCTTGATGCGCTCCTTGTACGAGGTCTGCGCGGCTTCGTCCGAGTCCGTGATCTCGAAGGACACGTCGAGCCAGCGGTAGTCGTACCCCTTGAGCGCGTTCCAGGAGCAGGTGCGGCGGAGCTTCGTGTCCGTCGACGGGATCTCCTTGCCGGCCGTCTTGGCGCCCGGGACCAGGGACTTGATGTTCTTCGTGGAGACGCTGCCGCAGGGCGAGGGGGCCGCGGAGTACGTCTTCGAGGCCGCCGCCGTCGCCGGGGCCGAGGCGGATCGCGTACCGCCGCCCTTCGACGCGGAGTCGCTGTCGGCGGTCGTGGCCGGTCCTGAGGAGAGCGACCAGCCCGCGGCGGCGAGCACGACGACCGGGGACAGACGCGCGGTCAGGGCGAGCGGCAGAGGAAGGGAACGCACAGGCGCACTTTTCCGTGGGGGACGGTGCGGAAGGTGTCCGAACTGCGGACGGGACGCCAGTGTCACACGACTCCCTGTGGGGCGGAAGTGCCAACTCGCTCCGTACATGTGCGGTGACAGCGGCCCGTTGTTGACGCGTCGTGTGTCCTGCTATGTCCGCACGGAGTTGCGGGTGAACGCCGATTCGATCCGGTCCACCGCCAGGAACGCCCCGTACGCGACGAGGTGCACCAGACAGTGGTCGGTGTGTTCGGGGCGCCGCCAGGCGGCCACGTCCTCGTCGGTGATGCGGTACGGCGCGAGGGCGGCCAGCAGCGCGAGGCGGGCCCCGGGCCGCTCGCGCCGGTCGGGGAAGGGGTCGGGGGCGAGGGACGGGTGCGCTCCGTCCCAGTCCAGCAGGACCTCTTCCACGAGGTCCTGGTCGTCGGCGTCGAGCAGGGCGCCCCCCGACATGGCCGCCCGGAGCAGCGCCGCGTAGGCGGGGCCGACGGCCGTGCCGCCCGCCCACGCGGGGGACTCGCCGGGGTCGGGGAGGTCCAGCAGCGCGAGTGCGGCGCCGGGCCGGGCCGGGCGGCGTACGGTCCGGGCCAGCGTGCGGCCCACGAGACTGCGGACCGCGCGGAAGCGCTGGGCGTTGCCCGGCAGCAGGTTCTCGGTCACCAGCGCGGAGACGATCCGGTTGATGAAGTGGAAGGCGAGCGCGGTACCGAGGTAGCCGGGGGCGTCCTCGCCCGGGAACGGATACGGCTCGGGGCCGAGGCCACCCGGTACGCGGGTCAGCTTCCCCCACTCCAGCACGCGCGTGTGCTCCTCGTTCTCGGGTCGCTCCCCGCGCGCGAGGCGTTCGGCCAGGGCGTGGTCGCCGGTGGCGTGCAGCAGCACGGTGTGCGCGTCCACGCAGAACGGGCACCGGTTGGCGAGCGACACCCCGAGCGCCGCCAGCTCCTTGCCGGTGCGGCTGCCGGGTCCCGCGATCAACGACTCGCGCATCAGCGCCCAGGCGGGGGCGAGGAGGTCGGGGGCGGAGGAGAGGACCACGAACGTGACCGGTTCGTCGATGCCGAACTCGCGGGCGAGCTGTTCGTAGACCTCGGCGACGCGACCGGTGGCCGCCTTGGGCGGCTCTGGCTCGGTGTAGCGGAAGGGTGTGGACATGGGAAGCAGCGTGCGCCGGGCGGACGCCCTCGGTCGTCGTACGTCCGAAGGGAGTTGACGCTGCGCCGCAGGGGCGGGACGGGCCCGCGACGTACTACGGCGGGAGTAGTCGCAGAGTTGTCCACAGGGCTGACGCGGGTGTCGGCAGGGCCCTCTAGTGTGCGGACATGGGCGGGCACATGGTCACACACAAGGGGCTGGCCGACGCGGCGATGGCGGTCGTGGTCGGCGCGTTGGCGATGACCACGGTCGCCTTCGACGGCGACATGGGATGGCTGGACTACGCCCTGGTGGCGGTGAGTTCGGCCGCGCTCGGCTTCTACCGGGCGGCCCCACGGGCGGTGCTTGCCGTCTCGACCGCCTTCGGCGCGGCGTACGTCCTGCACGCACAGCCCGGACTGCCGGCCGCCCTGCCCGTCCTGGCCGCCGTGCACACGGCGGCACGGGTGGGGCACCGTGGCTGGGCCCTTCTGGCGAGCGGGCTGTACCTGGCGGCGTACGTGGCGACGGGCCCGGCCACCCGGGACATCGTGGAGAACGCGGCGCTGCTCGCGGGCTGGTTCCTGTTCGCGGCGGTGACCGGCCTGGCCGACCGCAACTGGCAGGCGTATCTGCGCCAGACCGAACAGCGCGCCCTGGAGGCGGAACGCACCCGTGAGGAGGCGGCGCTGCGCCGGGCCGGCGAGGAACGCCTGCGGATCGCCCGTGAGTTGCACGACTCCCTCACCCACAGCATCTCGATCGTCAAGCTCCAGGCGGGCGTCGCGGTGCACCTCGCCCGCAAACGGGGCGAGGAGATACCGCCCGCCCTGCTGGCCATCCAGGAGGCGAGCGGCGAGGCCATGCGGGAACTGCGGTCCACGCTGGAGATCCTGCGCACCGACGAGGTCGTCGGCACGCCCGCACTGCTGGTGGAGCGGGCGCGGGCCGCCGGCCTCGCGGTGGACCTGACGGTGACGGGCGAGGAGTGCGAGCTGGGCGCGACGGTCGAGAAGGCGGTGTACCGCACCGTCCAGGAGGCGCTGACGAACGCGGCCCGCCATGCCGGGCCGGCGAAGGTGCGGGTGCGGCTCGCCTACGGGGAGGGCCAGGTGACGGTGGCCGTGGAGGACGACGGGAACGCCGCCCCGGACCGGCCCTTCGCGCCCGGCATCGGCCTGATCGGCATGCGGGAGCGGGTGACCGCGCTAGGCGGGACCCTGCACGCCGCACCGCGCACGGAGGGCGGCTTCGCGGTGCGGGCCGAGCTGCCGGTGGGGGAGGCCGGATGATCCGGGTGGCGCTCGTCGACGACCAGGCGCTGATGCGGGCCGGTTTCCGGGCCCTGCTGGAGGCCGAGGACGGCATCGAGGTGGTCGGTGAGGCGGCCGACGGGGAACAGGGCCTGGCGCTGGTGCGGGCCGAGGTGCCCGACATCGCGCTGGTCGACGTGCAGATGCCGGTGATGACGGGCATCGAGGCGACACGCCACATCGCCGCGGACCCCGCACTGGCCGGTGTGCGGGTGGTGATCCTCACCAACTACGGCCTCGACAGCTATGTGTTCGAGGCGCTGCGCGCCGGCGCCAGCGGCTTCCTGCTGAAGGACACGGACCCGGCGGACCTGTTGCAGGCGATCGACGTGGTGGCGGGCGGCGAGGCGTTGCTGTCGCCGTCGGTCACCCGCACCCTGATCGGCGAGTTCGTCTCCAGGCCCCCGGACCGTGCCACGGCCCCCGGCCTGGAGTGCCTCACCCCTCGCGAACGCGAGGTGACGGCCCTGGCCGCGCGGGGCCTGACCAACGAGGAGATCGCCGCGCACATGGTCATCAGCCCGTTCACGGCCAAGACGCACGTCAGCCGCGCGATGACGAAACTGGGGGCGCGGGACCGGGCCCAACTGGTCGTGTTCGCCTACGAGTCGGGGCTGGTGCGGGCACGGGAGTGAATTCCCGTCGCGTGGTACGGGCAGCGATCAGCAACCTGGTGCCATGACGGAGACGACACAG
Organism: Streptomyces sp. NPDC002817; assembly: GCF_053592055.1. NCBI lineage: Bacteria > Bacillati > Actinomycetota > Actinomycetes > Kitasatosporales > Streptomycetaceae > Streptomyces > Streptomyces sp. NPDC002817. Next base: position 250,008 of record NZ_JBSFUY010000007.1, read on the forward strand.
CCCCGGCGGCCCGCCGTCCGTGACGAGATCCTCGCCTACTACGCACGCGGCGACGAGGACGCCCGCCTGCGGGACGGAGGGGCTCCCGCCGGACGGCTGGAGTTCTGGCGTACGCAGGACGTGCTGCGCCGGCTGCTGCCCCCGGCACCGGCCCGGGTGCTGGACGTCGGCGGCGGCAGCGGGGTGCACGCGGAGTGGCTGGTCCGGGACGGGTACGAGGTCGACCTCGTCGATCCCGTACCGCTCCACGTGGAGCAGGCGGCACGGATCCCCGGCGTCACCGCGCGCGCCGGTGACGCCCGCGCGCTGCCCGCCGCCGACGCCGCCCACGACGTGGTACTGCTGCTCGGCCCGCTGTACCACCTGCCCGAACGCGCCGACCGGGTCAGGGCGTTGACGGAGGCCTGCCGGGCGGTGCGGCCCGGCGGACCGGTCGTCGCGGCGACCATCAACCGGTTCGCGGGACTGCACGACCTGCTGCGCGAGGAGCGCTACTTCGACCCGGCGCAACGCGCCCGCACCGACGCGGTCGGCGACCACGGGCGGCACGGCACCGAGGGCGGCCTGTTCACCACCGCCTACTTCGCCCGACCCGACGAGGCCCCCGCCGAGTTCACCGACGCCGGGCTCACCGTCGACGGCCAGTACGGCCTGGAGGGCGCCGCCTGGCTGATGGGCGGCGTCGAGGACTGGCTGGACGACCCGGAACGCCGCGCGGTCGTCCTCGCGGCGAGCCGGCGCATCGAGTCGGAACCGACGCTCCTGGGGATCAGCGGACATCTCCTCACGGCGGGCACACGGCCCGCATAGCTTCCTTCGTACGATCATGCGCAGCGCCGCCCCCGCAGTGAGGAGTCCGCCCGTGTTCACCACCCGACCCACCCTCCAGGGCACCTTCGGCATGGTGTCCTCCACCCACTGGCTCGCCTCGCAGTCGGCGATGGCCGTGCTGGAGGACGGCGGCAACGCCTACGACGCTGCCGTGGCCGGGGCGTTCGTGCTGCACGTGGTCGAGCCGCACCTCAACGGGCCCGCCGGTGAGGTGCCGATCCTGCTCGCCCCGGCCGGCGGCGGGGTACGGGTGCTGTGCGGACAGGGCGTCGCCCCGGCCGGAGCGTCCGTCGCGCACTACAAGGAACTCGGGCTGGATCTCGTCCCCGGAACGGGCCCCCTCGCGGCCGCCGTCCCCGGCGCCTTCGACGCCTGGATGCTCCTGCTCCGCGATCACGGGACCAAGCCCCTCGCCGAGGTGCTCCGGTACGCCATCGGGTACGCCGAGGACGGGCACGCGCCCGTGGACAACGTCGGGGCGACCGTCGAGACCGTCCGGGAGCTGTTCGAGACCGAGTGGACCTCGTCGGCGGAGATCTACCTGCCCGGCGGACAGCCTCCCCGGCCGGGCGAGCTGTTCCGCAACCCCGCGCTGGCCGCCACCTGGAAGCGGCTGCTCGCAGAGGTCGACGCGGCGGGCGACCGGGTCGCACAGATCGAGGCGGCGCGGGAGATCTGGCGGACCGGGTTCATCGGCGAGGCGCTCGTACGGCAGGCGCGGCGGCCCACCATGGACACCAGCGGAAGGCGGCACACCGGCACGCTGACGGCCGACGACCTCGCCGGGTGGTCCGCGACGTACGAGACCCCGGCGACGTACGACTGGCAGGGGTGGACACTCTGCAAGGCAGGCCCCTGGAGCCAGGGCCCGGTGCTCCTCCAGCAACTCGCGCTGCTCCCGGCCGAGCTGCCGGCATACGGGTCCGCCGACTACGTCCACCTGCTGATCGAGGGCTGCAAGCTCGCCATGGCCGATCGCGAGGCCTGGTACGGCGACGCGGCCGAGGTGCCGCTCGACGAGCTGCTCACGGACGCGTACAACGCGGGACGGCGGGCCCTGGTCGGCGACAAGGCCTCGTACGAACTGCGGCCCGGCAGCCCCGGCGGGCGCGCGCCCAGGCTGTGCGCGCACGCGCACGTGGTCGCGACGGACGACCCCGGCTTCAGCCCCATGGGGGCGGGGGAGCCCACCGTCGCCAAGGGCCCGGCCTCCCCGGTGCCCGGCGAACCCGACGTGGCCGCCGACGGCACCACCCGCGGCGACACCTGCCACCTCGACGTCGTCGACCGCTGGGGCAACATGGTCGCCGCCACCCCCAGCGGCGGCTGGCTCCAGTCCAACCCCGTCGTGCCCGAACTGGGCTTCCCGCTCGGTACCCGGCTCCAGATGACCTGGCTGGAGGAGGGCCTGCCGAACTCGCTGACGCCGGGCCGCCGCCCCCGGACCACCCTCACGCCCTCGATCGCGCTGCGCGACGGTGTGCCCGTCATGGCCTTCGGCACGCCCGGCGGGGACCAGCAGGACCAGTGGCAGCTGCACTTCTTCCTCGCGGTCGCGCTGCGCCCGGCGGTGCGCGGAGGCCTCGACCTGCAGGGCGCGATCGACGCGCCCAACTGGCACAACGACAGCTTCCCGGGGTCCTTCTACCCGCGCGGCATGCGGCCCGGCAGCGTGACGGTCGAGGCCCGGATGGGCACCGAGACCGTGGAGGAGCTGCGGCGGCGCGGGCATGACGTCACCGTGAGCGATCCCTGGTCGGAAGGGCGGCTGTGCGCGGTCGCCCGGGACCCGGAGACGGGAATCCTGTCGGCGGCGGCGAATCCGCGGGGGATGCAGGGGTACGCGGTGGGCCGCTGAGCCCACGCCACGCCCACTCCCGGCCGTTGATCCCATATCCCGGTATTCAGCGTGATTCCACCCACAGTCCACCCATCGGGTGGGGATTGTCAGTGGGGCGTGCTCTTATGGAGTCATGATCGAAGACACGGAAACCATCGACGAGTTTCTCGCCCGCCACTCGGCCGACGTGGAGGAGGCCCTCCGCAAGGCCGCCGCGGCCGAGATCATGCCCCGCTTCCGTCAGCTCGCCGCGCACGAGGTCGACCAGAAGAGCGGGCCGCACGACCTGGTGACGGACGCCGACCGGCTGGCCGAGCAGCACCTCACCGAGGCGCTCGGCGCCCTCCTGCCCGGCTCCGTCGTGGTCGGGGAGGAGGCGGTGCACGCCAACCCGGCCTCGTACGAGGCGATACGGGGCGACGCCCCGGTCTGGATCGTCGACCCGGTCGACGGGACACGGCAGTTCGTGCGCGGGGAGGACGGCTTCAGCACCCTGGTCGCGCTCGCCCAGGGCGGCGTGCTGCGCGCCTCGTGGATCTACGCACCGGCTCGTGACCAACTCGCCACCGCCGTACGGGGCCAGGGCGCGTTCCTCGACGGCGAGCGGCTGTTCGCTGGACCGCCGGAGCCCGGCCGGGACCTCGAAGTGGCCACCTCCCACCCGGACTACACGACGGACGAGCAGAAGCGCGCCCTGCTGGGGCTGTGGACGGACGGCATCGCTCCCCGCGCCTGCGGTTCCGCAGGGCTGGAGTATCTCGCCATCGCCCGTGGCCGGTTGGACGCCACCGCCTTCTCCTGGGAGGCGGCCTGGGACCACGCGGCGGGCCTGCTCCTCGTCGAGGAGGCGGGCGGCGCCCATCTGACCGTCACCGGTGAGCCGTTCCGCATCACCGGCGGCAACACCCTGCCGTTCACCACGGCACGGGACGCGGCGACGGCACGGCGGATCGTGGGGCTGCTGGCGGGCGGGGTCTGAGGCACGGCTCGGCGGACGGGTGCGCGCGGGTCGCGAGGTGCGCCACCGAAGGTGACCGTCCGGACACCGCCCGCGCTCGAGTCCCCCGCGACCCGGGGCCGACGGTGCCCCGTCCTATCCTGATCCAGTGGCCATCGGCTGACGAAGGGGTCCGAAGGTGCCGTCGATGCTTGATGCATGCGTGGTGGGTGCGGGACCGAACGGGCTGACCGCTGCCGTGGAGCTGGCCCGCCGCGGCTTCTCCGTGGCCCTCTTCGAGGCGCGCGACACCGTCGGCGGGGGAGCCCGCACCGAGGAACTCACGCTGCCGGGCTTCCGGCACGACCCGTGCGCCGCGGCACACCCCCTGGGCATCAACTCGCCCGCGTTCCGCGCCCTTCCGCTGGAGCGGTACGGCCTGGAGTGGCTGCACCCCGACCTCCCCATGGCCCACCCCTTCACCGACGGCACCGCCGCCGTGCTGTCCCGTTCGGTCGCCGAGACGGCCGCCTCGTTCGGGCCGCGCGACGCGGGGGCTTACCGCAGGCTGGTCGAGCCGTTCCTGCCCCGATGGGACACCCTGGTCCGGGACTTCATGTCGCTGCCGCTGACCGCGCTGCCCCGCGACCCGGTGACCCTCGCCCGCTTCGGCCTCGTCGGACTGCCCCCGTCGACCTGGCTGCTGCGCCGCTTCCGCGACGAGCGCGCCAAGGCGTTGTTCGCCGGTCTCGTCGCGCACGTCATGGCGCCCCTCTCCGGCTTCGCCACCGGCGCCATCGGCCTGGTCTTCGCGCTCGCCGCGCACGCGCGCGGCTGGCCCGTCGCCCGCGGCGGCTCCCAGTCCATCTCCGACGCGCTCGCGGCCTACCTGAAGGACCTCGGCGGCGCCATCCACACCGACTACGAGGTCAAACGCCTCGACGACCTGCCGCCCGCCCGCGCCTACATCTTCGACACCTCGCCCACCGCGCTGGCCCGTATCGCCGGCTTCGGCCGCTACTACGACAACTACCGGTACGGCCCGGGCGTCTTCAAGGTCGACTACGCCCTCGACGGCCCGGTGCCCTGGACCGCGCCGGAGCCCCGCACCGCCGGCACCGTGCAGATCGGCGCGAGCACCGCCGAGATCAGCACCGCCCTGCGCGCGGCGTCCCGGGAGGACAGGGCCCCCGACAAACCGTTCCTGATCACCGTGCAGCCGAGCGTGGTGGACCCCACCCGGGCCCCCGAGGGCAAGCAGGTCTTCTGGGCCTACGGCCATGTCCCCAGCGGCTGGACCGGGGACCTCACCGACGCCATCGAGCGCCAACTGGAGCGTTTCGCCCCGGGGTTCCGCGACCTGGTCCTGGCCCGCGCCACCGCCGGCCCGCCCGAACTGGCCGCCCGCAACGCCAACTACGTCGGCGGCGACATCGGCTCCGGCGCGGTCACCGGACTGCAGATCCTGCTGCGCCCCAAGCTGTCCCTGTCCCCGTACGCCACCCCGCACCCGGCCGTGTTCATCTGCTCGTCCGCCACCCCGCCGGGCCCGGGCGTGCACGGCATGTCCGGGCACAACGCGGCGAAGGCGGTATGGAGGAGGCTGCGGCAGACATGACCACCATCACGCTCGTCCAGGGCGACATCACCGGCGAGAGCGCCGACGCCATCGTCAACGCGGCGAACTCCTCGCTGCTCGGCGGCGGAGGGGTCGACGGCGCCATCCACCGCCGCGGCGGCCCGGCGATCCTGGAGGACTGCCGCAAGCTCCGTGCCTCCCGGTACGGCAAGGGCCTGGCGACAGGCCGCGCCGTGGCGACCACGGCGGGCGATCTGCCCGCCCGCTGGGTGATCCACACCGTGGGGCCCGTGTTCAGCCGCTCCGAGGACCGCTCCGACCTGCTGGCCTCCTGCTACCGCGAATCCCTGCGCGTCGCCGACGAACTCGGCGCCCGCACCGTCGCGTTCCCCGCCGTCTCCACCGGCGTCTACCGCTGGCCGATGCAGGACGCGGCCCGCATCGCCGTCGAGACGGTACGGGCCGCGAAGACCGAGGTCGAGGAGATCAGGTTCGTCCTGTTCGACGAGGGCGCGTACGGGGTGTTCGCCGCCGCGGTCGGCTGACGCGGGCGACCGTACGCGGCCGGGCCGCCCGGGGATTCCGGGCGGCCCGGCAGGCGAAGCCGTCACTACGCCACGGGCAGCGCCGGCACCTCCGGCAGGCCGCCGCCGAGGAGCCCGGTGACCAGGCCCAGCACCGGGGACAGCAGGCCGGTGACCGCGCTCAGCACTCCACCGAGGTCGAGCGAGGTCAACGCGCTGATCAGACCCTGGACCGCGGACGTGAGCGAGGACAGCAGGTCACCCACCGGATCGGCCGCCACGGACCGGTCGGCGGGGCGGTCCAGGCTCTTCAGGCGCTCCTGGACGGTCAGGTTCCAGGCCCGCAGCTCCTCCGCGTACGCGGCCGCCGCCTCCGGGGCGAGCCGGGTGCCGTTCACCTCTCCGACGTCCGCGACCGTGTCGAGGAGGGGCGCCAGTGCGCCGTCGTGGTCTAGGAGCGTGTCCGTCTCGGCGCCGGAGTGCGGGGCGGCCTCGCTGATGCTCAGGCCCGGCACTTCTCGGCCCGCGTCGCCGACGGCGGCGGCGGTGCCGGCCGGTCCGAAGATCAGCGCGGCACAGATCAGGGGCGGCACGAGGAGACCGCGGGAGACTAGGGCGCGCATGGAGTTCCTTTCGACGCGCTGAAAGCAGCTGCTCTTGCGCCCACGGTGGGAACCGTCCCGACACCCCGCAACCGATCACAGGGCCCGCACCGGCTGGAGCATGGCACCGCGGTGGCGCTGACCAGGGTCTTTACCGCGGAACGCGGCTCCTTACGGGTGTCAGCCCCACGTTCCGCCGTCAGAGGGTGCGGCTCGGCCGTACACCGGCACGAACACCGCGAGCGGCAGCGGCGACAACACCCGGCCCGGCGACCGGGGCGTGTCCGGGTGCACCTCGGCCGCGGCCGCCCGATCATGGAACCCACTGCCCTGGCGAACGGGAGGTTCCTGTGGGGTCGGACTTCCCCCTCCCACGGACCCTGCTGTCCGAGGACGTCGAGACGCTGCTGGCGGGCGCGACCGCGGAGCTGGGGCGTGAATACCGCGTGCTGCGGGAGATCGTGGAGGGCGGGGCGGCGGCCGTGGCGGTCCTCGACACCCTGCTGCGCTATGTGTACGTCAACCCCCACATGGCCCGGATCGTCGGCGTACCGGCCGAGGAACAGCTGGGACGGACCCTCGCCGAGGTCATACCGGGGGTGGAGAGACCGGAGGAGGTGCCGCGGGCGGTGCTGCGGGACGGGCGGCCGCGAGACGTTCTCATCGCCGGGGACATGGGTGCCGGGACCTCCCGTGAGCCGCGGGAATGGCACAGCACGTACCACCGGCTCCAGAACGAGCGCGGCGAGATCGTCGGACTCGTGGCCATCGGCGTGGAGGTCACCGAGCCGCGCCGCTACCTCAACGAGCTGGAACGGGCCCACGGCCGGATGGCCATGCTGCACGCGGCCACCCTGCGGATCGGCACCACGCTGGACCTGGAGACCACCTGCCAGGAACTCGTCGACTTCGTCGTCCGCGACCTCGCGGACGGCGCCTCGGTCGAGCTGGTCGTGGAGAACGAACCGGTGAGCTCCCCGCGGGCCGCCTCGGCCGGGGTGATGCGGATGCGGCGGGCCGCCGTGAGCGCCCGGCCGGAGCTCGCGGTGCGGCTCGGTGGACTGGCGGGCCCGGACGACGTGAACGATCACGGGCCGACGTCCCCCATGCGCCGCTGTCTGGAACGCGGGCGGCCGTTCGTGACGACCATGCCGACCCGGGTCCGGCCCAGAGGGCCCTACGCGGAGCGGCTGGAGCGCTACCGCGCCGCCGGGATCCACTCCACGCTGGTCGTGCCCCTGCGGACCGACTCCCGCAGCGTGGGCGTCCTCGCCATGGTCCGGGCGGGCTCCTCACCCGCCTTCACCGTCGAGGACGCCGTGGTGGCACAGGAACTCGCGGGGCGCGCCTCCCACGCCATGGAACGCGCCCAGCGCTACAGCCGCGAGCACACCATGGCCCTGGAGCTCCAGCGGGCCCTGCTCAGCGAGCCGACCCTGCCGCACCCGGACCTGGAGACCGCCTCCCGCTATCTCCCGGCCGACGACAGCGCGGTCGTGGGCGGCGACTGGTACGACTCGCTGGCGCTTCCGCACGGCCGCAACCTGCTGGTCATCGGCGATGTCATGGGCCACGGCGTCGAGGCCGCCGTCGCGATGAGCCACTACCGCTCCATGCTGCGCGCCCTCGCCTCCTCCGGAATGCCCCTGCACGAGATGCTCGCCGCCGCCGACCGCATGGTCGCCGGGTCCGGCTTCGACCGCGTCGCCACCTGCCTGCTGGCGTTGGGCGACCCGGCCACGGACACGGTCAGCTACGCCAACGCCGGCCACCTGCCACCGCTGCGGATCCTGCCCGACGGCCGCGTGGAACTGGTCCCGCTGCCCGCCGGCCCACCCCTGGGCACCGGCATGGGCGTCTACGAGACGGTCACCCGCCCGAGCGTCCCGGGCGGGGTGCTGCTCCTCTACACCGACGGCCTCGTGGAACGCCGGGGCGAGGACATCGACGTCTCCCTGCACCGGCTGACGGAACTGCGCCTGCAGCCCGGCGGAGGCCTGGACGAGATCCTCGACGGGATCCTGGCGCACGCCGCGACGGGATCGGCGCGCGACGACATCGCCTTGCTGGCGGCTCGGACGCGAGGGGCGTGAGCGGGCCGCTCACAGGGTGCCCGTGCCGGCTCGGGGCCGTCAGCAGCGTCCGGCGACCGCCCGTCGCCGTACCCCCACCGCCACGGTCACCGCCGGCCCACACGCCGGCAGCAGCGCCGGCGTCCCGTACCTGTGGGCCGGCGTCGCCGCCGCGACCAGCAACGGCCCGCCCGCGTCACCCAGTTCACACCCCAGCTCGGCCCCGCTCATGGTCTGCCCCAGCCGTCCCGCGGGGCCGCGAAGCCCAGCGGGGTGATCAGGCCCGTGCCCGCGGTCGTACGGGCTGTCCCGGGCCGCCCGTCGGCTCGTGGTGCAGAATCCCCCTGCCGCTCGGCTTCGCAGGTCACGAGGGCTCGACCGTGCTGGTCGGGCTGAACGGGCTGCGGCTGCTGCACGAATCCGCTCGGCGATCCGGGACACCGCAGGAAGCGTGAGGTTGATGTCGGATTCCCGCCAGCCCATGCCCGGTGACTGCCCCATGCTGGACGTATGCAGAAGGGGATGCACACCGACACCGAGGGCTGCGTGCGCGCGGTCCAGTCCAAGGACGCCCGGTTCGACGGGTGGTTCTTCACGGCGGTCCTGACGACCCGGATCTACTGCCGGCCCAGTTGTCCGGTGGTGCCGCCCAAGCCGGAGAACATGACGTTCTATCCGAGCGCGGCCGCCTGTCAGCAGGCCGGCTTCCGGGCCTGCAAGCGCTGCCGCCCGGACACCAGCCCCGGCTCCCCCGAGTGGAACCAGCGCGCGGACCTGGTGGCCCGGGCGATGCGGCTGATCGCCGACGGCATCGTCGACCGCGAGGGCGTGCCCGGACTCGCCTCCCGGCTCGGCTACAGCACCCGGCAGATCGAGCGCCAGCTCCTCGCCGAGCTCGGCGCGGGCCCGCTCGCCCTAGCCAGGGCCCAACGCGCCCAGACGGCAAGGCTGTTGATCGAGACGACCCCGCTGCCGATGGCGGAGATCGCCTTCGCCGCCGGGTTCTCCTCCATCCGCACCTTCAACGACACCGTGCGCGAGGTCTTCGCCCTCTCCCCGAGCGAACTGCGCACCCGGGCGCCGAAGAAGGGCAACCCCGCGAGCACCCCGGGCGCCCTCACCCTGCGTCTGCCGTTCCGCGCCCCCCTCAACCCCGACAACCTCTTCGGCCACCTCGCGGCGACCGCCGTACCGGGGGTGGAGGAGTGGCGGGACGGCGCGTACCGGCGCACGCTCCGGCTGCCGTACGGCCACGGCATCGTGACGCTCACCCCGAACCCCGACCACATCGCCTGCCGCCTCACCCTCAGCGATCTGCGCGACCTGACCGTCGCCATCAGCCGCTGCCGGCGCATGCTCGACCTGGACGCCGATCCGGTCGCGATCGACGACCAGTTGCGCACGGACCCGGTGCTGGCGCCGCTGGTCGACAAGGCTCCGGGGCGGCGGGTGCCGCGGACGGTGGACGAGGCGGAGTTCGCCGTACGGGCGGTCCTCGGGCAGCAGGTGTCCACGGCGGCGGCCCGCACCCACGCGGCCCGTCTGGTGACCGCGCACGGCGAGCCGCTGGAGGACCCCGGCGGCGGCCTGACCCACCTCTTCCCGTCCCCGGAGGCGCTCGCCGCCCTCGACCCGGAGTCACTGGCGATGCCCCGCACCCGCCGGGCGACCTTCACCACCCTGGTCGCCCAACTGGCGGACGGCTCACTCAACTTGGGTGTGGAGGGCGACTGGACGGAGACCCGCGCCCGCCTCCTCGCCCTGCCCGGCTTCGGCCCCTGGACGGTCGACGTCATCGCGATGCGCGCCCTCGGCGACCCCGACGCCTTCCTCCCCACCGACCTCGGCATCCGCAAGGCCGCCCAGGAGCTGGGCCTCCCGTCGACCCCGGCCGCGCTGACCGCGCGGGCGGCGGCCTGGCGGCCCTGGCGGGCGTACGCGGTCCAGTACCTGTGGGCGACCGACGGTCACCCGATCAACTTCCTCCCGGTATAAGGACGTTCCGTGAGTTCCGTGAGTTCAGTGAAACAGCACACCACGATCGACAGCCCGTACGGCCCGCTGACCCTCGTCGCGACGGACGGCACCCTCAGCGGCCTCTACATGACCGACCAGCGCCACCGCCCGCCCCAGGAGAACTTCGGCGAACGCGACGACCGCCCCTTCGGCGAGCCGGCCGACCAGCTGGCGGCCTATTTCGCCGGGGAGTTGAAGGAGTTCACCCTCGAACTCCACCTGGACGGCACCCCGTTCCAGCGCGGCGTCTGGCAGCAGCTGCTCCGCATCCCCCACGGCGAGACCCGCACCTACGGCGACCTCGCCGACGCCCTCGGCAACCCCGGCGCCTCCCGCGCGGTCGGCCTCGCCAACGGCAAGAACCCGATCGGCATCATCGTCCCCTGCCACCGCGTCGTCGGCGCCGACGGCAGCCTGACCGGCTACGGCGGCGGACTGGAACGCAAGCAGCGACTGCTGGACTTCGAGCGGGGAGCGGCACTGTTCTGAGGCCGGCGGCCCGTCACGCGCTCAGGAGGGCACCGCGTCACATCGGCCGAGGAGCGCCCTCCTCCCGAAGCCGCCGCAGCAGCTTCGGCAGTGCCGTCCCGATCGGCTCCCGCACCACCTCGTCGGCGCGTTCGTCGTACGGCGTCGGCTCGGCGTTGACGATGATCAGCCGCGCCCCGTGGTCGGCGGCGACACCGGCGAGCCCGGCGGCGGGCTGGACCTGGAGGGTGCTGCCGACGGCGATGAACACCTGGCACGCCTTGGTGATCGAGGCCGCCTCGCCGAGCACCACCGGGTCGAGCCGTTCACCGAACATCACGGTCGCCGACTTGAGGATCCCGCCGCATTCCCGGCACGCCGGATCCTCCTCGCCGGCCTCGACCCGGGCGAGGGCGTCCTCCATGGGCCCCCGCGCATGACACTTCGTACACACGAAACTCCGTGCGGAGCCGTGCAGTTCGAGCACCTTGCGGGCCGGCATCCCGGCGAGCTGGTGCAGCCCGTCCACGTTCTGCGTGATGACCCGCACCGGCACCCCGGAGCGCTCCAGCTCGGCCACGGCGATGTGCGCGGCGTTCGGCTCGGCCTTGAGCGTCCGGTTCTCGCGCCGCATCAGCCACGAGCGGCGCCGGATCTCCGGATCGTCCATGTAGTACCCGTACGTCACGAGCTTCTCGGCCTCGGGGTCCTTCCGCCACAGCCCGTTGGGACCGCGGTAGTCGGGGATCCCGGAGTCGGTGGAGATGCCTGCGCCACTGAGAAGGGCGACGAGGGGCCTGTTCATACGGCGAGGATAGGACCGTCGCCCGTCGACGGCGAAGGGATATCGGCCGGGGGAGGGGCTGAACCGGGCGTCAGCGTCGCGGCTGGTCGGCGGTTGTCCTACCGCGCTTCTTCGGTGTCTCCACCTCCTCTCTCCACCGGGCCATCGCCTCGCATGTCCTGATGTGGTCTTTGATACGGCGGTCCGCCTTGATGTCCTTGGGGAGTTTCGTGTCGTCGTATATCTGGGCGTGCAGAAGCTGCTGGACCGTCAGCCCTTCGGCCGCTCTGAGGTCCGCTCCTCTGAGATCGACATGGACGAGGTGCGCCGCATGAAGGCGCGCGCCTCTGAGATCGGCCGTTGTGAACACCGCGTCCGAGAGGTCCACCGACGTGAGGTCCGCCTGCATGAGCTGAGCACGCGTGAAGTCGGCCCCTCTGAGGTAGACGCTGCGGAGGTCGGCCCTGCGGAAGTCCGCTCCGGTGAGCTGGGCGCCCGAGAGGTCCACTCGTGTCGGGCGCATGTCCCTGCCGTCCACTCCGGCGAGATCCACCCCTCTGAGGTCGGCCCATCTCAGTTCCATCGATCTGAGATCCACTCCATGGAGCCGGGCGTCCTTGAAATCCGCCTTCTTGAGCTGGGCACCCGTCAGATCCGCCCCCGTGAGGTCGGCCCCTCTGAGCTGTGCCCCTCTGAGATCCGCCCCCGTGAGATCCACGCGCTGGAGGTTCGCGTGCTCCAGGTCGGTGTTGTGCCAGTCGATGCGCCGCAGGTCGGCCATCGGCGTTCCGTCGAGGTCCGGGCGGCGGCCGAGAACCGTCAGGGCGGCCTGGACGTCGACGGACAGCGGGATGGCGGGATTGTCCCGGCTGGGGGGATCCGGCGGATCGTCGAACTGCGCGTTGCCGTCCGCCCTCGACCGGGATTCCGTCGGCGCACCGTGCTCCCGCTGGCCCGGTGCGGGCGTACGGATGAACGCCGCGAGTACCTCGATGATGGTGGCCTGGTCCTTCTCGCTGTCCTTCATGATGCGTTCGAGGCTGTAGATGCCGCCCAGCCGTTCGTGAAGGTTCTCGGAACCGAGGAGTTTGATGGCCTCCACATAGCGGTCGGTGACCTGTTCCTCCCGGCTCAGTTCGTGGTTCTTGTGGGTGTACCAGAGACCGAGCCCCGCGATCGCGCCGGCGGCGATGGCGATGAGGGCGGTACGGAGACCGGTGATGATGATGCCGGCGGAGGAGACCAGGTCGCCGTCGTCGTCACGGACGTGACGGCCCTCGAGCAGCCACGGGCCCCAGAGAAGAGCCCATACGAAGAAGGTGACCGCGGCCAGGCCTCCCCACACCCACTTCCGTTTGGTCCCAGGCGTCATGGGTGCATGATGTCCGCTCCCGGGGCCCGGGAAGCGTGTGGGTCGGCCGTCGTCCTCGTCGTACGGCCGCACCCGTCTCCAAAAGAATCTTGGACGGTGATGTAGAGAACCCGTGACCCGCTCCGTCCCAGGGATGAACGCGGCCACAATGGGCCGCACCAGTACCGAGGAGAACCACCATGGCCAAGTACCTGCTGCTGAAGCACTACCGGGGAGCCCCGGCCGCGGTGAACGACGTCCCCATGGACCAGTGGACGCCGGAGGAGATCTCGGCGCACGTGCAGTACATGCGGGACTTCGCGGACCGGCTGGAGAAGAGCGGCGAGTTCGTCGACGGGCAGGCGCTCGCCCCCGAGGGCGCGTGGGTCCGCTACGACGGTGAGGGCCGCCCGCCGGTCACCGACGGTCCCTTCGCCGAGACCAAGGACGTCATCGCCGGCTGGATGGTGATCGACGTCGACACCTACGAGCGCGCCGTCGAGCTGGCCGGGGAACTGTCCGCCGCTCCCGGGGCGGGCGGGAAGCCGATCCACGAGTGGCTCGAACTGCGCCCGTTCCTGTCCGCGCCCTCCACCACCGCGGACTGTCATTGATGGACGAGGCCCTGCTGAGGAGCCTCACGCCGAGCGTGCTCACCGTCCTCGTCCGCCGCGGAGCAGACTTCGCGGCGGCCGAGGACGCCGTGCAGGACGCGCTCGTCGAGGCGGTCCGCGTCTGGCCGGCCGACCCTCCGCGGGACGCGAAGGGCTGGCTGGTCACCGTGGCCTGGCGCAAGTTCCTCGACGCCACCCGCGCGGACACCGCCCGGCGCCGGCGTGAGGACCGTCTCGACGAGGAGCCGGTGCCCGGACCCGCGCCCGCGGTGGACGACACGCTCCAGCTCTACTTCCTGTGCGCCCATCCCTCGCTGACACCGTCGTCCGCTGTCGCCCTCACCCTGCGCGCCGTCGGCGGCCTCACCACCCGGCAGATCGCCCAGGCGTACCTGGTGCCCGAGGCGACCATGGCGCAGCGCATCAGCCGAGCCAAGCGCACCGTCTCCGGCGTACGGTTCGACCGGCCCGGTGACGTCGCCACCGTGCTGCGCGTCCTCTACCTGGTCTTCAACGAGGGCTACTCCGGCGACGTCGACCTCGCCGCCGAGGCCGTCCGGCTCACCCGGCAGCTCGCGGCCGTCATCGACCACCCCGAGGTGGCGGGGCTGCTCGCCCTCATGCTGCTCCACCACGCCCGCCGTGCCGCCCGGACCGCGCCCGACGGCAGCCTGGTGACCCTCGCCGAGCAGGACCGCGGCCGCTGGGACACCGGGGCGATCGCCGAGGGCGTCGAGATCCTCCAGAGCGCCCTGGCCCGCGACCGGCTGGGCGAGTTCCAGGCCCAGGCCGCCATCGCGGCACTCCACGCGGACGCGCCCACCGCCGGGGAGACCGACTGGGTACAGATCGTCGAGTGGTACGACGAACTCGCCCGACTGACCGACAGCCCCGTCGTCCGGCTCAACCGCGCGGTCGCCGTCGGCGAGGCCGACGGTCCGCGCGCGGGCCTCGCGGCCCTCGCGGCGCTGGAGGACTCCGTGCCCCGCCACACCGCGGTGGCGGCGTACCTCCACGAGCGCGACGGCGACCCGACGACCGCGGCACGGCTGTACGCCGAGGCCGCCCGCAAGGCCACCGACCTCGCCGAACGCGACCACCTGACCCGGCAGGCCGCCCGCCTCAACACCCGTCTGCGGCACTGACGGGCCGCGCTCCCACGCGGCGTCAGACGACCCGGTGCCCGTTCTCCAGCTCGGCCGTCCCCGCGCCGCCCGCGAGCACGTCCAGCGCGGCCAGCACCCGGCGGCCCAAGGCACCCGGCAGATACTCGGCCAGCTCCTCGCGCGGTACGAGCCGCCAGGACAGCAGCTCCTCCTCCTGCAGCCGGATCGCCTTGAAGTCGTCCTCGCCGAGCACCCCGCCGTCGTAGAGGTACGCCACCAGCGGCGGCCGTGCCGCCGTCCCGTGCACCCAGTCCACCGCGAGCAGCCGGCCGAGCTCCCGCTCGAGGCCGATCTCCTCCGCGGTCTCCCGGCGCGCACCCTGGCGCGGGGTCTCGCCGTCGTCGGACTCGACGGTGCCGCCCGGAAGCGCCCAGCCGTCACGGTAGTTGGGCTCGACGAGCAGCACCCGGCCCGCCGCGTCCCGGAAGAGGGCGGCGGCACCGGCGAGGACACGGGGGAGACCCGCGATGTACGTGGCGAAGTCAGCAGCGGTCATCCACGAAGGGTAACCACGCTCTCCCGGAGCGGGGAGAGCGCGCCGAGAGGCTCCCGCAGGCCCGCGAGGACGGCCGCGCGCCTCCCGCGCGCCGCGGAGGCGGTGTCACTCGGTGTCCACCAACCGCAGTGTGCGCTCCGCCAGTTCACTGATCCGGACCCTGTCGAACCCGAACACCGCGCTGCGCACCGTGTCCTCCAGCGGCTCCTTCCACTGCGGCGGAATCGCCTCGGCGCCGCTCAGCACCCCGGCCACCGACCCGGCGGTCGCCCCGTTGGAGTCGGTGTCCAGGCCGCCGCGGACCGTCAGCGTGACGGTGCGGGTGAAGTCGCCGTCGCCGTACAGGAGCCCGGCGGTGAGCACCGCCGCGTTCGGGACGGTGTGGATCCAGCCCATCCCGGAGGTCTCCTCGGCCATCGTGCCGAGGGTGTCCTCCCAGGTCATCCGGGTGTCGTGGAGGGCGATCACCCGGCGCACGGTCCGGGCCAGCCGGCTGCTCCCCGGGATCACGGTCAGCGCCTGGTCCAGGGCCTGGCGCACGGTCGGCGCGGTGAACGCCGCCGAGACCAGCGCGGCCGCCCACATCGCGCCGTACACACCGTTGCCGGTGTGCGACAGCACCGCGTCCCGACGGGCCAGCGAGGCCGCGCGGCGCGGGACGCCGGGGCAGGTCCAGCCGTAGATGTCGGCGCGGATCAGGGCGCCGATCCACTCCTGGTAGGGGTTGTCGTACGTCGCCGTCAGCGGCGGTTTCAGCCCGTTGGCGAGGTTGCGGTAGGCGGCCCGTTCCGCCGTGAACGTCTGCAGATACGGCAGCCTGAGCAGCCACAGGTCCCCGACCTGCTCGGTGCTGAAGGCGAAGCCGTGCGTCTCCAGCAGGTCCAGGCCGAGGATGGCGTAGTCCACGTCGTCGTCACGGCAGCTGCCGTGGATCCGGCCGCGCACGCACCGGCGCCACTCCGGGCGCAGCTCGAAGCCGTCGCTCTCGCTGGGCGGCTCGGGCAGATAGTCGGTCAGCGGCAGGGCGGCGGCCTGCCTCAGATAGCGGTCGATACGGTCCCGCGTCCACAGGTCGCCCTGCTCGACCGGCTTGCCGAGCATGTTGCCGGCGATCCGGCCCAGCCAGCCCCCGAGGACGCGGTCGGCGAGCTCTGGTGCGGTACCCACAGGGGTCATAGGACCGGTCTACCCGATTCCGGGTACTCGCACAGCGGGGTCGTAGCGGCTTCTCAAGGTCCGGGCGGGGCATGACGGCGGGGGGCACCTCCGGTTAAGGTCGCAGCGGCGCGACTGGCCTGACATGCGTGAGGCCCGGAGAGCAAGGGGATGCAAGGTGGCGAACGCTGCAGGCAACGGTGCCCAGAGGGTGCTCATCGCCGCGGACAAGTTCAAAGGATCGCTGACGGCCGTGCAGGTCGCGGAGCGGGTGACGGCCGGGCTTCGCCGGGCCGCGCCGGGCGTCGAGGTCGAGGCGCTGCCCGTGGCCGACGGCGGTGACGGGACCGTGGACGCGGCGGTCGCGGCCGGCTTCGAGCGGCACGAGATCAAGGCCGCCGGGCCCCTCGGTCAGGAGGTCACGGCCGCCTTCGCGCTGCGCGGCGACACGGCCGTGGTGGAGATGGCCGAGGCCAGCGGCCTCCAGCGCCTCCCCAAGGGCGTCTTCGCGCCGCTCACGTCCTCCACGTACGGCTCCGGCGAGCTGCTGCGGGCCGCGCTCGACGCGGGCGCCCGCACGATCGTCTTCGGCGTCGGCGGCAGCGCCACCACGGACGGCGGCGCCGGCATGCTGACCGCGCTCGGTGCCCGGTTCCTCGACAAGGACGGCGAGCCGGTCGCCCCGGGCGGCGGCGGTCTCGCCGACCTCGCCACGGCCGACCTGTCGGACCTGGACCCGCGCCTGACCGACGTCGAGCTGGTCCTCGCCAGCGACGTCGACAACCCGCTGACCGGCCCGAAGGGCGCGCCCGCGGTCTACGGCCCGCAGAAGGGGGCCTCCCCGGACGACGTGGAGGCCCTCGACGAGGCCCTCGCGCACTACGCGCGCGTCCTGGAGAACACCCTCGGCGCCAAGGCCGCCGGGCACGCGGCCTCCCCGGGCGCCGGCGCCGCGGGCGGCATCGGCTACGGCGCGCTGCTGGTCGGCGCCCGGTTCCGCCCCGGCATCGAGGTCATGCTCGACGTCCTCGGCTTCGCCCCCGCGCTGGCGAAGGCCACCCTGGTCATCACCGGCGAGGGCTCCCTCGACGAGCAGACCCTCCACGGCAAGGCCCCCGCGGGTGTCGCCGCCGCGGCCCGCGCCGCGGACAAGGAGGTCGTCGCGGTCTGCGGCCGCCTGGCCCTGCCACCGGAGGCGCTCGGCAGGGCGGGCATCCGGCGGGCGTACCCGCTCACCGAGGTCGAGCCGGACGTGGCGAAGTGCATCGCGGACGCCGGGCCGATCCTGGAGCGGGTGGCGGAGCAGATCGGCCGGGACTTCCTGACCTGAGCGGCTCCGGTCTGCGCCCGTCGGCGGGGCCGCACCGAGCCCCGCCGGTCACCGGCGCGCCCCCGACAGCCGGTACGCGTCCAGCGCCAACGTCATCTCGATCAGATCCCGGGGCCGGGCCAGCGACCGGGACGTCAGCTGTTCCAGTCGTCGTAGACGGTTGAAGACCGTGTTGCGATGGCAGTACAGCCGCCCCGCGGCCCGCCCCGCGGAGCCCTCGCACGTCAGCCACACATCGAGGGTCTCCAGGAGCACGGCCCGGTCGGCGGGCTCCAGCGCCAGCAGCTCGCCGAACACGTCCGACACCAGCCGGTCGGCCAGCTCCGGCTGGCTCACCACCAGCGCCGTCGGCATCCGCTGATCCAGCCGGACGACCTCGGTCGCGTCCGGCGGACAGGTCCGAAGTGCCAGTTCCGCGAGCCGCCGGGCCCGCCCCAGCTCGGCCAGCCCCGGCACCACCGGACTGATCCCGCCCGGCCCCGAGCACCGCCCGTCGAGCGCCCGGGCCACCCCGTCCAGGCCCTGGCCCGGGGTGAGCGCGACGACCCCGACCTCGCAGTCCGCCCGCATCCGCCAGATGAACCGGAACCCGGCCCCCTGCAACGGCCGCACCCCTCCGTCCCGTCGCTCGGTCCGCAGCACCACCACCGCGTACGGCCCGTGCTCCGGCAGATCCAGCCCCGCCGCCGCCCGCGCCGCGAGCCCCGGCGACGCCTGCCCCTCCAGGAGCGCGTCGAGCAACGCCTGCAACTGTTCGTCGGTCCGCCGCCGCAGCTCCGCCTCCGTCGCCCGGTACGCCTCCGACGCCGCCTGGGCCTGCGCGTCCACCGCCGACCACACCATCGTCGTCGACCGCATCAGCGCCGCCAGCCGCTCCGGCTCCCGCCCGGCCGCGCCCTCCACCAGCGCGTCCCACACCAGATAGCCGGCGTTGCGATAGGCGTGCACCAGCAGATCCAGCGGCAGCCCCTGCTGGGCCCGGCGCCGACCCGCGTCCTCCGCGTACTCCAGGTCCCGGCGCGGTGAGTCCCGGGGCGCGGAGATCGTCTCGATGCCGACCCGGAACGCCTCCTCCGCCTCCCTCCACTGCGCGTCGTGCGGGAGCACCAGCCCGTACACGGGGGAGTGCTCGGTGAGTTGCCGTAGGTGCTCGTCGACGAGCTCGGGCACCCGTTCCAGCAGAGCCGTGCAGGACTCCGCGAGCAGCTTCCAGTCATGACCGGTGCGCGGCCGTCGCCCTCCCATGACCGCAGGATGACACCGGGACGCGGCCGCGCACAGGCCCCTGACACGCGGTGTTGTGCACGCGCACAACGCCCCGCCCGGCCCGCTGGGCACCCGCAGCGATTCCGCCGCGGCCCGTGGACGGACGCCCTCGGCGGTGCTGGGGTGAGCGCCACACCGAGTGAGGACAGGGGGGAAGTCCATGGGGGGTTCCGGTCTCGTGGTACGGGATCTGTCGGTCGGATACGGGCCCGTGCGCGCCCTGCGCCGGGTGTCCCTGGAGGTGCCTGAGGGAACCGTGGCGACCGTCCTCGGCTCCAACGGCGCCGGCAAGTCGACGCTGCTGCGCGCGATCAGCCGCACGCTGTCCTTCCACGGCGGCGCGGTCACCGAGGGCGGTGTGACCCTGGGCGACCGACGACTCGACCAGCTCTCCCCGGACCGCGTGGTCGCCGCCGGCGTCTCCCAGGTACCGGAAGGACGGCGGGTGTTCGCCCGGATGACGGTCGCCGACAACCTGCGCGCGGGCGCCCTCGGCGGCAGCCGCGCGGGCCGCCCGAAAGCCCTCGCCCGCGTCCACGAACTGTTCCCCGTCCTCGCGGAGCGCGCACAGCAACGCGCGGGCCTGCTCTCCGGCGGCGAACAGCAGATGCTCGCCGTAGCCCGGGCCCTGATGGCCGGCCCTAAGGTCCTCCTCCTCGACGAGCCCTCCCTCGGACTCGCCCCGCTCATGGCCCGGCGGATCGCCGACACCGTCCGCGAGATCAACGAACAGGGCACCTCGGTCCTCCTCGTCGAACAGAACGCCGCCCTCGCCCTACGGCTCGCCACGCGCGCGTACGTCCTCGAGGTCGGCGAGGTGACCCTGTCCGGCCCGGCCGCCGAACTGGCCGCCTCCGACGAGGTCCGCCGCCGCTACCTGGGTGTCGTCGACGAGGACGCGGCGGCGGACGGCGAGACGACGGGCGGGCGCACCCTCGGCCGGTGGAAGGGGTGACCGCCGTGGACGCGCTCGAAGTGCGCGACCTCACGGTCCGGTTCGCCGGGCTCACCGCCCTCGACGAGGTGAGCTTCACCGTCCGGCCCGGCACCGTGCACGCCCTCATCGGCCCCAACGGCGCCGGAAAGTCCACCTGCTTCAACGTCCTGTCCGGCGTCTACCGGGCCACCGCGGGCAGTGTCCGCTTCGGCGACCACGAGCTCACCGGCATGCCGGCGCACCGCATCGCCGGCCTCGGTGTCGCCCGTATCTTCCAGAACCTCGCCCTGCCGCCCCTCGCCTCGGTCGAGGACAGCCTGCTCCTCGGCAGACACCGGCTGACCCGAACCGGCTTCCTGGCGGCGGGACTCCGGCTGCCCTCGGCCGCCCGAGAGGAACGGATGCACCGTGAACGCGTCCGCGAGATCGCCGAGTTCGTCGGCATCGCGGACTGTCTGGACCGCCCGGCGGGCTCCCTGCCGTACGGGCAGCAGAAGCTCGCCGAACTCGCCCGCGCGCTCTGCATGGAGCCGCGCCTGCTGCTTCTCGACGAGCCCGTCGCCGGGATGACCGCCGGTGAGCGGCGCCGGACAGCAGCCGTGATCGCGGGAGTCCGCGACGGGCTCGGCATCTCGATCGTGCTGGTGGAACACGACATGGGGGTGGTGATGCGGCTCGCGGACGCCGTGACCGTACTCGACTTCGGGCGCCGGATCGCCGACGGCGCCCCCGCCGACGTACAGAACGATCCGGCCGTCGTACGGGCGTACCTGGGGGACGCGTCATGAGCACCTTCGCCGAGATCCTCCTCAACGGCGTCTCGTTGGGCTCCGTGTACGCGCTCATCGCGCTCGGCTTCGTGGTGATCTTCCGGGCCACCGAGGTCGTCAACTTCGCCCACGCCTCGCTGCTGCTCGCGGGCGGTTATGTCACCGCGACCCTCCACGACGACATCGGCTTCTGGCCCGCGTTGCTCGTCGGGATCGCGGGCGCGGCCGTGGTCGGCGCGGCGGTGGAGTTCCTGGTGATGCGGCGCTACCGGGGCTCCGACCACAGCGTCCTCGCCATCGTCACCATCGGGGTCGACATCCTGCTCACCACCGAACTGACCCGCCGTATGGGCACCGACGTGCTGCCGCTCGGGGACCCGTGGGGCGATGCCGTGCTCAAGATCGGGCCGATCTCTCTCGCCCACACGCGGATCGCCGCGTTCGTGGCGGCGGCGCTGCTCATCACCACGTTCCTGCTGGTCTTCCGGTACACCTCGTGGGGCGTGGCCATGCGGGCGGCCGCGGAGAGCGCGGAGACGGCGGCCCTGATGGGCGTACGGCTGGGGCGGGTGTCACTGGGAGCGTGGGCGGTGGCCGGGGGACTCGCCGCGGTGGCCGCGCTGTTCCTCACCGTCTTCCCGACGCCGGGGCTGGAACGGGCCACCTCGCTGGCCGCGCTCAAGGCCTTCCCGGCCGCGATCCTCGGCGGGCTGGACTCCACGACGGGCGCGCTGGTGGGCGGGTTGCTGGTCGGCATCACGGAGTCGCTGGCGACGGGCTACCAGAGCGACCTGACCTTCCTGGGGCGTGGGCTCGGAGACCTGGCGCCGTACCTCGTGATGGTCGCGATCCTGCTCATCCGCCCGGCCGGGCTGTTCGGGACGAAGGAGCTGGCCCGTGTCTGAGGTTCTCGGCCGCGACGAGGCCCTCGAGGCACCGCCCGGCACCCGCCGCCGCCCCGCCCGGCTCACGAGCCCCCGTTTCTACGTCCGGGCCGCCGGGGCGGTCCTCCTTCTCGCCCTGCCCTTCTACCTCGACCGCTTCTGGCTCCAGGCCGGGCTCTTCGCCATGGCCGCGGCCATCGGCGCGATCGGCATCAACCTCCTCACCGGTGCCACCGGGCAGCTCTCCATGGGCCACGCCTTCTTCCTCGCCGTCGGCGCCTACGGCTACTGCGTGTTCGCGGCCGACGGAGGCGACGGACTGACCGGGCTCGGCCTGCCGACGTGGCTGGCGGCCGTGCTCGCGGTGCTGGTCGCGGGGGTGGCGGGCGGGCTGTTCAGCCCCATCTCCGGGCGGCTCAGCGGTGCCTACCTCGGTATCGCCACGCTCGCGCTCGTCTTCATCGGACAGCACGTGATGTTCAACGCCCATGATCTGACCGGCGGGGCGAACGGTCGTGACGTACCGCCTCTGAACCTCTTCGGTCTCACCTTCGACGACCGCGAACTCCTCGTGGCCGCCGTGCCGTTCGGGTCGGCGGAGAAACTCTGGTACGCCGGTCTGGCAGTCCTCCTGGCCGGCGCGCTGTTCGCCCGTGGCGTCCTGCGCGGCCGTCCGGGCCGGGCCATGAACGCCATCCGCGACCACCGCATCGCCGCCGGAGTGATCGGCGTACCCGTGGCCCGGCACCGGGCCGCCGTCTTCGTGCTGTCGTCGATGTACGCGGGTCTGGCGGGCGTGCTGCTCGCCCTGGTCTTCCAGCGGACCGTGCCCGACTACTTCGGCATCACGCTGTCCCTCGAATACCTCGCCATGATCGTCATCGGCGGGCTCGGTTCGGTCTCCGGCGCGGTCGCGGGGGCCGTCTTCGTCTCCCTGCTCCCGCAGCTGCTGACCCGCTACAGCGATGCCCTGCCCCTGGTCTCCGCCCCCGGCACGGGCGGGATCGCACCGGGCGAGGCATCCCGGTACCTCTACGGCGCCGCCGTCGTGCTGGTGGTGCTGTTCCTGCCCGGTGGCCTGGTCAGGGTGGCCGCCCGGCGTCGCGTCACAACTCATCCAGGGGAGGAACGATGAACAGGACGTACGCGGCCAGGGCCGCCGCGGGCGCGCTCGCCGCACTGCTCGTACTGGCGGGATGCAGCTCCAAGGCCAAGAACGCCGAAAACGGGGACGGTGACAAACAGTCGGCGGGCGGGGTGAAGACCGGCGACGGCATCTCCGGCAAGACGATCACACTCGGTGCCCTCACCGACATGACCGGCGTCTACGCCACCCTCGGCAAGAGCGTCACCCAGGCCCAGCAGCTGTATGTGAAGCAGCTGAACGCCGACGGCGGTGTCTGCGGCTACAAGGTCCGGCTGACGGTCCGCGACCACGGCTACGACCCGCAGAAGGCCGTCTCCGGCTACACCGAGCTGGAGCCGAAGGTGCTGGGCTTCGCGCAGTTCATCGGCTCCCCGTTCGTCGCCGCGGTCAAGCAGCGCATCGACGGCCAGGACAAGGGGCTCGTGCTGCCGCAGGCGTGGTCGTCGGCACTGCTCGGCAGCCCGTACATCCGGGTCATCGGCTCCACCTACGACATCGAGACGATCAACGCCGTCGACTTCCTGCTCCAGGAGAAGGGCGTCAAGAAGGGCGACAAGATCGGCCACGTGTACTTCGAGGGCGACTACGGCGAGAGCGCCCTGGTCGGCTCCAAGCACATCGCGCAGGAGAAGGGGCTGACCGTCGTCGAACAGAAGATCAAGCCCACCGACAACGACATGACCGCCCAGGTCGCCGCTCTCAAGCAGGCCGGCGTCAAGGCGATCGTCATCAGCGCGGGCCCGCGCCAGGCGGCCTCGCTCGTCGGCGTCGCGGCGGCCGGCGGCTTCGACGTGCCGATCATCGGCAACAACTCCGCCTTCGCGCCCCAGCTCCTGGCCACCCAGGCGGGACCGGCCCTGATGAAGAACTACTACGTGGCCTCGCCCTCGCTCCCGATCGGCGCGGACACCCCGGAGGCGAAGAAGCTCGTCGCCGACTATCAGGCGGCCTACCCGAAGGACGCCCTCGACAACGGCATCGTCGCCGGCTGGACCGCGGTGTCGGCCTTCGGCGAGGCACTGAAGAAGGCCTGCGAGAGCAAGGACCTCACCAGGGAGGGCGTCGACAGGGCCCTGCTGGCCATCGACTCCTTCGACCTAGGCTTCGGCCCCACCCAGAACTTCACCGACCCCAAGTCCCCGTCCTCCCGGCAGAGCGTGATCCTGCAGCCGGACAAGAGCGTGACGGGCGGCATGAAGGTCGTACGGGAGGCGGAGGCGTCCGAGGTCGCGGAGGCGTACACACCGGGAGCCTGAGCCGGCACAGCGAAGAGGGCCCGAACCGGATATCGGTTCGGGCCCTCTCGAAGGTCTGCCACCAGGTGCCTACGGCAGCTGCGTCGCTCGTGCCTCACGCCGGTTGTCACGGAAGTTGTGCACGCGGCGGGCCGTGGCGAACAGCGGGATCACCGCGCCCATGACCAGCTGGAGGGCACAGCCCGTCTGAAGGAGCAGCTGTCCGCCCGGCGCGTCGAACGCCCAGGCCGCCAGCAGACCCATGGCCGACACGATCCAGGCGAGCATCGCCACCGCGAGGATGCCCCGCGGCTTCGGGTACTCCACCCGGCTCACCATCAGCCACGCCGTCCCCAGGATCGCCATCAGCGTCGCCTCGAAGGGCAGCTCGAGGAGCACGATCGAGACCACGGTCAGTGCCCCGAACGGTGACGGCATGCCCTGGAAGGTGCCGTCCTTCACCGTCACACAGGAGAACCGCGCAAGTCTGAGCACCACCGCCAGGAGCACCACGATCGCCCCCACCGCCGCCACCCGCTGGGAGGCGTCGGCGGCGACCATGCCGTAGACGAGGACGAAGTACGCCGGCGCCAGGCCGAAGCTGACCAGGTCGGAGAGGTTGTCCAGCTCCGCGCCCATCGGCGAGGAGCGCAGCTTGCGCGCCACCAGGCCGTCGAACAGGTCGAACACCGCCGCACAGAGCATCAGGATGACAGCGGTGGCCGCGCTGTTGCGGGCCATGCCGGACTCCTGGCTGTCCGTGAGGTGCGGGATCAGGATGCCGGTGGTGGTGAAGTACACCGCCATGAAGCCGCACGTGGCGTTGCCCAGCGTGAGGGTGTCCGCTATTGAGAGGCGGAGAGAAAGAGGCATCTCCTCCTCGTCCTCGACCTCTTCGGCCTCGGGCACCCAGCCCGCCTGTGTCTCAGGATCAATCACGGTCAATGCGAGTCACCCCAGCCACGGTCTTCTGACCGACCTCCACCGCGACGTCCACGCCCTCCGGCAGGTAGATGTCGACGCGCGAGCCGAAGCGGATCAGACCGATGCGGTCGCCCTGCTCGACCTTCGTGCCCTGCGGAACGTAGGGAACGATGCGGCGGGCCACCGCGCCGGCGATCTGGATCATCTCGATGTCACCGAGTTCGGTGTCGAAGTGCCAGACTACGCGCTCGTTGTTCTCGCTCTCCTTGTTGAACGCCGGAACGAACCCACCCGGGATGTGCTCGACCGACGTCACCGTGCCGGAGAGAGGCGCGCGGTTGACGTGGACGTTGAGCGGGCTCATGAAGATCGCGACGCGGGTGCGTCCGTCCTTCCACGGCATGATGCTCTGCACCACACCGTCGGCGGGCGAGATGACCCGGCCCTGGGTGATCTCGCGCTCGGGGTCGCGGAAGAACCACAGCATGCCCGCCGCGAGCGCGGTGGCGGGCACGGCGACGGCCTTGGCGGCGCCGGACTTGCGCGCGCGCACCAGGCTGAGGGCTGCGGTGGCGACGGTCGGGAGAAGCCACGGCGATGCTCCGCGCGCGAGGCGTACGCCGCCGACCTGGCTGTCGCGTGGTGCAGAGGTTTGGCTGTGGGGCATGGATGACCTTCGTAGCGGATGGCGCCGCGCTGTAACGGGGGACGGCGGCTTTCCCGGGATCGTACCGGTCGTGGGCCACAACTGGGCAAGCCAGGAAGCCGAGTCGGCGGCTGAAGAGCGTTGACGGGGTGTGATCTTCTTCTCCAAGAAAACACCCCGTATCCGGACAATCAGCCCTGGAATCGATACTCTTCGAGCAGCCTGCGACCGATGATCATTTTCTGGATCTCGGCGGTACCTTCACCGATCAGCAGCATCGGAGCCTCACGGTAGAGGCGCTCGATCTCGTACTCCTTGGAGAAGCCGTAGCCGCCGTGGATCCGGAAGGCGTCTTCCACGACCTCCTTGCAGTACTCGGAGGCGAGGTACTTCGCCATCCCAGCCTCAAGGTCGTTTCGCTCCCCGGAGTCCTTTTTGCGTGCTGCGTTGACCATCATCGCATGCGCGGCCTCGACCTTGGTAGCCATCTCGGCGAGCTTGAACTGGATCGCCTGGTGCTGGGCGATCGGCTTGCCGAAAGTGTGACGCTGCTGGGCATACGAGACGCCCAGTTCGAAGGCACGCTGAGCGACGCCGCAACCACGTGCCGCCACGTTGACGCGGCCGACTTCGACGCCGTCCATCATTTGGTAAAAACCTCGGCCGGTGACCCCGCCGAGCACACGATCGGCCGGAATGCGCAGGCCATCCATGATCAGCTCGGTGGTGTCGACACCCTTGTAGCCCATCTTGTCGATCTTCCCCGGGATGGTGAGGCCGGGGCGGACCTCTCCGAAGCCGGGCTCCTTCTCGACGAGGAAGGTCGTCATCGACTTGTGGGGCTTGGCGGCCGCCTCTTCGGGAGTGAGTCCTTCGTCACTTCGGACGAGAACGGCGACCAGACTTGACGTCCCACCGTTCGTCAGCCACATTTTCTGGCCGTTCAGGACGTACTCCTCGCCGTCCTTCACCGCCTTCGACGTGATCGCCGACACGTCCGAGCCCAGGCCCGGCTCCGACATCGAGAACGCGCCGCGGATGTCGCCGGCCGCCATGCGCGGCAGGAAGTGGTCCTTCTGCTCCTGCGTGCCGTGCTGCTTGAGCATGTACGCCACGATGAAGTGGGTGTTGATGATGCCGGACACCGACATCCAGCCGCGGGCGATCTCCTCGACGCACAGCGCGTACGTCAGGAGCGACTCGCCCAGACCGCCGTACTCCTCCGGGATCATCAGGCCGAACAGGCCCAACTCCTTGAGGCCGTCGACGATCTGCTGCGGGTACTCGTCGCGGTGCTCCAGTTCGGTGGCGACCGGGAGGATCTCCTTGTCCACGAAGTCGCGGACGGTGGAGAGGATTTCCTGCTGGATGTCGGTCAGACCGGCGGTCTGGGCGAGACGGGCCATGACTACTTCTCCGAGTTCTTTTCCGCAGGTGCGGTGAGCTCCGGGCGGCCGGGCTGCTCGCCGCCGCGCTCCTTGATGTAGGTCTCGGTGGGCACCATGACCTTGCGGCGGAACACGCAGACCAGCGTGCCGTCCTGCTTGTAGCCCTTGGTCTCGACGTAGACGATGCCGCGGTCGTTCTTCGACTTCGACGGCCACTTGTCGAGCACGGTCGTCTCGCCGTAGACGGTGTCGCCGTGGAAGGTCGGCGCCACGTGCTTCAGCGACTCGATCTCCAGGTTGGCGATCGCCTTGCCGGAGACGTCCGGCACGGACATGCCGAGCAGCAGCGAGTAGATGTAGTTCCCGACCACGACGTTCTTGCCGAAGTCGGTCGTCTTCTCGGCGTAGTTGACGTCCATGTGGAGCGGGTGGTGGTTCATGGTGAGAAGACAGAAGAGGTGGTCGTCGTACTCCGTGACCGTCTTCCCGGGCCAGTGCTTGTAGACCGCCCCGACCTCGAACTCCTCGTAGGTGCGCCCGAACTGCATGGCCTCAGGCCTCCGGAATCTCGAACTTGCTGGTGCGCTGCATGCCGGCGGCGCGTCCCTTGCCGGAGATGACCAGGGCCATCTTGCGGCTGGCCTCGTCGATCATCTCGTCGCCGATCATCGCGGAGCCCTTCTTGCCGCCCGCCTCGGACGTGTAGTAGTCGTACGCGTCCAGGATCAGCTCGGCGTGGTCGAAGTCCTCCTGGGACGGCGAGAAGATCTCGTTGGACGCCTCGACCTGGCCCGGGTGCAGCACCCACTTGCCGTCGAAGCCGAGGGCCGCGGCGCGCTGGGCGACCTCGCGGTAGCCGTCGACGTTGCGGATCTGGAGGTAGGGGCCGTCGATCGCCTGGAGGTTGTTGGCGCGGGCCGCCATCAGGATCTTCATCAGGATGTAGTGGTAGGCGTCCGCCGGGTAGCCGGGCGGCTGCTCGCCCACGACCAGCGACTTCATGTTGATGGACGCCATGAAGTCGGCCGGGCCGAAGATGATCGTCTCGACGCGCTGGGAGGCCGTCGCGATCTCGTTGACGTTGTTGAGGCCCTGCGCGTTCTCGATCTGCGCCTCGATGCCGATCTTGCCGACCTCGAAGCCCATCGTCTTCTCGATCTGCGTCAGCAGCAGGTCGAGGGCGACGACCTGCTGGGCGGTCTGCACCTTCGGCAGCATGATGCAGTCGAGGTTCTGCCCGGCGCCCTCGACGACGGTCACGACGTCGCGGTACGTCCACTCGGTCGTCCAGTCGTTGACGCGGACCACGCGCGTCTTGCCGGTCCAGTCACCTTCGTTGAGGAACTTGACGATGGTGTGCCGCGCCTCGGGCTTGGCGAGCGGGGCGCACGCGTCCTCCAGGTCGAGGAAGACCTGGTCCGCCGGGAGGCCCTGCGCCTTCTCCAGGAAGCGGGGGTTGCTTCCCGGCACCGCGAGACACGAGCGGCGGGGACGCAGACGGTTGACGGTCATGCGGGGACCTCCAGGGGGTCGAGCTTGTTCGCTTTGCGGATCTCGTCGACGATGCGGCCGATGATCCCGGTGATGTCGAAGTCCTTCGGGGTGAACACCGCGGCCACTCCGGCTGCCCTGAGCTGTTCGGCGTCCCCGTTCGGGATGATGCCACCGGCGATCACCGGGATGTCTGTGGCACCGGCCACATGCAGCCGCTCGAGCACGTCCGGCACCAGCTGGGCGTGCGAGCCGGACAGGATGGACAGACCCACCGCGTGCACGTCCTCGGCGAGGGCCGCGTCCACGATCTGCTCAGGCGTCAGACGGATGCCCTGGTAGACCACCTCGAACCCGGCGTCGCGGGCCCGCACGGCGATTTGCTCGGCACCGTTGGAGTGCCCGTCCAGGCCCGGCTTGCCGACGAGGAAGCGGAGCTTGCCGACGCCCATGTCCTTGGCCGTCAGGTCGACCTTGCGGCGCACGTCCGCCATGGCCGAGCCCTCCTCCGCCGGCACCGCGACCGGCGCCGACGAGACCCCGGTCGGCGCCCGGAACTCACCGAACACCTCGCGCAGCGCCCCGGACCACTCGCCGGTCGTGACACCGGCGCGGGCGCACTCCAGGGTGGCCTCCATGAGGTTGCCGGTGCCCTTGGCGGCCTCCTTCAGCTTCTCCAGCGCCTTGCACGGGCGCGGGTGGTTGAAGGGCGGCTGGTAGCGGGTGTCGCGCCAGTGCTGGAGGCCGGCGATCACGCGGGCCTCGACCGCCGGGTCGACCGTCTGGATCGCGGTGTCCAGGTCGGCCGTCAGCGGGTTGGGCTCGGTCGTCTCGAAGATGTTGACGCCGATGATCTTCTCCTGGCCGGACTCGATCCGCGCCCGGCGCTCGGCGTGCGAGGAGACGAGCTGCGACTTGAGGTAGCCGGACTCGACGGCGGCCATCGCGCCGCCCATCTCCTGGATCCGGTCGATCTCCGCGAGGGAGTCCTCGACGAGCGTCGCGACCTTCGCCTCGATCACCTTCGAGCCCTCGAAGATGTCCGCGTACTCCAGCAGGTCGCTCTCGTACGCGAGCACCTGCTGCATGCGCAGCGACCACTGCTGGTCCCACGGCCGCGGAAGACCGAGGGCCTCGTTCCAGGCGGGCAGCTGCACGGCACGCGCGCGTGCGTCCTTGGAGAGGGTCACGGCCAGCATCTCCAGCACGATCCGCTGGACGTTGTTCTCCGGCTGCGCCTCGGTCAGACCGAGGGAGTTGACCTGGACGCCGTAGCGGAAACGACGCTGCTTGGCGTTCTCGATGCCGTAGCGCTCACGGGTGACCTTGTCCCAGATGCGGCCGAAGGCGCGCATCTTGCACATCTCCTCGATGAAGCGGACGCCCGCGTTCACGAAGAAGGAGATACGGGCGACGACATCACCGAACTTCTCCGCCGGCACCTGACCGGAGTCCCGGACGGCGTCCAGGACCGCGATCGCCGTCGACATCGCGTACGCGATCTCCTGGACGGGGGTGGCTCCCGCTTCCTGGAGGTGGTAGCTGCAGATGTTGATCGGGTTCCACTTGGGGATGTGGTTGACCGTGTAGCAGATCATGTCCGTCGTCAGGCGGAGCGAGGGCACCGGCGGGAACACGTGCGTGCCCCGGGACAGGTACTCCTTGACGATGTCGTTCTGGGTCGTGCCCTGGAGCTTGGTGATGTCCGCACCCTGCTCCTCGGCGACGACCTGGTAGAGCGCCAGCAGCCACATGGCGGTGGCGTTGATCGTCATCGAGGTGTTCATCTGCTCCAGGGGGATGTCCTGGAACAGCCGGCGCATGTCACCGAGGTGCGCGATCGGCACGCCGACCCGGCCGACCTCGCCACGGGCGAGGATGTGGTCGGAGTCGTAACCGGTCTGCGTCGGCAGGTCGAACGCCACCGACAGGCCGGTCTGGCCCTTGGCGAGGTTGCGCCGGTACAGCTCGTTGGACGCCTCGGCCGTGGAGTGGCCGGCGTACGTGCGCATGAGCCACGGCCGGTCCTTCTCCCGCTTGCCTTCGGCGGGCTGACGCTCAGTCATCTATGACCCCGGGTGTCTCAGATGTTGCGGAAGCGGTTGATGGCGTCGAGGTGCTTGGCGCGCATCTCCTCGTCGCGCACGCCCAGACCCTCCTCGGGGGACAGGCACAGCACGCCGACCTTGCCCTGGTGGAGGTTGCGGTGCACGTCGTGGGCGGCCTGGCCGGTCTCCTCCAGGGAGTACACCCGGGAGAGGGTCGGGTGGATCTTGCCCTTCGCGATGAGCCGGTTGGCCTCCCAGGCCTCGCGGTAGTTGGCGAAGTGCGAGCCGATGATCCGCTTCAGCGACATCCACAGGTAGCGGTTGTCGTACTCGTGCATGTAGCCCGAGGTCGAGGCGCAGGTGGTGATGGTGCCGCCCTTGCGGGTGACGAAGACGCTCGCGCCGAAGGTCTCGCGGCCCGGGTGCTCGAAGACGATGTCGATGTCCTCGCCGCCGGTCAGCTCGCGGATGCGCTTGCCGAAGCGCTTCCACTCCTTCGGGTCCTGGGTCTGCTCGTCCTTCCAGAACTTGTAGCCCTCGGCGTTGCGGTCGATGATCGCCTCGGCGCCCATCGAGCGGCAGATGTCCGCCTTCTGGTCGCTGGAGACGACACAGATCGGGTTGGCGCCGCCGGCCAGGGCGAACTGGGTGGCGTAGGAGCCGAGTCCGCCGCTGGCGCCCCAGATCAGGACGTTGTCGCCCTGCTTCATGCCGGCGCCGTTGCGGGAGACCAGCTGGCGGTAGGCGGTGGAGTTCACCAGGCCCGGTGCGGCGGCCTCCTCCCAGCTGAGGTGGTCCGGCTTGGGCATCAGCTGGTTCGACTTGACCAGGGCGATCTCGGCGAGGCCGCCGAAGTTGGTCTCGAAGCCCCAGATGCGCTGCTCGGGGTCGAGCATGGTGTCGTTGTGGCCGTCGGAGGACTCCATCTCGACGGACAGACAGTGCGCGACGACCTCGTCACCGGGCTTCCAGGCGTTCACGCCGGGGCCGGTGCGCAGGACGACGCCCGCGAGGTCGGAGCCGATGATGTGGTACGGCAGGTCGTGCCGCTTGGCCAGGTCGTTGGTGCGGCCGTAGCGCTCCAGGAACCCGAAGGTCGACAGCGGCTCGAAGATCGAGGTCCACACGGAGTTGTAGTTGACGCTCGACGCCATCACGGCGACCAGGGCCTCGCCCGGGCCGAGCTCCGGCACCGGGACGTCGTCCAGGTGGATCGACTTGCGCGGGTCCTTGTCGCGCGTCTGAAGACCCGCGAACATCTCCGTCTCGTCCTTGTGCACGGTGATCGCGCGGTACGACTCGGGGAGCGGCAGAGCGGCGAAGTCGGCCGGAGTCGAGTCCGGCGACTGGATCGCGTCCAGGATGTCCTTCACGGTCACGGTGTTGCCTCCGGCGATACGCGTCCTGAGGGAGGGACGCTGAGGGTTACGTCGGTGCTGCTGAGGGTTTTTTTGAAGTGCCGTCGGTTCGGCGAGGTGGTGCTTCGGCAGCGCTTTGTGGCGCGGGAGGGTGCCTGTGACGCAGGCGTCCGGGCGGGCAAGCCGATGACTTGTTGGGACAGCCGACGTACGAAAGGTCTCTGCACGCCGGCCGCCCGGACAACATCAACGTATGACACCGCGTGTCACGCCGCAAGGCACTGAGTGCCAGGAACTGCTCTCAGGTGAAATCTTTACGTAACAAATGAGCGATGATCGATCGAACGCGGCTTGAATTCCCCTGGAAATCGGGTGGAGGCACACGAAAACGGCCACCCCGAGGGGTGGCCGTCATCACAGCGATGCGGTAGTGCTCAGCGCTCCTTGAGCGCCTCCTCGATGGTCCTCATGACCTGGTCGAGCGGGGCGTCGGTGCGGGCGACCGTGACCAGGACCTCGCCGTGGGTCGAGACCGTCGCGGCGGCCGGCTTCGGGGTGGTGGCGCGCCCGGCCCCGATGCCGGACCCGAACGTCTTGCGCACGATCGCGAAGGCGTGGTCCAGCTGTGACTCCACGTCGCCCTGTCCGCCGGCCCTGAGCCAGCGCCGCAGCACGTGGTTGTGGGCCGTGACGACCGCGGACGCGGCGACCTCCGCCAGCAGCGGATCGTCGTTGGCGTCGTCGTCGTGCGCGTGTTCGTCGAAGTGGCCGAGGAGGTAGCGGGTGAACAGCCGCTCGTAGCGGGCCACCGACGCGATCTCCGCCTCGCGCAGGGTGGGCACCTCGCGCGTGAGCTTGTAGCGGGCGACCGAGATCTCCGGCCGGGCCGCGTACATCCGCATGACTTCCTTGATGCCGTTGCACACCGTGTCGAGCGGGTGCTCGTGCGGGGGAGCGGCGTTGAGGACGGCCTCGGCGCGGATCAACGTGTCGTCGTGGTCGGGGAAGATCGCCTCTTCCTTGGAGCGGAAGTGGCGGAAGAAGGTGCGGCGGGCGACCCCGGCCGCCGCCGCGATCTCGTCGACGGTGGTCGCCTCGTACCCCTTGGTCGAGAACAGCTCCATCGCCGCGGCCGCCAGTTCTCGGCGCATCTTGAGCCGCTGGGCGGCAGCACGGCTGCCTGCGGCACTTTCCGGCGCGTCGGGCGTAGCTGGCGTACGTGAGGACTTGGCGGGCTGGGGCATGACCCGAACGTACTGCATGTGCGCAGGTTGGCGCTCACGTCCCGGGTGCCCCCCGCCCGGTGCGGGCAGGGGGGTTCCGTGGGGGTCGAGCAGTCCGCCCCAGTCCTCGGCGTCCTTGAACCAGTCGCCGGACGGCTCAGCGGCGGGCATATTCGCGGAAGCCCCGGCCGGTCTTGCGGCCGAGGCAGCCCGCGGCCACCAGGTGCTCCAGGAGCGGGGCCGGAGCGAGGCCCGGGTCCCGGAACTCGCGGTGCAGGACCTTCTCGATGGCGAGCGAGACATCGAGCCCGACGACGTCCAGGAGTTCGAAGGGACCCATCGGGTAGCCGCCGCCCAGCTTCATCGCGGCGTCGATGTCGTCGAGCGACGCGTAGTGCTCCTGGACCATCTTGATGGCGTTGTTGAGGTACGGGAAAAGCAGCGCGTTCACGATGAAGCCGGCTCGGTCGCCGCAGTCGACCGCGTGCTTCCTGATCTTCACGCAGACCTCGCGGACCGTGGCGTGGACGTCGTCGGCGGTGAGCACCGTGCGGACGACCTCGACCAGCTTCATCGCCGGCGCCGGGTTGAAGAAGTGCATGCCGATCACGTCCTGGGGACGCGAGGTGGCACGGGCGCAGGCGACGACCGGCAGCGACGAGGTGGTCGTGGCCAGGACCGCGCCCGGCTTGCAGACCTTGTCCAGCGCCGCGAAGAGCTGCTGCTTGACCTCCAGGTCCTCGGCGACGGCCTCGACGGCCAGATCGACGTCGGCGAAGGCGTCGTAGGAGCCCGCCGCCGTGATCCGGTCCAGGGTCTGCGCGGCGGCCTCGGCGGTCATCCGCCCCTTGTCGACGGAGCGCGAGAGGGACTTGCCGATCCGGGCCTTGGCGGTCTCGGCCTTCTCCTCGCTGCGGGCGGCGAGGACGACCTCGTAGCCGGCCTTGGCGAAGACCTCGGCGATGCCGGACGCCATGGTGCCGGAGCCCGCGACGCCGACGGAACGGACCGGACGGCCGGGGGCCCCGGCATCCCCGGTGGCCGGCGTCAGGGTGTCCGCCACGACCGTCGCGCTGCCCGGGGCCTCGTACGAGTAGAAGCCACGGCCCGACTTACGGCCCGTCAGACCCGCCTCGCTGAGCTGCTTGAGGATCGGTGCGGGGGCGTGCAGCCGGTCCTGGGACTCGGAGTACATGGCCTCGAGGACGGTGCGCGCGGTGTCGATGCCGATCAGGTCGAGCAGGGCGAGCGGACCCATGGGCAGCCCGCAGCCGAGCCGCATCGCGGCGTCGATGTCCTCGCGGGAGGCGTACTTCGCCTCGTACATCGCGGCGGCCTGGTTGAGGTAGCCGAACAGCAGCCCGTCGGCGACGAATCCGGGCCGGTCGCCGACCGCGACGGGCTCCTTGCCGAGGACGAACGCGAGATCGGTGACCGCGCTGACGGCGGCCGGCGCGGTCAGCACCGAGGAGACGACCTCGACCAGCTTCATCGCCGGCGCCGGGTTGAAGAAGTGGAGTCCGAGCACACGCTCGGGACGGGCCGAGTCGGCGGCGAGCCGGGTGACGGACAGGGCGTTGGTGCCGGTCGCCAGGATCGTCTCGGGGCGCACGATCCCGTCGAGTTCACGGAAGATCTGGTGCTTGATCTCGTACGACTCCGGCGCCACCTCGATGACCAGGTCCGCGTCGGCCGCGGTGCGCAGGTCGGTGGAGGTGCGGACCCGGGCGAGGATGCCGGCGCGCTCCTGCTCGGTCAGCCGGCCGCGCTCCACGGCGCGGGCGGTCGAGGTCTCCAGGGCGGTGACGGCCTGGGCGGCCGCGGCCTCGCTGATGTCGATGCCGACGACCTCGCGACCGGCCTTGGCGAGGACCTCGGCGATGCCGGTGCCCATCGTGCCGAGGCCGATGACGGCAATGGTCTGCAGCGGGGACAGGGGGGTGTCGGACAGGGGAGCGGCCATCGCGGGACTCCAGGAATGAGGTGACGACTGGGAGCGCGACCCGGTACGCCTGAAGGCGCACCGGGTGCGTGGAGGTTGCGGGTGTTGCCGGGCTGCAAGCGCACACGCCCGGTGGTGCGGTGCCGTCGTCACAGGCGTGCACACGCCCGGAGAACGGTGAAACCGACCGGCCCTGTCCCGGGGCCACGTCGTACTGCGATACCTGAGGTACCGAACCGACTGCTCTCACGGCGGCTGCGTCACCAGGCCGCCGTAAGGAGTTCCACGAGTGGGTAACTCGCTCGTCTGAGCTTAACCGGCGGGTAACGAGCGCGCTAGTCCTCGTGTTTGTGATGTACGTCCCGAGGCGATCGCGACCCACCTAGGCTGCGTGTCATGGACGAAGAGTTGCGATCGCTCACGGAGCGCTTACGGCAGGAGTCGGGGGCGCCGGCGGCGTACGGGCGGCTGGCGGAGACGAAGGACCTCGACGAGCTGGCCGATGTGCTGATCGAGGCCGGACAGCCGCTGTGGGCGCGGGAGCTGGCCGCGTTCCGGCTCGGGGTCGCGGGGGACGCCCGTGCCTTCGAGTCGCTCGTCCTGCTGCTCAACCACCGTGAACCGCAGCGCTGCGCCTCCGCGGCGTACGCCC
The DNA here is from genome assembly GCF_053592055.1 of Streptomyces sp. NPDC002817. Taxonomy (NCBI): domain Bacteria; kingdom Bacillati; phylum Actinomycetota; class Actinomycetes; order Kitasatosporales; family Streptomycetaceae; genus Streptomyces; species Streptomyces sp. NPDC002817. The sequence continues at coordinate 285,684 of NZ_JBSFUY010000007.1, forward strand.
TGGCCCGCCTCGGCGACCCGCGCACCGCCCGCGCGGCCGCGGCCCTCGCCACCAACGAACTGCGTGTCGCCTACGCCCTGCACCCGGTCAGGCTCCTGACCGAACTGCGCGCGCCCGAGTCGGTACCGGCCCTCATCACCACCCTGGGGCGGCGGCTGCGCCCGCACGATCCGTACCGGCGGGTGGCCCTCGCCTGCGTCGAGGGCCTCGGCACCCTGGGCGACGCCCGGGCCAGACCCGTACTCAACGAGGCCCTCGCGCATCCGACGCTGGCGGAGGCGGCGGTGCACGCGCTGGCGCGGATTCCGCGGCAGCGTTAAAGCGCCAGGGTGTACCGCACCTCCGGCACCGGCACCCCGTCCACCTCGAAGGGCTCCTCGGTGCCGTCCGGTCGGAACCCCGCCCGTTCGTAGAAGGCGCGGGCGCGGGTGTTGCCCTTGAGGACCCAGAGGTGCATGCGGTCGTGCCCGGCGGCGCAGCGGCGTACCGACTCCTGGAGGAGGGCGTGGCCGATGCCCGCGCCGTACCGCCCGGGGTCGACGTAGATCGCGTACAACTCGGCGTCCGCGGTGCGCACTTCATCCTCCCGGTAGGGGCCGTGCGCCGCCCGGCCGAGGAGCTCTCCGTCCTGTTCCGCGACGAGGTTCACCACGCTGCCGTCCGACCGCCGAAGACGTTCGCGACGGTGTTCGGCGTCCTCGGTCACGCTGAGCGCGTCCAGATACGGCTGCGGCACGATGCCCCGGTACGCGCTCTGCCAGCCACGGACGCGGATCTGGGCCACACGGTCGACGTCCGCGAGCGTCATCTCGCGTACCCGCGGACCGCTCACGAACCCACCACCGCGAACGCCTCGACCTCCATCAGGAACTCGGGCCGGACCAGTGCGGCCACCTGGACCGCGGACGAGGCCGGCAGGCGGTCCTCGGGTATGTGCTCGGCGCGGGCCGTGCGGAGCGCGGGCAGGTGTGCCATGTCCGTGACGAAGTAGGTGAGTTTGACGACGTCGTCGAAGGTCGCGCCCGCGGCGGACAGGCAGCGGCGCAGGTTCGCGAAGACCTGGCGGGCCTGGGCGGTGGGATCGCCCTCGCCGACGAGTTCGCCGTCGGCGTCCAGGGCGAGCTGGCCGGAGATCGCGACGAACGTGCCGGTGCCCAGCACGACATGGGAGTACTGGGCGGCGGGGGCGAGCCCGTCGGGGGTGGGAATCCTGGTCAGCTCACTCATGCGTCCATGGTGGACCATGGCACTGACAACGCCCCCGACGGGCCGTCGGACCCTGCTCGGCGGAGTGCTCAGCCGCGGAAGCCGAGCATGCCGTGCAGCGTCGATCCCCGTGCCGAGGCCGATGCCGAGCTCGGCGGCTCAGGGTCGGGCAGCGTGTCGCACACCGCGTCGACCTCGCCGCCGCTGCGTGGCACCGTGCCGTCGGTCAGATACGCCGCCAGGTACTTGTCCAGGCAGGCGTTCCCGCTCAGCGTGATGCCGTGGTTGCCGCCGCCCTGCTCGACCACCAGGCTGGAGCCGCGCAGCAGACGGTGGACCGTCACGCCGCCCTCGTACGGGGTGGCCGCGTCGTCCGTCGCCTGGAACAGCAGCGCCGGCGGCAGCTTGGCGTTGGCCACGTTCACCGGCCGTAGCGAGTTCGTCGGCCAGAACGCGCACGGCGCGTTGTACCAGGCGTTGTTCCAGGTCATGAACGGCGCCTTCTTGTACATCGCCCAGTTGTCGTTGCGCCACTGGCCCCAGTCGCGCGGCCAGTCCGCGTCACGGCACTGCACCGAGGTGTAGATGCTGTAGCCGTTGTCGCCCGAGGCGTCGACGGCGGCGAAGTTCTCGTACGCCTCGACCAGCGGGTCGGCGTTCTTGTCGTTCACGTACGCCGAGAACGCCTCCGCCAGATACGGCCAGTAGCCGTTGTAGTAGCCGCCCGGGATGAAGGTGTCCTCCAGCTCGGAGGCGCCCACCTTCCCGCCGGCCGGTGTCTTGGCGAGGGCCGCCCGCATCGCGTACCACTTGGCCTCGATCTTCGCCGGATCGGTGCCGAGCTTGTACGTGGAGTCGTACTTGGCGACCCACGCGAGGAACGCGCGGTGGCGGTCGTTGAAGGCGTGGTCCTGCGCGAGGTTGTCGTCGTACCAGACGCCGGTGGGGTCGACGATCGAGTCGAGGACGAGGCGCCGCACCCGGTCGGGGAAGAGCTTGGCGTAGACCGCGCCGAGATAGGTGCCGTAGGAGTAACCGAAGTAATTGATCTTCTTCGCGCCCAGGGCGGCACGGATCGAGTCCATGTCCCGTACGGCCTGGACCGTGTTGATGTACGGCAGCACATCGGCGTACTTCTTGCCGCAGGCCTGCGCGAAGGACTTGGCCCGCTGGAGGTTGGCCTTCTCGATGGCCGGAGTGCTCGGCACCGAGTCGGGGCGGACCGGGTTGAAATAGCCGGGCTTGCAGTCGAGCGCCGGCTTGCTCTTGCCCACACCGCGCGGGTCGAAGCCGATGACGTCGTACTGCGCCGCGACCGCCTTGGGCAGCGAGCCGGCGACGAATCCCGCGAGGGTCAGGCCGCTGCCGCCGGGACCGCCGGGGTTGACCAGCAGCGGGCCCTGGGACTTCTTCGCGGTGTGCGGGACACGGGACAGCGCGAGGGTGATCTGCCGCCCGTGCGGGTCGTGGTGGTCGAGTGGGACCTTGAGGGACGCGCACTGGAGCGTCGGGTAGTTCGTGGTGCCGCAGCTCTTCCAGGTGAGCTTCGCGGCCTGAGCGGTGTCCGCGGTGCGCGGAGTGCTCGCGTCGGCGGGCAGGGCCGTGAACGAACCGGCGACGACGACGGAAACGCCGCACAGCACGGCTGCGCGTTTTCTCATGGAGTCCTCCCAGGACGGAGGGTTTCGGACCGCGAGTGTCACGGTCCACGCCGCATCGTCCCGGAAAGCGCGTCCGGAAGAACGCGTTCTGGCAAGACTTGACCCTACTGGGGCGCCGGATGCCCTCGAATGCTCTCAGATCAACGTGAGTTGGGTTCCTTCGGGCAGATCGGGCGTAGGCGGCTCGGGCTCGGGCATCCGGCGGGGCATGGGCGCGTCCGCGGGGCCGATGCCGTACTCCCGGGCCAACTCGTGGACCTGGCGGGTGATCCGGCGCTGGTACCACTTCGGCGCGTAGGAACCGTCCGCGTACAGCCGCTCGTAGCGGCGCACCAGGTGCGGATGGTGCCGGCCCAGCCAGGCCATGAACCACTCCCGCGCCCCGGGCCGCAGATGCAGCACCAGCGGGGTCACGGACGTGGCCCCGGCGGCGGCGATCGCCCTCACGGTGGCCCTGAGCTGGGCCGGTTCGTCGCCGAGGAACGGGATCACCGGGGCCATCAGGACACCGCATCCGATGCCGTGCTCGGCCAGGGTCCGTACGACCTCGAGGCGGCGTTCCGGGGCGGGTGTGCCCGGCTCCACGGTGCGCCACAGTTCCGGATCGACGAAACCGACCGAGACGGAGATACCGACGTCCGTCACCGCGTGCGCCTGCTTGAGCAGGTCGAGGTCGCGCAGGATCAGCGTGCCCTTGGTCAGGATCGAGAAGGGGTTCGCGTGGTCGCGCAGGGCGCCGATGATGCCCGGCATCAGACGGTAGCGGCCCTCGGCGCGCTGGTAGCAGTCGACGTTCGTGCCCATCGCGATGTGCTCGCCCTGCCAGCGGTGCGAGCCGAGCTGGCGGCGCAGCAGTTCGGGAGCGTTGGTCTTGACGACGATCTGCGAGTCGAAGCCGAGGCCCGTGTCGAGGTCCAGATAGCTGTGCGTCTTGCGCGCGAAGCAGTACACGCACGCGTGTGAGCAGCCCCGATACGGGTTGACCGTCCACTGGAAGGACATCCGGGAGACCGCGGGCACCCGGTTGATGATCGACCGGGCCCGGATCTCGTGGAAGGTGATCCCGCTGAACTCCGGTGTGTCGAAGGTGCGGGTGACGACCGCGTCCGCGCCGAAGAGCGCGGTGTCGTCGGCCCGGCTGTGGCCGGAGTCCGCTGTGAGGTTCTCCCAGCGCATGGCACCTCCTCGGTAGCACTGCCCACAGAATAGAACACATGTTCCCTTGATCGTGCGCATGCGTATGTGAAGGGATTGCGGGGCCCCGATTTGGGCGGGCGGGGACCGGGGTGGTTGGCTTGCCCCAACCCCCGATAAATCAGGTGCTGGAGGAAAAATGGCGCAGGTCGAGGCCACTACGGAGCGGGTCGTCGCGGCGGACGCGGAGAAGGTGTTCGACGCCCTCGCCGACTACAGCGGCACGCGCGCGAAGGTGCTGCCCCAGCACTTCAGCGAGTACGAGGTGCGCGAGGGCGGCGACGGCGAGGGCACCCTCGTCCACTGGAAGCTCCAGGCCACCAGCAAGCGGATCCGTGACTGCCTGCTCGAGGTCAGCGAGCCCACCGACGGCGAGCTCGTCGAGAAGGACCGCAACTCCTCCATGGTCACCACCTGGCGGGTCACCCCGGCCGGCGAGGGCAAGTCCCGCGTCGTCGTGAGCACCGTCTGGAACGGCGCCGGCGGCATCGGCGGCTTCTTCGAGAAGACCTTCGCCCCCAAGGGGCTCGGCCGGATCTACGACGAGGTGCTCGACAAGCTCGCCGCCGAGGTCGAGAAGTAGAAACAAGTCCCCGGTGTTCGAGGGGTGTTGAGCCCCTCACCGGATCGAGTGGATCTCCGTGCGCCGCACCGGTCTGCCGTAACTCGTCGCGCTTGCTCGCAGTTGTCGCTTACGCGGGAATTGTGAGGGTGCGACGAGGGGAGCGGCAAGGTGCGCGGGACCACGTTGGTGCAGGACGGACTGCGGGACGAACCGGCCGGGCAACCCCCTCCGATCCCCGCCCCGGCACCCGCCCAGGCTGTAGAACTCGGCCCGCGCCGGGTGCGGTTGATCTTCTTCGCGCTCATGCTCGCGCTGCTCCTGGCCGCCCTGGAGCAGATGATCGTCGCCACCGCGCTGCCGAAGATCGTCGGTGAACTGCACGGCCTGGACAAGATGTCCTGGGCGATCACCGCCTACCTGCTGACCTCCACGATCGGTCTGCCGATCTACGGAAAGCTCGGCGACCTCCTCGGCCGCAAGGGCGTCTTCCAGTTCGCCATCGTCGTGTTCGTCGTCGGCTCCGCCCTCGCGGGGTGTGCCGAGACGATGGACCAGCTGATCGTCTTCCGCGCGGTACAGGGCGTCGGGGCGGGCGGCCTCATGATCGGCGTGCAGGCGATCATCGCCGACATCGTGCCCGCCCGGGAGCGCGGCCGCTTCATGGGCCTCATCGGTGCCGCGTTCGGCCTCGCCTCCGTCGCCGGACCCCTGCTGGGCGGCTACTTCACCGACCACCACTCCTGGCGCTGGTGCTTCTACTTCAACGTCCCCTTCGGCGTTCTCACGCTGGCCGTCGTCACCGTCGTCCTCAAGCTGCCCAAGCCGACGGCGAAGCCCCGGCTCGACATCCCCGGCGCGCTGCTGCTCGCCGCCGCCTCCACCTGCCTGGTGCTGCTGACCAGTTGGGGAGGCACCGAGTACGCGTGGGACTCGCGCGTCATCCTGGGACTCGGCGCGGGCGCGGTGGCGTCGACCCTGCTGTTCCTCGTCGCCGAGCACTTCGCGGCCGAACCCCTCATCCCGCTGCGGCTGTTCCGGGACCCGGTCTTCAACATCACCGGCCTGGTGGGCCTGGTGGTGGGCGTGGCGCTCTTCGGCGCCGCGAGCTATCTGCCCACCTTCCTGCAGATGGTGGACGGCGCGAGCGCCACCGAGTCCGGGCTGCTGATGCTGCCCATGATAGGCGGCATCGTCGGCGCCTCCGTGATCGCCGGACAGCTCATCAGCCACACCGGCCGCTATCGGATCTACCCGGTCCTGGGCAGCGCCCTGTCCGTCCTCGGCATGTGGCTGCTGTCCCGGCTCGAGGTCGACACGCCCCGGCTGCACTACAGCCTCTGGATGGCCGTCCTCGGCGCCGGCATCGGCATGGTGATGCCGGTCCTCGTCCTCGCCGTCCAGAACTCGGTACGCCCCGCCGACCTCGGCACCGCCACCAGCGCGAACAACTACTTCCGGCAGATCGGCGGAAGTGTCGGCGCCGCGATCTTCGGCACCCTGTTCGCCGACCGGCTCACCGACGCCCTCGCGAAGCGCCTGCCCGAGACGACAGGGCTTCCCGACGCCGAGGCCATCACCCCGCAGCTCGTCCACGCGCTGCCGCCCGAGCTGGGGGACGCGTACATCCGCGCGTACGCCGACGCCATGCCGCGGATCTTCCTCTACCTCGTGCCGGTCCTCGTCCTCGGCCTGCTCATCGCCTTCTTCCTCAAGGAGGAACCACTGGTGTCCCACAACGCCGCCGAAATCGAGCCCGCGCCCGTGAACGCCCCGATCCCGCAGGCCCGTTCGACCTACGTCGCCGGAATCTCCGTCTGCGGCACGGTGCAGCACCCCGACGGGACCGTCGTACCGCGCGCGGCGCTCACGCTGATCGACGCCGTGGGGCAGCAGATCGGGCGCGGGGCGAGCGGCGAGGACGGGCGGTACGCGCTGTCGACGCCCGGCTCGGGGGCGTACGTCCTGATCGCCGCGGCCGGGGGACACCAGCCGCAGGCGGTCTCCGTGACCGTCGGCGAGCGGCCCGTCGAGCTCGATGTGGTCCTCGGCGGCGCCGGACGTCTCGCCGGAAGCGTGCTGACCGCCGACGGCACCCCCGTGCGCGACGCCACCGTCACCCTCACCAACGTCCACGGCGAGGTCGTCGCCACCACCCGCAGCGGCCGCGAGGGCGGCTACGTCATCACCGAACTCGTCGCCGGCGAGTACACCCTCGCCGCCAGCGCCCCCGCGTTCCGCCCGGCCGCCCTGCCCGTCACCGTGCAGGCCTCCCGGGAGACCCGCCAGGACGTCGAACTCGCGGGCGGCGCCGTGCTGCGCGGCACCGTGCGGGCCGGCGGCGGACGGCCCGTCGAGGACGCGCGCGTGACGCTCCTCGACGCGGCGGGCAACGTCGTGGACACCCTCACCACCGGCGCCGACGGCACCTTCCGGTTCGTCGACCTGTCCTCCGGCGAGTACACCGTCATCGCCGCGGGCTACCCGCCCGTCGCCACCGTCCTCCAGGTCGCCGGCGGCGGCCGAACGGAACGGGATCTCCAACTCGGACACGAGGACTGAAAACCCGTCAGTAACCCCGACACGCCTCCAACCGGCAGGTTCTGCCCGGCCCGGGCGCGCAGGGGCGCACGCCGGGGCGATCCACCCCGGCCAATTCCCGCATTGCCGCACATCACAACCGCCCACGGCCTACGGTGGATTAGGCGGCACAGATCTTGCGGAGCCGTGGGGAGAGAGGGCCTGGGCCATGGACCATGGCACCGAGAGGGACGCAGCTCCCGGCCACGGAGCTGAGGACGGCGTGGTGGAGCACGCCGCGGCCGGCCGTATCCCGCTGGCCGTGGTCGTGGTGGACCGCGACGGCCTGGTGTCCCACTGGAGCAGGGGTGCGCGACGGCTGTTCGGCGCCGCCAAGGAAGAGGCGATCGGGCGCCCGGCGGCCGACCTGCTGCCCGTCTCCGGCGCCCTGCCCGACGAGGACGACCCCACGCCGTACGGCGTGTACGCGGCCTACGACGGGTTGGGACCCGACCTCGAGTCCTCGCTCGACGGCAGGCTCTCCTACCCGGCGGCGGGCCGTGCCCGCCTCACGGTCTTCGAACCCGACCGTCTCGACGTCCTGTGGTGGGCCTACCCCCTGGTGGGCCCCGGACGGGAGCGGCTGCTGGTGCTCGCCGCCGACGCGGGCGCCCTGCACGCGGACGATCCGGACGACGAGATCGCCGGTGAGCGCATCGCCCCCGCCTTCGCGCTGCACACCGACTTCCCGGGCGCCGAGGAGCTGGCCCGCCGGCTGCCCGAGATCCTGCCCAGCATGAGCGTCGAGGAAGGCGCCCGGATCGTCGCCCAGATCCTCGAACTGGGCTATCCCGTGCTGGAGTTCAGCCAGAACGACCGGGTGCCCGTCACCCCCGACTGGGGCGTGCCCCGCCGTATCGAACGCAGGGCACGTCGTGAGCGGGCCGCGCGGGCCGTGGCCGAGGGGCTGCCCGTCCCGCAGGAACTCGCCGACGAGGGCGAGGACCTGGAGTACACCGCCGTACGCGAGCGCCTGGAGTTCCTCACCGAGGTCAGCGGCCGTATCGGCACCTCCCTGGACCTGTCCAAGACCATCGTCGAGGTCAGCCGGGCCGTCGTGCCCCGCTTCACCGACGTCGCCGGCACCTATCTGCGGGAACAGGTCGTCGCGGGCGAGGGGTTCCCCGAGGGCGTGCCGGACACCACCACCATGTGGCATCGGGTCGCCCTCGAGCACACCGACGAACCCGGCCGCTGGGACGACGTCGTGCCCGTCGGCGAGGCCATGCCGTTCCCGGCGCACACCCCGTTCTTCCAGTGCATGACCAGCGGCCAGCCCGTCCTCGTGCCGCGCATCAGCGAGCAGATGGGCCACGCCATCGCCTCGCAGTTCGAAAAGCGCGACATCCGGCCGCTGATCACGGGCCGTTCGATGCTGGTCGTACCGCTCAAGGCCCGCAATGTGGTCCTCGGCTTCATGATCCTGCTGCGGCACCCGGAGCGCGTCGAGTTCAACGACATGGACCGGGTCACCGGCGCCGAACTCGCCGCCCGCGCGGGCCTCGTGCTCGACAACGCGCGCATGTACACCTACCAGGAGTCCGTCGCCGAGACGCTCCAGGACAGCATGCTGCCGCACATCCCGCCGCGCATGGCGGGCTGTGACATCGCCACCCGCTATCTGCCGGGCACCCTGCTCGGCCGGGTCGGCGGCGACTGGTTCGACTCGGTGAAACTGCCCGGCGCCCGCACCGCCCTCGTCGTCGGCGACGTCATGGGCCACGGCCTCAACTCGGCAGCGATGATGGGCCAGTTGCGTACCGCCGTACAGACCATGGCCGCCCTCGACCTGCCGCCCGCCCAGCTGCTGCGCAACCTCGACGACCTCGCCCAGCGGCTGGGCGACAACTACCTCGCGACCTGCCTCTACGCCGTGTACGACCCGATCGCGAGCGAACTGCACATCGCCAACGCCGGCCACATCCCGCCGGTGATCGTGCACGCGGAGGACGGCCGCAGCGAACTCCTCGACCTGCCCACGGGGGCGCCCATCGGCGTCGGCGGGGTCGCCTTCGAGTCGGTACGCGTACGCGTGCAGCCCGGCGACCGGCTCGTGATGTGCACCGACGGCCTCGTCGAGGTGCGCGGCGAGGACATCGGCGTGGGCCTCGCGGCCCTGTGCGAGTCCGCCGCCCACCCGGCCGCGTCCATGGACGACGCCTGCGACACCATCATCCGCGTCCTCAACACCCGCGGTGGCCGCAAGGACGACGTGGCCCTCCTGATGAGCCGCCTCAACGGCATCGAGCCGGACGACGTCGCCGAGTGGCGGCTCTCCCCGGACCCGGTCGAGGTCGGCAGGGCGCGCTCCGTGGTGCGCGAACAGCTCCACGACTGGGGGCTGGCCAGGCTCGCCGACGCGGCCGAGCTGATGGTCAGCGAGCTCGTCACCAACGCCGTACGGCACTCCCACAGCCGTCCCCTCCAGCTGCGCCTCGTCCGCGGTGACACGCTGCTGTGCGAGGTGGACGACGACGACCACGACCTGCCGACCCTGCTGAGCGCCGGCCCCGAGGACGAGTTCGGGCGTGGTCTGCGCATCGTCTCCACCCTGGCCCGGGAGTGGGGCACGAGCCGGACGAAGGCCGGCAAGACCGTCTGGTTCGAACTGACGTTGCCGCGACGCTGAGACGCCCCAGGGGCGCACGGGGCGTAAGGGCGTACGCATGTCGCACACGGCGTGAAGGATTGCGCCGTGCGCTTGTAGCCGTGACCGGGGCGCGATAAACCGTACTGGCCCGTCACTTGCGGCGGGCCATTGCCGCATCCTGGGGAGTTGGGCATGAGCGTGACGAGTCGGTACCGGGACGCCTGGGAGAGCTTCTGGAGCGAGGCTCCCGACGGGCAGGGGGCCGTGTTCTGGGACGCGGAGCCCGCGCTGACGGCCGGCCTCCACCTCGCCCTGTTCGAACCATATGTGACCGCCCCCGCCCTGCCCATGGTCGACCTGGGCTGTGGCAACGGCACCCAGACACGTTTCCTCGCCGACCGCTTCCGGCACGTCCTCGGCGTCGACCTGTCCGAGGCCGCCGTCGACCGCGCCCGGGACGCCGATCCGGCCGGCCAGGCCACCTACCGGGTGCTGGACGCCGTGGAGAAGGGCGGGGCGGAGTCGCTGCACGCGGAGCTGGGCGACGCCAACGTCTATATGCGGGGCGTGCTCCACCAGTGCGAGCCCGCCGACCGGCAACCACTGGTCGACGGGCTCGCCGCGCTGCTCGGCGAGCACGGCCGGGGCTTCCTCGTCGAGCTGTCCGAGGCCGCCAAGCCGATCCTGGTGGGCCTGGCCCAGCACCCCTCCGGTCCGCCGCCCAAGCTGGCGCCGATCTTCCGGCACGGCATCGCGCCCGGCGAGGTCTCCGATGACGCCGTGCCCCAGTACCTGGCCACGGCCGGGCTCACCGTCCTGGCGAGCGGCGAACTGCCACTCGTGACCACGGAGTACACCCCCGACGGCACCCGGATCGAGCTGCCGTCGAAGTGGCTGGTGGTGGGGCGTACGGCCTGAGGGATCCCCGAATTGGTCTGAGCCGGTGACGGTTGTCCACAGGCCTGACGGGACGCGGCACGAACGCGTAGCGTGAGTCGGCATGAAGATCCTCATCAGCGCCGACATGGAGGGCGCCACGGGCGTCACCTGGCCGGCCGACGTGCTGCCGGGGACGCCGCAGTGGGAGCGGTGCCGCGCGATGTTCACCTCGGACGTGAACGCGGCGGTGCAGGGCTTCTTCGACGGCGGTGCCGACGACGTGCTGATCAACGAGGCGCACTGGACCATGCGCAACCTGCTCCTGGAGCGGCTCGACGACCGGGCGGAGATGCTCACCGGACGGCACAAGTCACTGTCCATGGTGGAGGGCGTGCAGCACGGCGACGTGGATGGCATCGCCTTCGTCGGCTACCACGCGGGCGCCGGCGCGGAGGGAGTCCTCGCCCACACCTACCTCGCCAACTCCATCACCGGGGTGTGGCTCAACGACGTACGCGCGAGCGAGGGCCTGCTGAACGCGCACGTGGTCGCCGAGTACGGAGTGCCGGTCGTCCTCGTCACCGGCGACGACGTGGCCTGCGAGGACGCCCTCGGCTACGCGCCCGAGGCGCTGAAGGTCGCGGTCAAGGACCATGTGTCGCGGTACGCGGCGGTGTGCCGGACACCGGCCAGGACCGCCACCGACATCCGCGCGGCGGCCAAGGAGGCGGCCGCGCTGGCGGTGCGTCACACACCCGTGCAGGCGGGGCCGTTCACCGTCGCCGTGGAGTTCGACGCCGAGCACCTCGCCCTGGCCGCGACCGTCGTGCCGGGTGTCGACCGGATCGGTGAGCGGAAGGTGGGGTACCCGAGCGCCACCATGTACGAGGGAATTCGCACCTTCAAGGCGGTCACCACGATCGTCTCGGCCGCGGTGGAGGAGCAGTATGGCTGACGGACAGGCAATGGACGAGGTCGTGACGTTCACCTCCGACCTCATCCGCATCGACACCACCAACCGGGGCGGCGGTGACTGCCAGGAGCGGCCGGCCGCCGAGTACGCGGCCGCGCGGCTGGCCGAGGCGGGCCTGGAGCCGGTGCTGCTGGAGCGGACCAGGGGCCGCACCAATGTGGTGGCGCGCATCGAGGGCACCGACCCCTCCGCGGACGCGCTGCTCGTCCACGGTCACCTGGACGTGGTGCCCGCCGAGGCCCGGGACTGGAGCGTGCATCCCTTCTCCGGGGAGATCCGTGACGGGGTCGTCTGGGGCCGGGGCGCGGTCGACATGAAGAACATGGACGCGATGATCCTGGCGATCGTCCGAGCCTGGGCGCGCGAAGGGGTACGGCCCCGGCGCGACATCGTCGTCGCGTTCACCGCCGACGAGGAGGCCAGCGCCGTGGACGGCTCCGGGTTCCTCGCGGATGAGCATCCCGGGCTCTTCGAGGGCTGCACCGAGGGCGTCAGCGAGTCCGGGGCGTTCACCTTCCACGACGGCGCCGGACGCCGGATCTATCCGATCGCGGCCGGCGAGCGGGGCACGGGCTGGCTGAAGCTCACCGCGCGCGGACGGGCCGGGCACGGCTCCAAGGTGAACAAGGAGAACGCGGTCACCCGCCTGTGCGCCGCGATCGCCCGCATCGGCGCGCACGAGTGGCCGCTGCGGCTCACCCCGACCGTCCGCGCCGCCCTCACCGAACTCGCCGTCGTGTACGGCATCGAGCCCGACCTGGACAACGTGGACCGGCTCCTGGAGAAGCTCGGCCCGGCGGCGAAGCTCGTCGAGGCGACGGTCCGCAACAGCGCCAACCCGACCATGGTGGACGCCGGTTACAAGGTCAACGTCATCCCGGGCGAGGCCGTGGCCCACGTCGACGGGCGGTATCTGCCCGGCGGCGAGGACGAGTTCCGCACGACCCTCGACCTGTTGACCGGACCGGACGTGGAGTGGGAGTTCCAGCACCACGAGGTCGCGCTCCAGGCGCCGGTGGACTCGGCGACGTACGCGAGGATGCGGGCCGCCGTCGAGGAGTTCGCGCCGGAGGGGCACGTGGTGCCGTACTGCATGTCCGGCGGCACGGACGCCAAGCAGTTCTCGCGCCTCGGCATCACCGGCTACGGATTCACCCCGCTGAAACTGCCGGAGGGCTTCGACTACCAGGCACTCTTCCACGGTGTGGACGAGCGGGTCCCGGTCGAGGCGCTGCACTTCGGCGTCCGGGTCCTGGACCGCTTTCTGCGCACGGCCTGAGCGACTGGGGGAGAAGTGGAGACGCTGGCGTACGGGTCCTGGCCCTCGCCGATCGACGCGGCACTGGCCGCCGCGCACGACGGGCATCCCGAGTTCGTGGGCTTCGTCGGCGACGAGGCCTGGTGGACCGAGCCACGCCCCACCGAGGGCGGCCGGCGCACACTGGTGCGGCGGCGTACCGACGGCGCGACGGAGTCGGTGCTGCCGACGCCGTGGAACGTCCGCAGCCGGGTCATCGAATACGGCGGACAGCCCTGGGCGGGTTCGGTCGTGGACGGCGAACCGCTCGTGGTCTTCGTGAACTTCGCCGACCAGCGGCTCTACCGGTACGGGCCGGACGGCGACCCCAGCCCTCTCACCCCGGTGTCCCCGGTCGGCGGCGGCCTGCGCTGGGCGGACCCGGTGCTGCTCCCGGACCGCGGTGAGGTGTGGTGTGTGCTGGAGGAGTTCACCGGCGACGGGCCCGGTGACGTGCGCCGGGTCATCGCCGCGGTGCCGCTGGACGGCTCGGCCGCCCAGGACCGGGACGCCGTGCGCGAACTCACCGACGCCCGGCACCGGTTCGTGACCGGCCCCCGGATCTCCCCCGACGGGCGGAGCGCGGCCTGGCTCGCCTGGGACCATCCACGGATGCCGTGGGACGGCACGGAACTGGTGCTCGCCGGTGTCCGGGCCGACGGCACGCTCGGCGAACCCCGGACGATCGCCGGCGGCCCCGAGGAGTCGATCGCCCAGGTGGACTGGGCCCACGACGGAGCCCTGCTGTACACGAGCGACCGCACCGGCTGGTGGAATCTGTACCGCGACGGCGCACCGCTGTGCCCGCGCGAGGAGGAGTTCGGCGGTCCGCTCTGGAAGCTGGGCCATCGTTGGTTCGCCCCGCTGGAGAGCGGCCTGATCGCCGTCGTGCACGGCCGCGGCGCCACCGCGCTCGGGATACTGGACCCCGAGACCGCGGAGGTCGTCGACGCGGCGGGCCCCTGGACCGAGTTCGCCCCCACCCTCGCGGTGCACGGCGAGCGGGTCGTCGCCGTCGGAGCCAGCCCGCGCAGCGCCCACGAACTGGTGGAGCTGGACACCCGGACCGGCCGCGCCCGGGTGATCGGCGCAGGGCACGACGACGCCGTGGACCCCACCTACTACCCCGAGCCGCAGATCCGCACCTTCACCGGACCCGCCGGACGCGACATCCACGCCCACGTCTACCCGCCCCACCACCCCACCTGCGTCGCACCCGGCGACGAACTGCCGCCGTACGTCGTCTGGGCGCACGGCGGACCCACCAGCCGCGCCCCCCTCGTCCTCGACCTGGCGATCGCCTACTTCACCTCGCGGGGCATCGGCGTCGTCGAGGTCAACTACGGCGGCTCCACCGGACACGGCCGGGAGTACCGCAACCGACTGCGCGAGCAGTGGGGCGTGGTCGACGTCGAGGACTGCGCGGCCGTCGCCCAGGCCCTCGCCGACGAGGGCACCGCCGACCGCGACCGGCTGGCGATCCGTGGCGGCAGTGCCGGCGGCTGGACCGCGGCCGCCTCCCTCACCGCGACCGACGTCTACGCCTGCGGCACCATCGTCTACCCCATCCTCGATCTGACCGGCTGGGGCGAGGGCGAGACCCACGACTTCGAGTCGCAGTACCTGGAGACCCTGGTCGGACCCCTCGCCGAGGTGCCCGCACGGTACGCGGAGCGCTCGCCCACCGAGCACGCGGACCGGATCACCGCGCCCTTCCTGCTGTTGCAGGGCCTGGACGACGTGATCTGCCCGCCCGTCCAGTGCGAGCGGTTCCTGGCCCGCATGGAGGACCGGCGGGTGCCGCACGCGTACATCGCCTTCGAGGGGGAGGGGCACGGGTTCCGGCGGGCGGAGACCATGATCCGGGCGCTGGAGTCCGAACTCTCCCTGTACGCCCAGGTCTTCGTCCTGAACCCGCCCGGCATCCCGACCTTGGAGCTCGACAAGTGAAGAAGTTCGTCCGGCCGTCCAGACTCGCGCCCGGGGCCCGGGTGGCCGTCGTCGCGCCCAGCGGCCCCGTTCCCGAGGAGCGGTTGCAGGCCGGACTGGACATCCTGCGCGGCTGGGACCTCGACCCGGTGGTGGGGCCCCATGTGCTGGAGCGGCACGGCGACTTCGACTACCTGGCGGGCACCGACACGGACCGGGCCGCCGATCTGCAGACCGCCTGGTGCGACCCGTCCGTCGACGCGGTGCTGTGCGCGCGGGGCGGGTACGGCGTGCAGCGGATGATCGACCTGCTCGACTGGGAGGCGATGCGGGCGGCCGGGCCGAAGGTGTTCGTCGGCTTCAGTGACATCACCGCGCTGCACGAGGCGTTCGCCACCCGGGTGGGCCTCGTCACGCTCCACGGGCCGATGGCCGCAGGGGTCGACTTCATCAAGAACGCACGGGCACAGGAGCATCTCAGGGCCACGCTCTTCGCACCGGAGACCGTCCGCACGATCGCCTCCGCTGGCAGGACCCTGGTCCCCGGGCGGGCGCGGGGCGTCACCCTCGGCGGCTGCCTGTGCCTGCTCGCCGCCGAACTGGGCACCCCGCACGCCCGGTCCTCCGCGCGCGGCGGGCTGCTGTGCCTGGAGGACGTGGGGGAGGAGACGTACCGCCTCGACCGCTATCTCACCCAACTTCTGCGCGCCGACTGGTTCGACGGGGTGCAAGGAGTACTGCTCGGGTCGTGGCAGGAGTGCGGTCCCCAGGAGAAGGTGCGGGCGCTGCTCGCCGACCGGCTCGGCGGGCTCGGGGTGCCCGTCGTGGAGGAGTTCGGGTTCGGGCACTGCGAAGGGGCGCTGACCATGCCCTTCGGAGTGGCGGCCGAACTCGACGCCGACGCGGGCACCTTGACGCTCGACGAACCGGCCCTTCGCTGAATCAGCGTCAAGAAAACACCCGTCACGGTGATTGACCTCCTTTGACACGTGTCACACCCTGACTACTGGCCGGTTCTTACCGGTCGGTAAGCCGGGTTGCCCTCAGCGTGGAGGTCTCGTGTCTCGTCGTGTGCTCGGATACAGCGTTCCGCTCGCTCTCCTGCTCGGTGCCACACTCGTCACCCCCGCCCCCGCCACCGGCCAGTACACCGTCACGGCCCTGAATTTCACCGTGCAGGCCGGCGGCCGCAGCTGCACGATCGATGCCGATCTGTACCGGCCCACCGGTGCCGGCCGCGCACCCGCCGTGCTCGCCACCAACGGCTTCGGCGGCAGCAAGTCCGACGGCTCCACGGACGGCATCGGCAAGGCCTTCGCCGAGCGGGGCTACGTCTCGCTCGTCTACTCCGGGCTCGGCTTCGGCAGCTCCGGCTGTCTGATCTCGCTCGACGATCCGGACATCGACGGCGAGGCCGCCTCCGGGCTGATCGACTTCCTCGCCGGGAAGCGGGCCGCCGACGACGGCACCAGGGCAGACTTCGTCACCCTCGACGGCAAGGGCGACCCGCGCGTCGGCATGATCGGCGGCTCCTACGGCGGCGCGATCCAGATGGCGACGGCGGCCGTCGACCACCGCGTCGACGCACTCGTCCCGCTGATCACCTGGAACGACCTGGCGTACTCCCTCGACCCGAACAACGCCGGTGCCCACGGCGCGCTGCCCGGCGCCTTCAAATGGCAGTGGGCCAACGGCTTCTATCTGATCGGCGAGAGCCAGCCGCTGACGGCGCCGAACCTCGACCCGTCCCGGATCAACTCCCTGGGCTGTCTGCACTTCGTCACCGAGGCCTGCGACACCGTCCGCACCCTGAACTCCGGCAGCTACCCCGCCGACCGGACCGCCGAACTGCTCGCCTACTCCCGCAGCGTCTCCCCGGTCACCTACCTCGGCCGCGTGAAGGCACCCACACTGCTGATCCAGGGACAGGCCGACAGCCTCTTCAACCTCAACGAGGCGACCGCGACGTACAAGACCCTCAAGGCGCAGGGCACACCGACCAGGATGATCTGGCAGTCCTGGGGCCACAGCGGCGGCATGGCGGCGGGCGAGCTCAACCTCGGCCAGGGGAATCTGGAGTCCACGTACGTCGGCAAGCGGATCCTGGCCTGGTTCGACCGCTACCTCCAGAAGAAGAAGGGCACCGACACCGGACCGGCCCTCGCCTACTACCGCGACTGGATCACCGACCCGGCCGACACCTATGCCACCGCCGACCGTCTGCCCGCACTCAGCCGGAAGCTGTACCTGTCCGGCGACGGCAAGCTCGTCGACACCCGCTCCAAGGTGGCCCGCGGCAGCCGGACGTACACGAACCGGCTCGTCCCCACCAGCCACTCGGAGAGCTCGCTGGCCGGGACGATCGGCCTGCCGGACCCGGCGCCCTACGACACCGAGGGCACCTACCTCGGCTGGACCAGTGAGCCGCTCGCCCGGACCACCGACGTCGTGGGCGCGCCGAAGGCCACGCTCAGGGTGGTCTCGCCGAAGGCCGAGCGGACCCAGAACTCCTCGAACGCCGCCGACAAGCTCGTCCTGTTCGCCAAGCTGTACGACATCGCGCCCGACGGCACCAAGACGCTGGTGCACCGCCTGGTCGCACCGGTCCGGGTGCCCGACGTGACCAAGAGCTTCACCGTGACCCTGCCGGGGATCGTGCACCGGTACGAGAAGGGGCACCGGCTGCGGTTCGTGGTCGCGGCGAGCGACGACGCCTACTTCGGCAACCGGGGGATCAAGCCGGTGACCGTGGTCAGCTCGCCCGGGAACACCGGGGTGCTGGAGCTGCCGGTGGCCGGCGGCTGATTCACCCGGTGGGCGGCTCCCGCCGCGCGGGGCCGGATCTTCGGGCCCACCCTGGTCGCATGAGCCCGAAGACCTCCGAGAGCGGCGGTGCCACCAGCGGCAAGGGCGGCGCCGTGACGCCCGCCCGGGTGGTCGTCCTGCTGCTCGCCGTCCTCGCCCTGATCTTCATCTTCGAGAACACCCGCGCCACCAAGATCAGACTGCTGATCCCCGAGGTCACGATGCCCCTGTGGATGGCGCTGCTGGCCACGGGGGTCATCGGCGCCCTGTGCGGGGCGTATTTCATGAAGCGCCGCAACTAGTCCGTCGTAGGGTGACGGGATGCCGCACACCGCATCCCGCTATCTCGTCGAGGGCCCCCGCGTGGGCATACGCCACATCACCTACGAGGACGGCGCCGAGTTCACCGCCCGGGCCCGGGAGAGCAAGGAACTGCATCAGCCCTGGCTGTTCCCGCCGGACGGTGCCGACGCGTTCACCGCGTACGCGGGCCGGCTGATCGAGGACCCGACCAAGGCGGGGTTCCTGGTCTGCGAGAAGGACGGGGAGCACGGCGAGGGGGCCATCGCCGGGTACATCAACATCAACAACATCGTCGAGGGTGCCTTCCTGTGCGGGGCGCTCGGATACGGGGCCTTCGCGCACTTTGCCGGGCGCGGTCTGATGCGGGAGGGGCTGGGCATGGTCGTGCGCTACGCCTTCGGCGGGATGCGGCTGCACCGGCTGGAGATCAACGTGCAGCCCGCCAACACCGCCTCGATCGCCCTCGCCCGCAGCTGCGGCTTCCGTCTGGAGGGCTTCTCGCCGGACATGCTCTACATCGACGGAGCCTGGCGGGACCACGAGCGGTGGGCCGTCACCGCCGAGATGATCCGGAAGTGAGACCGATGCGTACGAAGGTGGTTCTGGACGCCCCTTCCAACCTCGGGCTGCGTCCGCCCGCGCCGGGAACCGTCCCGGGCTGCTACAAGCTCGCCGGTGCCCTGCGCGAGCAGCGGATCGTGCAGCGGCTCGGCGCGCTGGAGGGCGGGGTGGTCGTGCCGCCGCGCTACGACCGCGGGGACTGGCAGGAGGGCGACGGCGTCTTCAACGCGTCCGCCCTCGCCGCCTACACGGTGAAGCTCGCCGACCGCATCGAACGCCATGTGCGGGCCGGGGAGTTCCCGGTGGTGCTCGGCGGTGACTGCTCCATCCAGCTCGGTGCCTCCCTCGCGCTGCGCCGCCTCGGCCGGTACGGGCTGGCCGCCGTGGACGCCTCCGCAGACTTCCGCCACCCCGGCAACTCCGAGCGGATCGGCGCGGCCGGCGGGGAGGAGATGGCGCTGGCGACGGGGCGCGGGCAGGACGACCTGACGAACCTGGAAGGGCTGAAGCCGTACCTGAGGGACGAGGACGTACGGCTCTTCGGCAACCGCGACGAGTTCGAGGACGACCGCAGCGAACTCGCCGCCCTCAAGATCCCCGTCGTCAGCGTCGGGGACATCCGCGAGTGGGGTGCGGACGCCCTCGCCCGGGCCACGGCACAGGCCTTCGAGATCCCCGAACTCGACGGATTCTGGGTCCACCTGGACGCGGACGTCCTCGATCCGTCCGTCATGCCGGCCGTGGACAGCCCCGACCCGGACGGACTCCTGCCCGACGAACTCGTCGAGCTGCTCCGGCCGTTGCTCGGGTCGGCGCACTGCGGCGGCCTGAACGTCACCATCTACGATCCCGATCTCGACCCGGACGGCACCGCGGGCGCCCTCCTCGCCGACATCGTGGTGTCCGCCTTTGCGCAATCCTGACCCGTAGCGCCCCTGTTCAGCTCCCCGGCGAGCGGCTTCCATGGCGATCGTGACGACGATCCGACGTGAGGTACTGACGCTGCCCGCCGCGGAGTTGGGGCCCGACAACCCGCTGCCCCCGCTGCGGCCGCTCGACGAGCTCCACCGCGTCGACGACCGCGGTGACCTGCCCGCGGAGATGGCCCGCCAGATCGGCTACGAGCCCCTGCGCAGCCTGCTTCCCGTGCACCTGAGGGACGGCTACGAGCGGGTGCGCGAGCCGCGCGGGATCGATGCCCTCGTGATCGAGAACGACCGGCTGCGGGCCACCGTGCTCCCCGGCCTCGGCGGCCGGATCGCCTCTCTCCTCCACAAGCCGTCCGGCCGCGAACTCCTGTACCGCAACCCGGTGTTCCAGCCCGCCGCGTTCGCCCTCAACGGCGCCTGGTTCTCCGGCGGCATCGAATGGAACATCGGCGCCACCGGCCACACCACCCTCGCCTGCGCACCCCTGCACGCCGCCCGCGTCCCCGCCCCGGACGGCGGGGAGATGCTGCGCCTGTGGGAGTGGGAACGGCTGCGCGATCTGCCCTTCCAGGTCGACCTCTGGCTGCCGGACGGCTCCGACTTCCTGTACGTCGGCGTCCGCATCCGCAATCCGCACGAGAAGCCGGTGCCGACGTACTGGTGGTCCAACATCGCCGTGCCGGAGCGACGCCGGATCCTCGCGCCGGCGCAGGAGGCCTGGCACTTCGGATACGAGCGACGACTGCGGACGGTGCCCGTTCCGACGTACGAGGAGATCCGTCAACTTCCGCACCCGGCCGACTACTTCTACGACCTTCCCGACGCGCGGCGCCGCTGGATCGCCGCCCTCGACGAGGACGGTCACGGACTGGTGCAGACGTCCACCGACGTACTGCGCGGACGCAAGCTGTTCGTCTGGGGATCAGGGCCGGGCGGGCGACGCTGGCAGGAATGGCTCACCGAACCCGGCACCGAGGGCTACTGCGAGATCCAGGCGGGGCTCGCCCGCACGCAGTTGGAGCATGTACGGCTGGACCCGGAGAGCGAGGTGACGTGGCTGGAGGCGTACGGGCCGCTGAACTCCCCGGCACAGGTGGGAAAGGCGGAGGAGCGGCTCGAAGCCGTACTCCCGCGCGCCGACGTCGACGCCGCGTACGCCGCCTGGAAACCGCACGCCGACACCGCGCCCGGCGAGATCCTCGCCACCGGATCCGGCTGGGGCGCCCTCGAAGTGCTGCGCACCGACCGGAAGTTGCCCGGTACGCCCTTCGACGACAGCACCCTCGGCGAGGCTCAGGAACCCTGGCTGGAGCTGCTGCGGGCCGGAGTGCTGGCGGAGCCGCGCCGGGTGCGGCCGCCCGGCGAGACGCTCGTCGCCGCGCACTGGCGGGACATGCTGGAGACCGCGCCCGCGGGCCCGCACACCGAGTACCACCTCGGCGTCGCCCAGTGGCACGCCGGCGACCGGGCGCAGGCGGTGCGGAGTTGGGAGCGTGCTCTTGAACTCGCCCCGTCCGTATGGCCGTTGCTGCGCTGCCTCGCCGTCTCCGACCAGGACGTCGGCAACCGTGAGCGGGCCGCCGACCGGTACGCCGAGGCCTTCGACGACCTGTGCCGGGAGCGGCGCGACGCGGGGGAGGCCTGGACGGCGGCCACGGCCGCGCTCGGCCGCGAGGCGATCGAGGCGCTGCTCGCGGTGGGGCGTACGGGGGACGCGCGGTCGGTGTGGGCGCGACTGCATCCCGGGACGCGGGCCCGCGGGCGATTCCGGTTCGTCGAGGCCGGGTTGCTGGTCGCCGAGGGCCGGCGGGAGGAGGCTCGGGCCGTGTTCGAGGAGGGCTTCGAGGTCGCCGACCTGAGGGAAGGGGCGGAGGCCGTCGGGCGGCTGTGGGAGCGGGTCAGCGACGAACCGCTGCCGGACCGCCACGACTTCCGTATGCGGTGACCCCGGTCCTACGCCCTTCGGTCCACGTACTCGTACACCACTCCGTCCGGATGCATCGCGATCAGATTGCGCCCGGCCGGTGTCCCCACCGGTCCCGCGATGACGCGCGCGCCCAGTTCGGTCAGTACCCGATGGGCCTCGTCGATGTCCTTGACGGCGATCGTGGCCGCGACCTTGCGCAGGATCTCCAACTCCGCCTCGGGACCGCTCATCAGGAGGAAGCAGCCGACGGCGGCCACCTGGACCCCGCCGCGCTCGAAGCGGAGGGCCGGGCCGCCGGCCAGGCGTTCGTAGAAGGGGACCGCGGTCTCCAGGTCGTCGACGCAGACGCGCAGCGTGGCTCCCAGAATGTCCATGCGGACGAGCCTAATAGGGGCGGCCGGGGCAGGAGATCGTTTCACGCGATCCCCGCACCCCGGCCGCCGGACACGCATGCCTCAGTGGGTCAGTGGGTCAGCCCATGGCCTTGCGCACGATGTCCCGTGTGCGGTCGACGACGGCCGCGACCGGACCCACCGCCACGTTCTTCACCGCGGTGTCGGTGCCCGGGTGCGGTCGGGTCGGTGCCAGGGCCCCGGCGGCCTGCACGGCACGGGCCAGGTTCTCCGGCCTGCCGCGGCCGGCGATCCTGTGGAAGTGCGCGAACTCGTGACGCTCCTCGTTGTCGGCGTGCGTGAGCACGTCCTCGCGCAGAGCCGCGAACTTGTCGAGGAACTCGGCCGAGTCGGGGTCCATGCCGTCCAGTTCGGACAGCACCCGCTTGGCCTTCTCCTCCTCCTCGATACGGTCCTTGACGACGAGTTCACCGCCGTCGATGCCCTTGCGGGCGAAGGGATGGACGACCTCTTCCTCAGCGGTCTCGTGCACCGCGAGGAGGCGGACGAGGTCATGGAAGGCATGCTTCCGTTCGTCGCCCTTGGTGGCCGCCACCTCGTCGAGCTTGCGTTGCCGGACGGGTGGCCGCGACGGACGGCGTTGTGCGTACGGGTACCCGGCGGCCATGGACCGCTCGGATCATCCGGACAAGCACCTGGTCGAGGAGCCGGCCCGGGTGACAGGCGAGACCGTGCGCGAGGAACTGCGCGAGCAGACTCGCAAGCAGCGCCGCAAGGCCATGCTGCACGCCGCGTCCCGGCCCACGCCGGAGGGCGACAACGTCGTCGGTGGCCAGGCAGCGGCCACATCGACCCCGAGCAGCCGCGCCACCGGGCGTGATGCGTGGTGGAACGGCTGTGGAGCCCCTGCCCCGTCGGGGCAGGGCCGTCGTGGTGACCGGGGCCGGCGGCGGCGTCCGTATTCGCCCGCCGTCACATCGCACACCACCGCGTCCCGCACCAGGCGCAGTCCCGTCAGACCGTCCGACGCCACCGGTTCCTCGGACCAGCCCACACCCGGGTCGGCGAGGACCCCGTCGACCCGGACCGCCTGCTCGGATCTTGGATTTCCACAGGGCGATGTCCAGCGCGTCACGGCCCTTCGCCAGCGGGGCCAGATGTCCGCGCAGGAAGTCGCCGACCGCCCGCGGGCACCGTGCGCACGGACACCGCCGGGAGACGCGGCTTCATCGTCGTCAGGCCTGTTGCAGCTGGGGCAGCACCTTGGTGCGGTAGAAGTCGAAGAAGCCGCGCTGGTCGGGTCCGATCTGGTTGACGTAGATCCGGTCGAAACCCGCGTCGGCGAACGCGGACAGCGCCGCCACGTGTTCGTCGACGTCGTCCCCGCACACCGCCTTCTCCCTCACCGACTCCTCGGTCACCAGCGGCTGGAGCTGCTCGAAGTGGCTCGGCGAGGGCAGGATCTGGGCCATCTCACCGGGCAGGAACTGATTCGCCCACAGTCGGTGCACGGTCCGTACGGCCTCCTCGCGGTCCGTGCCCCAGCAGACCTTGGTCCCGCCGCTGACCGGCTTGGCGCCCCCGCCGCCCTTGCGGAACTGGGCCACCATCGACTCGTCCGGCGTCATGGTGATGTAGCCGTCGCCCACCCGGGCCGCGAGCGAGGTCGCCGCCGGGCCGAACCCGGAGATGTCGATGAGGACGGGCTGGTCGGGGATCGTGTAGAGGCGGGCGTTCTCCACCGTGTAGTGGGTGCCGTGGTGGCTGACCTCCTCGCCGGTGAAGAGCCGGCGCATGATCTGGATCGACTCCTCCAGCATCTCCAGCCGGATGTGCGCGGGCGGCCAGACGTGGCCAAGGATGTGCTCGTTGAGCGCCTCGCCGCTGCCCACCCCCAGCCGGAAACGGCCCTCCGTCATCACCGCCGTGGTCGCCGCGGCCTGCGCCACCACCGCCGGGTGCGTGCGCACGGTCGGGCAGGTCACCGCCGTCTCCACGGGCAGCGACACCGCCTCCGAGAGCGCGCCGAGGACCGACCAGACGAACGGGCTCTGGCCCTGGGCGTCGTTCCACGGGTGGTAGTGGTCCGAGATCCACAGCGAACGGAAACCGGCCTGCTCGGCCATCCTCGCCTGCTCGACGAGATCCGCGGGGCCGAACTCCTCGCAGGACAGGAAGTAGCCGTACTCGGGCATGAGGGTACCTCCGGCACCTCTCGAGGGGGGACGGGACGCGTTCCGGGTACCCGGCCGGCAGACCGGAAACCGGCGGACGTTTGGGCAGCCCGGCCAGGGTTACGCGGAAGTCTCCCGAGGTACGTGACAGCCCCGGAGGCGCACTGTGAGTCGACCCCGCATCGTGATCGTCGGCGCCGGTTTCGCGGCCCTGGAGCCGCGCCGGGGCACCGTGCCCCTCGCGGGCACGGTGCCCCGGGGTACGGCCGGTGCACGGCGAGGCCGACGGCAGCGACCTGGACGGGCTGAACGGAGGGACCGCCGAGCCCGCCGCGAACCCCGGCCCGTCCAAGGCACCCGACCCGGACACCGCCCCGGCCCCGTCAAGCGCCCCGACCGTTCCGCCACCCCCGCTGAGGGAGACTCATGAACACCGCCGAACTCGTCGACCTGGGACAGCAGCTGCGCGTGGACAGTGTGCGCGCGGCCGATGCCGCGGGGTCCGGGCATCCGACGTCGTCGATGTCCGCCGCCGATCTGATGGCCGTACTGCTCGCCCACCACATCCGCTACGACTTCGACCGCCCCGCCCACCCCGGAAACGACCGCTTCGTGCTGTCCAAGGGGCATGCCTCGCCCCTCCTCTACGCCTCCTACAAAGCCGTCGGCGCGATCGACGACGCCGAACTGGCCACCTTCCGGCGGCTCGGCAGCCGACTGGAGGGACACCCCACGCCCCGGCGGCTGCCGTGGGTCGAGACGGCCACCGGATCGCTCGGGCAGGGCCTGCCGGTCGGTGTCGGGATCGCGCTCGCCGGCAAGCGGCTGGAGCGCACCGGCTACCGGGTGTGGGTGCTGTGCGGGGACAGCGAGCTCGCCGAGGGGTCGGTGTGGGAGGCCGCCGAGCACGCCGCGTACGAGCATCTCGACAACCTCACCGCGATCGTCGACGTCAACCGGCTCGGCCAGCGCGGCCCGACCCGGCACGGCCACGACCTGGCCGCCTACGCCCGTCGCTTCCAGGCCTTCGGCTGGCACACCGTGGAGGTGGACGGGCACGACGTGGACGCCGTCGACCGCGCGTACGGCGAGGCGATCTCCACCTCCGGGCAGCCCACCGTGATCCTCGCCCGCACCCTCAAGGGCAAGGGCGTCGAGGCCGTCCAGGACCGTGAGGGCCTGCACGGCAAGCCGCTTCCCGACGCAGACGAGGCGATCGCCGAACTCGGCGGCCGCCGCGACCTCCGCATCCATGTGCACGAGCCGCCCGCCGCCCGCATGCTGCACGCCGTACGCGCCGGACACCTCGAACTGCCCCGCTGGGAGAAGGGGGCCGAGGACGGCGTCGCCACCCGGGACGCCTACGGCCAGGCCCTCGCCGCCCTCGGTACCGGCCGCGGCGACGTCGTCGCCCTCGACGGCGAGGTGGGCGACTCCACGCGCGCGGAGTTCTTCGCCAAGGAACATCCCGACCGCTACTTCGAGTGCTACATCGCCGAACAGCAGATGGTCGCCGCTGCCGTGGGACTCGCCGCGCGCGGCTTCGTGCCGTACGCCTCCACCTTCGCGGCCTTCCTCACGCGCGCGTACGACTTCGTGCGCATGGCCTCGGTCAGCGGCGCCGGGATCAACCTGGCCGGCTCGCACGCGGGCGTCTCCATCGGACAGGACGGGCCCTCGCAGATGGGTCTGGAGGACCTGGCGATGATGCGGGCGGTGTACGGCTCGACGGTGCTGTATCCGTGCGACGCCAACCAGACCGCGCACCTCGTCGGCGCCATGGCGGGCCTGGAGGGCATCCGCTATCTGCGCACCTCGCGCGGCAAGACGCCGGTGATCTACGGGCCCGACGAGGAGTTCCCGGTCGGTGGCAGCAAGGTGCTGCGCTCCTCCGACCGCGACCGGCTGACCGTCGTCGCGGCCGGGGTCACCGTGCACGAGGCGCTTGCCGCCGCCGACGCGCTCCAGGAGCAGGGGATCGCCGTGCGGGTCGTCGACCTGTACTCGGTCAAGCCCGTGGACCGGCTCACCCTGCGCCGGGCCGCCGAGGAGACCGGCTGTCTGATGACGGTGGAGGACCACCACGAGGAGGGCGGCCTCGGGGACGCCGTGCTCGACGCCTTCGTCGACGGGCGGCCCGTCCCGCGGCTGGTGCGCCTGGCCGTCCGCACGATGCCGGGCTCGGCCGCGCCGGACGAGCAGCTGCACGCCGCGGGCATCGACGCCGAGTCCATCGCGGCCGCCGCACGGCTGCTGGTGGAGGAGGCGATCGTCCGGTGAGCGAGGACGCCACCCGGACGGTGCGGGCCGGGCGCCGCACCGTCGAGGTGCACCGGCCGGAGAAGGTCCTCTTCCCCGGCGACGGGGCGGGCAAGGAGTACACCAAGTCCGACCTGGTCGACTACTACCGGTCCGTCGCCCCCTTCATGCTGCCGCACCTGCGCGGCCGCCCCCTGATGCTGGAACGGCTCCCGGACGGCGTCGGCGGCCCGAGGTTCATGCAGAAGAACACCCCCGACAGCTATCCCGACTGGATCAGCCGCGTCGAGGTGACCAAGGAGGGCGGCACCGTCCGCCACACCGTGTGCGACGACACCGCCACCCTGGTCTACCTCGCCGACCAGGCCTGTCTCACCCTGCACCGCTGGCTGTCCCGCGTCGGACGCGTCGAACAGCCCGACCGGATGGTCTTCGACCTCGATCCCTTCGGCGACGACTTCGCGCCGGTCCACGAGGCGGCCTGGCTGCTGGCGGAGCTGCTCGACGAGCTGAAACTGCCCTCCGCGCTGATGACCACCGGTTCGCGCGGTCTGCACGTGGTGGTTCCGGTGACCGGGCACCACGACTTCGACGAGGTGCGCGAATTCGCCAGGGACGTGGCCGACACCCTCGCCGCCGCCCACCCCGAGAAGTTCACCACCGCCGCCCGCAAGAAGGACCGCGGCGAGCGGCTCTACCTGGACATACAGCGCAACGCCTACGCCCAGACCGCCGTCGTGCCGTTCACCGTCCGCCCGAAACCCGGCGCCCCCGTCGCCACCCCCATGTCCTGGACCCAGCTCGACGACCCGGGCCTCGACGCCCGCCGCTGGAGCATCGAGGACGCCGTCGAGCAGGCCCGCACCAACCCCTGGGCCGGTGTGATGGCCAAGGGCCGTGCTCTCGGCCCCGCCCGGCGCAGGCTCAACGCGTTGCGCGGCTGACCCACGCGCGTCTCGGAGGTTTGGCCAACGGACGTGCGGCCACCCGGAGTTGCAGGTGGTCATGACGACCACAAGAACCTACTGGACGCGCAGGATCCACAGAAGCAACTCAAGAGGATGGAAACGACACAGCGGAAGGCCGGCCCGACCCCATGCGGGTGTCGGGCCATGCGTGCACCCGGCTGACTCGGGCCTGGAGCGGCGGCTCGGGCAAAGCCCGAGGGTGCGCTGACCGGTGCCGCGCAGACCGTCTCGGAGGCGTTCAGACGGGCCCGCGAGGAGGGCGATTCTCACCCCGGGCCGCGCGCCCGCACGTCGGCCGCCGCGCGTCGGAAGGAGGAGCAGGAATGAGCACGTACGTGTACGGCATCATCGACAACTCCGGACCCGAGCTGCCCGAGGACCTGGACGGCATCGGCGACCCGCCGCGGCCCGTGCGCGTCCTCAAGGAGGGCGACCTCGGGGCCGTCGTGAGCGACGCGCCCGAGGGGCTGCGGCCCAAGCGCAAGGATCTGCTCGCCCATCAGAACGTGCTCGCCGAGGCCGGCTCGGGCGGCCGTGTGCTGCCCATGCGGTTCGGCAGCGTCGCACCCGACGACGAGACCGTCCTCACCGTCCTCGGCGAACGCGCCGAGCACTACAAGGAGCGGCTGCGGGCGCTGAACGGCAAGGTCGAGTACAACGTCAAGGCCACGCACGACGAAGAAGCCGTACTGCACCGCGTGATGGCCGAGAACCCCGAGCTGCGGGCCCTCACCGAAGCCGACCGGCAGGCGGGCGGCGGCTCGTACGAGGACAAGCTCAGGCTCGGCGAGATGGTCGTCTCCGCCGTGAAGGCGCGGGAGGCCGAGGACGCGGCCGAGGTGCAGCGTGAGCTGGAGTCCGGCGCCATGGCCGTGAGCGCGGGCCCCGAGTCCACCGGCTGGCTCGCCAACGTCTCGTTCCTGGTGGAACGCGACTCGGCCGAGGCGTTCCTGGCCGCGGTGGAGCAGGTCCGCAAGTCCCACCCCCACCTGGAACTGCGGGTCAACGGGCCGCTGCCGCCGTACAGCTTCGTCGACCCCGGCCCCGCCGAGCGCGCGGGCAGCGCGGCCGGCGCCCAGAGTGCGAAGGAGTGAGGACGTGGGCCGGATCGCCGAGGTGCCGCTGCCGCCGTTCACCCCGGTGCGCGGCGGCGCGTGGGTGAGAGGAGGCGTACGAGGGCGAGGGAGAGCAAGCTGAAGGGGAGGGCCCGTACGCCAAGGAGGACGAGAAGGAGGCCTGATGACCGGACTACGTTACGTGTACGCCGTCTGCCGGCCCTTCAAGGCGCCCCTGCAGTCCCAGTTGACGGGCGTGGCGGGCGATCCGCCCAGACTGCTGGCCCATCACGGCCTTGTCGCGGTGGTGAGCCATGTGCCGGAGGGGGACTTCGCCGAAGGCCCGCTCCACGCACACCTGGAGGACCTGGACTGGCTCTCCGAGACGGCCCGCGCGCACCAGGGCGTGATCGACGCCCTCACCGTCGTCACGACACCGCTGCCGCTCCGGCTCGCCACCGTCTTCCGGGACGACAGCGGCGTACGCACCATGCTGGAGGCCCGAGACGCCGACTTCCGGCGCGCCCTCGACCGGCTTACCGGGCGGGTCGAGTGGGGCGTCAAGGTGTACGTCGAGACCGAGCCGCCGGGTGACGGCGGACCGGCGGAGGAGACGGCGGCGAAGGCCGCCGGCGGTCGGGACCGTCTCCGCCGGCGCAGCTCCCGGGTGCGGGCGCACGAGGACCTGTGGCAGCGGGCCGAGGAATTCGCGGGCCGGCTGCACGAAGCGCTGTCCGCCTTCGCCGAGGACTCCCGGCTGCATCCACCGCAGAGTGCCGAACTCTCCGGGGCGGACGGGCGCAATGTGCTCAATGCCGCCTATCTCGTGCCGCGGGCCGTGTCCGAGGAATTCGTGGAACTGGTCGACCGTACCAAGGGTGAAGTTCCGGGAATGCGGGTCGAACTCACCGGGCCGTGGGCCGCCTATTCCTTCGCGGGGGAGAAGCCGTGACCGTGGTCGAACGCCGAGAGATCGCCCTCGTGGACCTGCTCGACCGACTGCTCGCCGGCGGGGTCGTCAACACCGGCGACATCACCTGCGCATCGCGGACGTCGATCTCGTCCGCATCGACCTCAACGCCCTGATCAGTTCCGTGAACGCGGACGTCCGGTCGTCGTGGGGGGAATCGTCGTGACCGCGGTGGAGCTGCTGCGCCGGCTCATGGAACGCCAGGCGCTGCTCGACGACCGCATGACCGAGGTGCGCGAACGCCACGGACTGCGGCCCGAGGACCTGAATCCGGACCTCGGGCCGCTCGGACCGCTGCTTCCCCGGGAGTGAATTCCTCCGGACTATCCGGGGTGATTTACCATCGGTACCAGCGTCCCCTGCCTCCGCCTGCCGTTGTGCTGCGCATCACGAACCCCAGCAGCCACAGCACGAGCACCGCGATGGCAATCCACCAGAGAATTTTCACTGCGAATCCGGCGCCGAAAAGAATCAACACCAGGAGCAGTACGAGCAGGATGGGAACCATAATGTGAACCTCCTGCTTTCCGGGTTTCCAGGAAACGGAGATTCAGGCACTCTTTCTGCACAGGATTTCTCCGTGCAGTACGGCGAACCAGCCGTCGTGCTGCTTTCCCCACTCCCGCCAGGCCTCCGACACGGCCGTCAATTGCTCCGGTGCGGCATGCCCGCCCTCCGTGGCCCGCTCGGCGTACGCCGAGGCCACGGTGCGGTCGGCCCACAGACCGCTCCACCAGGCCCGCTCCTCGGCGGTGGAGTAGGTCCAGGTGCCGGAGGTGGCGGCGATGTCGGTCAGGCCCGCCTCCAGTGCCCAGGACTTCAGCCGGCGCCCGGCGTCGGGCTCGCCACCGTTGGCGCGGGCCACGCGGCGGTACAGGTCCAGCCAGTCGTCCATGCCCTGGGACGCCGGGTACCAGGTCATCGCCGCGTAGTCCGAGTCGCGCACGGCGATGAACCCGCCAGGCCTGGTCACCCGCTGCATCTCGCGCAGCGCCTGTACCGGGTCGCCCACGTGCTGCAGCACCTGGTGGGCGTGGACCACGCAGAAGGTGTCGTCCGGGTACTCCAGGGCGTGGACGTCCGCGACCGCGAAGTCGACGTTCGTCAGGCCGCGCCCGGCGGCCGTGGCCCGGGCCTGCTCCAGGATGCCGGGCGCGTGGTCGACGCCGGTGACCTGGCCGTCGGGGACCAGTTCGGCCAGGTCGGCGGTGATCGTGCCCGGGCCGCAGCCGATGTCCAGGATCTTCATGTGGGGCTTCAGCGAACCGAGCAGGTAGGCCGCGGAGTTGGCGGCGGTGCGCCAGGTGTGCGAGCGCAGCACCGACTCGTGGTGCCCGTGCGTGTAGACGGCGGTCTCCTGCGGTTTCGACATGGCTGAACTCCCCTGTTCGACGTCCTGTCGGTGATCGACACGGTACGCCTGCATGTCGAATGTTGAGACCCGCGTTTTGCCATATGGACTGATGGATAATCAGTTTCCGGGCAGTGGGCGGTAGACCGTGAGCGCCTCGGGCAGCTTCTCCAGCGTCACCTCCCCTTCCACCCGGGTGACTTCACCGTCGTAGGCGAGAAGCGAGCCCGGTGCCACACCCGCCAGCCGGAGCCGGCCCACCTGGACCGCGGCGTGCACGGGGGAGCGGGTCAGCGGCCCGGCCAGGGCGGCCGCCAGCAGCCGTACCGCGGGTCGCCGTCCGCCGTGCACCACGCGTACGTCGAGCTGACCGTCCGCGAGATCATGGCGGCGGCCCGGCGTCAGCCCCACCCGGTGGTAGGTGCCGTTGCCGACGAACAGCAGCCACAACGGGTGGGCCCGGCCCCGGAACTCGGCCTCCAGCGGATGCCGGTCGGCGCGCAGGACACGCAGGGCCGCGAGCACCCCGGCGGGCCAGCCGCCGATCCGGTGCGACCAGCGGTCCCGCTCGCGCACCAGCTCCGGATAGACGCCCAGACTGCACGTGTTGAGGAAGATGCCCTCGGTGCCGTCGCAGGTGAAGCGGCCCGCGTCCACCCGCACGCCCTCGCCGCCCCGGACAGCCCTGGCCAGATCACCGGCGCCCTCCAGGCCCAGGTCGTAGGCGAAGTGGTTCAGCGTGCCGCCCGGCAGGACCGCGAGCGGCAGGTCGTGGCGCAGGGCGACCTCGGCGGCGGCGTTCACCGTGCCGTCGCCGCCGCACACGCCGAGCACCCGGGCGCGGGCCGCCGCCTTCTCCAACTCGGCCGGAACGTCGGCGGGTCGGCACTCCACGACCTCGCACCCGGGCAGGGCGTCCTGGAGGGCGTGCACCCGGTCGGCGCTGCCCGCGGCGTCGTTGGCGACCACGACCATTCCCTCGCCGTCGGGCAGTGCCGGCACCTCGGCCCGGGGCCGGGCGGGCGGCACGATCTGGGCACGCGTCGGCACCAGGCCCCGCACGGCGTACGCGGCCCCCACCCCGAGCGCCGCACCGGCCAGCACGTCGCTCGGGAAATGCACACCGGTGTAGACCCGGGACAACGCCACCGACCACGCGATCGGCGCCACCGCCGCGCCCCAGGCCGGCGACTCCAGCGCGACCCCGGCGGCGAACGCGGCCGCCGACGCGGAGTGACCGGACGGGAACGAGGTGGTGATGGGCTGCCGCTTCAGCTGCCGCACCAGCGGCACCGGGTCCAGGACGGGCCGGGTGCGGCGTACGGACCGCTTGCCGAGGGTGTTGATGGTCAGCGAGGCCAGCGTCAGCGAGGCGAGTCCGCGGGCGGCGGCCCGGCGGGCCCGCGGGGTGCGGCTCGCCGCCATCGTGGCCGCCGCGGCGAACCACAGCACACCGTGGTTCGCGCTCCGGCTCAGCCGCGGCAGCACGGGCGCGGCGAGCGGCCAGTTCCGCTCGGCGGCGAACTCGAACAGTCGGCAGTCCAGCGCCAGCAGCGCGTCGCGGACGGCGTGCCGGCCGGGCTTCAGGAGGGTGAGGTCCACGTCAGGGGTCATGTGGTGGCGGGTACCCTGAAGTGGCCGTTTCTTGTGCCGAGGCGGACACGACACCGGAGGCTTTCTGCATGCGACTGCTCCTCGTCCGCCATGGCCAGACCCCGTCCAATGTCGACTTCCTGTTGGACACCGCCGTCCCGGGCCCCGGCCTGACCGCCCTCGGCGAACGCCAGGCCGCCGCCCTGCCCGAGGCCCTCGCCGACGAGGACATCGAGGCCCTCTACGCCTCCACGCTGATACGCACCCAGCTCACCGCCGCCCCGCTGGCCGCCGCGCGCGGCCTCGACGTCGTCGTCCGCGACGGCATCCGCGAGGTGTCCGCCGGGGACCTGGAGATGCTGGACGGGTACTCGGAGGCGGGCCGGACCTACATGGAGACGATCTTCGCCTGGCCGACGGGCGACACGGAGCTGCGGATGCCGGGCGGCGAGAGCGGCGCCGAGGTGCTCGCGCGGTACGACGCGGTGGTCGCCGAGGCCGCCGCCCTCGGGGTCGGCACGGTCGCCCTGGTCAGCCATGGCGCGGCGATCCGGCTGTGGACCTCGGCCCGCGCCGACAACGTCGACATCGACTTCGCCGCCGCCCGCCCGCTCGACAACACCGGCGTGGTGGTCCTGGAAGGTTCCCCGGCCGACGGCTGGAAGGTCCTGTCGTGGGAGGGCGCGGTCGTGGATTCCGCGGGGCGCGGGCAGGAGAGCGGGCCGACGGGTCGGCCGCTGGACGAGGTCGAATAGCCGCGACGCGACGCGCCGCGACGGGGCCGGGCCGGGCCGAGAACCGGCGGCACGCGGCAGGTCGAACGCGTACGGCCGACTGTCGACTGCATACGGTCGGCCGTGTACGGCTCGGTGTGTGCGGCTGAGCTGCCACGGCGTCGGATATGCGTTTGCCCGGCCCGGCCCCCGAGCCGGAGAATGCGGCCCCATGGGACATCTGGAAGCCGCACACCTCGAGTACTACCTCCCCGACGGGAGGGCGCTGCTCGGCGATGTGTCCTTCCGGGTGGGCGAAGGGGCCGTGGTGGCCCTCGTCGGACCCAACGGCGCCGGCAAGACGACCCTGCTGCGGCTGATCTCCGGAGAGCTGAAACCGCACGGCGGGACCGTCACGGTGAGCGGCGGCCTCGGCGTGATGCGCCAGTTCGTGGGATCCGTACGCGACGAGACGACCGTACGGGACCTGCTGGTGTCGGTGTCCTCGCCGCGTATCCAGGTGGTCGCGAAGGCCGTCGACAAGGCCGAGCACGCGATCATGACCGTGGACGACGAGGCCGCGCAGATGCAGTACGCGCAGGCCCTCTCCGACTGGGCCGAGGCGCACGGGTACGAGGCCGAGACGCTGTGGGACATGTGCACCATGGCCGCGCTGGGCGTCCCCTACGACAAGGCCCAGTTCCGCGAGGTGCGCACCCTCTCCGGCGGCGAGCAGAAGCGGCTCGTGCTGGAGGCCCTGCTGCGCGGCAACGACGAGGTGCTGCTGCTCGACGAGCCCGACAACTACCTCGACGTGCCCGGCAAGCGCTGGCTGGAGGAGCGGCTGAAGGAGACCCGCAAGACGGTCCTCTTCGTCTCCCACGACCGTGAGCTCCTCGCCCGCTCCGCCGAGAAGATCGTGTCCGTGGAGCCCTCGCCGACCGGTGCGGACGCCTGGGTGCACGGGAGCGGTTTCGCCACGTACCACGACGCCCGGCGCGAACGCTTCGCCCGCTTCGAGGAGTTGCGCAGGCGCTGGGACGAGAAGCACGCCCAGCTGAAGAAGCTCGTCCTGAACCTGCGGCAGGCGGCCTCCATCAGCCATGAGCTGGCCTCCCGCTACCAGGCCGCCCAGACCCGGCTGCGCAAGTTCGAGGAGGCCGGCCCGCCGCCGGAGCCGCCGCGCGAGCAGGACATCAAGATGCGCCTCAAGGGCGGCCGTACCGGGGTGCGGGCCGTCACCTGCAAGGGACTCGAACTGACCGGCCTGATGAACCCCTTCGACCTGGAGGTCTTCTACGGCGAGCGGGTCGCCGTGCTCGGTTCCAACGGCTCCGGCAAGTCGCACTTCCTGCGGCTGCTGGCGGGAGACACCGTGGCGCACTCGGGGGAGTGGAGGCTGGGCGCGCGCGTCGTGCCCGGGCACTTCGCCCAGACGCACGCGCACCCCGAGCTGCTGGGCCGCACGCTCCTGGACATCCTGTGGACGGAACACTCCCAGGACCGGGGCGCGGCGATGTCGAGGCTGCGCCGCTACGAGCTCACCCAGCAGGCCGAGCAGACCTTCGACCGCCTCTCCGGGGGGCAGCAGGCCCGCTTCCAGATCCTCCTGCTGGAGCTGGAGGGCGTCACGGCCCTCCTCCTGGACGAGCCCACGGACAACCTGGACCTGGAGTCCGCCGAGGCCCTCCAGGAGGGCCTGGAGGCCTTCGACGGCACGGTCCTCGCCGTCACCCACGACCGTTGGTTCGCCCGCTCCTTCGACCGCTACCTGGTCTTCGGCAGCGACGGCCGCGTCCGCGAGACGCCGGAGCCGGTGTGGGACGAGCGGCGGGTGGAACGGGCGCGGTAGTTCCCGTATACGCAGGCCCTGGGGCCCGGATGTTCGTAGAGTGGGTGCGGAAAGGCGAGATCCACGGTTCTGTCCCGGATGCCGCTCGGGGGTAGTGCTCACCGGGCGGGTACTCGAAGCCCATGAACGCACACGACGAGTGGGAAGCCGCCATGACCGGAGTCGATCCCAGCAGGCTGGACGACCAGCAGCTCATGAAAGAGCTGGAGACCATCCACCGCACGCGCCACGACACGCTGCTCTACGCCTCGAACGACGCGCTGCGCGCCCACAACGGCCGGATGGCCGAGCTGGAGGGCGAGTACCTGCGCCGCAACCCCCGGCGTCTGGTCGCCGCCGGCCGCACCCGCGAGGGTGCGAGGGAACGCGGACGCGGGGAGTCGGCCACTCCCCACGTCTGACGGCGCCCGCTAGCGGCGGGTCGGCGGCCGGTCCCGGTGCCGGTGCGCCGCGATCGCCTCCACGAAGGCGCGTACGAACTCCTCGCTCGCCGCTCCGGGCGAGGTGTCCGTCACGACGCCCTGGTCGCGGACCACGTGGTGGAACTCCGTGGACACCTGGATGCCCTCCGGTTCCAGGGCCGACAGCACGCCCACGCCGGAGCCGAGCGCGCCCACCGGCTTGCCGTGCCGGTACGCGTCCCGGACGAACCGCATCGCGTCCTGGTCGGCGGTGAGCGGCGGGGTGCCCGTGGGGCCGCCGGGCAGCAGGACCGCGTCGTACAGCACGGAGGCGACGGTCGGCAGTGCGCGGTCGACCGTATACCGTTCACCGTCGGCACCGGCGACCGTACCGTCCGTCGCCGCCAGCGCCTCCACGATCGCGCCCTCGCCGGCCAGTGTCTCCCGTACCGACCTCACCTGCTCGGCGTCCACGCCGTCGGTGACCAGCACCGCGATCCGCCGGGTGCGGATCGAGCCGTCGCCGCGCAGGGACTGAAGGCTCAGCGCCGGGGAGAGCGGCTTGTTCGGTGCCTCGCCGGGTACGGCCGGATCCGGGACGCCGATGCCACGGGCCACCTGGACCGCCAGCTCGCCGTCCACCTCGGCCAGTTGCTCGACCGTGCGGGCGCGGACCGTCATCGCGTCGACCTTGCCCAGCTCGAACCGGAAGGCCGCGACGATGTGCTGTCGCTCCCAATCGGTCATGCTCCTCCAGAACAGCGCGGGCTGGCTGTAGTGGTCCTGGAAACTCGGGCTGCGGCGGCGGATCTTGGCTCCGTCGACGCGCTCCGCGTAGTGCGCGTACGCGCCGCTGTCGCCGCCGGCGTGGGCCGGGCAGCCGCCCCCGATCGAGTTCGGGAAGTAGTTCGTGCCGCTGTGGATCGTGCTCTGGCCGTACCCGTCACGCTGGTTGGTCCGCACGGGTGCCACCGGCCGGTTCACCGGCAGCTGGGCGAAGTTGGGGCCGCCCAGGCGGATCAACTGGGTGTCCAGATAGGAGAAGTTGCGGGCCTGGAGCAGCGGGTCGTTGGTGAAGTCGATCCCCGGGACCACGTTGGCCGTGTGGAAGGCGACCTGCTCGGTCTCGGCGAAGAAGTTCTCCGGGTTGCGGTCCAGGACCATCCGGCCGATCGGCCGCACCGGCACCTGCTCCTCCGGGATCAGCTTCGTGGCGTCGAGCAGGTCGAAGTCGAAGGCGAACTCGTCCTCCTCCGGCACCAGTTGGACGCCCAGCTCCCACTCCGGGTACTCGCCGGCCTCGATCGCGTCCCACAGGTCACCGCGGTGGAAGTCCGGGTTGCGGCCCTGGCACTCCTGCGCCTCGTCCCACACCAGCGAGTGCACGCCCAGCCGCGGCTTCCAGTGGAACTTCACGAACGTGCCGCGTCCCTCGGCGTTCACGAACCGGAAGGTGTGCACACCGAAGCCCTGCATCATGCGGTAACTGCGCGGGATCGCCCGGTCCGACATCAGCCACATGATCGCGTGCAGCGTCTCGGGCTGCAGCGACACGAAGTCCCACAGGGTGTCGTGGGCGGAGCCGCCGGTGGGGATGTCGTTGTGCGGCTCGGGCTTCACCGCGTGCACGAAGTCGGGGAACTTGATGCCGTCCTGGATGAAGAAGACCGGGAAGTTGTTCCCGACCAGGTCGTAATTGCCCTGCGACGTATAGAACTTGGTGGCGAAGCCGCGCACGTCCCGCACGGTGTCCGCCGAGCCCCTCGGCCCCTGCACGGTCGAGAACCGCACGAACACCGGTGTCCGCACCGCCGGGTCCTGGAGGAACGCGGCACGGGTGAACTCCGCGCAGGACTCGTACGGTTCGAAGTAGCCGTACGCGCCCGCGCCGCGTGCGTGCACCACCCGCTCCGGGATGCGCTCGTGGTCGAAGCGGGTCAGCTTCTCCCGGAAGTGGAAGTCCTCCATCAGTGTCGGACCACGCTCGCCGGCGGCGAGGGAGTCGTCGGTGTGGTCGATCTCCACGCCCTGGTCGGTGGTGAGCGGGCCGCCCGCCGGGTCGTCCGCCCGGTAGGCCTCACGTTGCTCCTGCTTGCGGTCGCGCGGGGTGTCCATCAGGCGGCCTCCTTCGCGAACACGTCGAGGAACGCCTCGTCGAACGCCTTCAGGTCGTCCGGCCTGCGGCTGGTGACCAGCGTGGCGGCGCCGTGGTCGCAGATCTTCACCTGCTCGTCGACCCATGTGCCGCCCGCGTTGCGGATGTCGGTCGCCAGGCTCGGCCAGGAGGTCAGCTCCCGGCCGCGGACCACGTCCGCCTCCACGAGCGTCCACGGGGCGTGGCAGATCGCCGCGACCGGCCGGCCCCGATCGAAGAAGTCCCTGACGAACCGGACCGCCTTCTCGTCCATCCGCAGGCTGTCCGGGTTGGCGACCCCGCCCGGCAGCACGAGCCCGCCGAAGGAGTCCGCCGTCGTCTCGCCCACCACCTCCTGGACGGGGAACGTGTCCGCCTTGTCGAGGTGGTGGAAGGCATGGACGGTCCCGGGCTTCGTGGACACCAGGACGGGCTCGTGGCCCGCCTCCACGGCGGCCTTCCAGGGCTCGGTGAGCTCGATCTGCTCGACGCCCTCGGGTGCGGTCAGGAATGCGATACGCATGAATCCTCAACGTCCTTTCGTGGCACGCCACCGAGCCTCGTCGCCCGTCGCGCGCTTCGTGTTCCGTCGGGCCGCCCGCCGGCAGCGCAGCAGTTCCTCGGTCTTCTCGGCTGTCGCCGCCCGCGGTACCCCGGGGCCGGGCCCCTATGCCCCGGGCCGGGTCAGCGCCTGGGCCAGTTCCTGGACGGTCGCGTAGTGCTCCCTGTGCGGCAGCCGCTCCACGGCGTCCACGAGGGTGTCCGGCGCGTACGCGCGGCGCAGCGCGCCGGCCAGGTGGCGCGGGTTCGCCGGGAACGCGCTGCGGCTCAGATGCCGGGCCAGCTCCAGCCGGACCCCTCCCAGGGACGCCCCGGAGCCGCCCGGCGCCACGGGCCCGCCCGCGATCTCCGGATCGTCGTCGGCGGTCGGCTCGGGATCGTGCCACTCCTCGCTCCGGGTGGGGTGCCCGGACCTCAGCAGCCCCTGTAGTTCGTGCTTCATCTCGTCGTCGCGGTGGACGCTCAGCCGGTCACTGCCTCGCTGCATGGCGCTCCTTCCAGATCTTCGGGGGTGGGCTCCGCGTACCCGAGGACCGGACCCCGACACGGGGGGTTTGTCCTCCGTTTCGGGGGGACCCGGCCGGACACCCCCCACGCGATCCCCGGGGAGGGAAACGCCATGGCGGTACTCGCTGTGCTCATCCCGCTCCTCATGCTCGGCGCGGTGCTGGCACTGGGCCGCTACGAGGAGCTGCTCCTGCCCACGGAGCGGGAGGAGACGGTCGCGCTGCCGCCTACTTCTTCTCCCGGCCCGGCGGGAACTCCTGCACCTTCACCTTGAACCCCTGTTTGATCATCGAGCCGCGGTCCGCGTCGCCCTTCAGGATCGACGCGGCCGTCGACTCCATCCGGTCCCAGGTGGCGTGCGGCGGGATCGGCGGCACGGCCGGGTCGGTGAGGAACTCGATCACTCGGCGTACCGCACGTCCGGGAACTCCTGCGAGGGCAGCGGCCGCCGCAGGACGTGGCCGGAGACCTTGGTGCTCATGGACGGACCTCTCGGACACGAGGGGACACGGGCGCCTTACGAGTGACCGTGCGGGCTCCCGGAGAACCTGGGCCCGGGTTTGCGGCCCAGGGCCGGGGGCAGGCGCACCCTCAGTGCTTCGGACAGGAGGCACGTCCGTGGGAGAGGCTCCGAGGCCGCCCCGACTGTGTCTGTCCGGCCGCGGCCGCGCTCCCACGGTGACCGTCCAACCCAGAGCACCCACCAGGGAGTTGCGACGCACCATGTCCCCTCGAGTGAGCGCGAAGCACCACCCGCACGACGACGCCCCCGACACCGCGGAAGCCTTCCGCAGGCTTGCCGCGCTGCCCCCCGGCCCGCAGCACGACACGCTGCGCGACCGGATCATCGAGGCATGGCTGCCCATGGCCGACCGGCTCGCGGGCCGCTTCCGCAACCGCGGCGAGAGCTTCGACGACCTGCGCCAGGTCGCGGCCCTCGGCCTGGTCAAGGCCGTCGACCGGTACGACCCCGAGCTCGGCAACGCCTTCGAGAGCTACGCCGTGCCGACCATCACCGGCGAGATCAAGCGGCACTTCCGCGACCACATGTGGACGCTGCATGTGCCCCGACGGGTCCAGGACCTGCGCAACCGCGTGCGCTTCGCCTCCCAGGACCTGTCGCAGACCATCTCCGGGCGGCGGCCGACCGTCGCGGAGATCGCCGCGCACGCGAGCATGAGCGAGGAGGACGTCCTCGTGGGGCTCGAGGCGCTGGAGAGCTTCACCGCGCTGTCGCTGGACGCGGAGCTGCCGGGGAGCGAGGACGGGTACTCGCTGAGCGACGCGCTGGGATCGGCGGACCCGGCGCTGGACACGGTGGTGGACCGGGAGGCCGTGAAGCCGCGGCTCGCCGCGTTGCCGGAGCGGGAGCGGGCGATCCTGTACATGCGGTTCTTCGGTGACATGACGCAGTCGCGGATCGCCGAGCAGCTGGGGATCTCGCAGATGCATGTGTCGCGGCTGATCAGCCGGTGCTGTGGGCGGGTGCGGGAGCAGGTGATGAGGGACGTCGTGTAGGGCGTGGAAGGCGGGTCCGACGTCACCCACTTGGCTGTGCACGTCCCGCTAATGGGGTCCGGCCGCGCGCGGGGCGGGGTTCGACGGGCTGTGATGGCTGCGTGCCCTCGCAGCCGCAGGCCTAAGGAGCCCACCCCATGCGCCGCACCGCCCGTGCCCTGTCCGTCGCCGTTCTGGCCGGAGTCGCCGTGGGCGTCGCCGTGCCGGTCGCCTTCGCGGACCCGGCCGCGGAGGTAAGCCCGAGTACCGTCCAGCCGGGCGGCAGCGTCACCGTGTCGGTCACCTGTGACTCCACCGGCGGAACGGCGCCGGCCACCATCGAGGCCACCTCGCAGGCCTTCGACGAGGAGACCGTGCCGCTCCAGCTGGTCGCCGGGAACGACGCCGCGGTGTCCGGGCCCGCCTACCGCGGGACCGCCCGGATCGCCTCCGCCCAGGACCTCGAGGTCGGCTCCGACGTCGGCAAGGACTCCGCGTGGACCGTCGACGGCACCTGTCCGGTCGCGCCCGGCGGACAGGGCAAGCAGTGGAGCGCGACCTTGACGGTGACCCACGGCGGCGCGAGCCACGCGTGCACCGAGCCGCGCACCGAGACCTGCCCCGCCACCACCGTCCAGCGCGGCGTACGGGCAGGCCAGGGGGGCGCCTTCACCGACTCCGTACCCGCCCTCGTCGCCGGCGGCCTCCTGATCGCGGGCGCCCTCGGCGGGGCCGTGTACCGGGTGCGCCGCAGGGAGTCCCGCGCGGACGTCTGAGCCGGGGCGTGCGACCGGCGCCACTCGAGCGGATTCCTATCGGCGTACGCCACCCTGGGTACGCGGACCCCGAGCGCGCCGCCCCCGTCGTACGGAGGGAGAACCGGGGAGCACACCCGACGGCACCGCGACCCAGCAGCTCACCCGGAGGTACGGATGCGGCGGACGGATCCCGAAGGCCACGGCCCCGTCCGCTTCGGGCCGCCGCTGCCCGCCGACGGACTGCCCGTGCTCCCCGAACTGTCGGCCGTGCTCTCCGCCGCGGCGGCCCTCGGCAGGAGCGAACCCGTAGGCGGCGGACCCGCTCTCCTGGAGGCCGCGTGCGGCTACTGGGCCCGGCGTGGACTGCCCGCCGGGCCCGAGCGTGTGGTGGCGGCGCCCGGCGCCCCCTCGCTGCTGCTCGCCCTGACCGCCGCCCTCGGCGGGGACGTCCTGGTGCCCCGGCCCTGCGCGGCCTGGTGGGCGCCGTACGCGCGCCTGTTGGGAAGGCCCGTGTTCCACGTGGGCACACCGGCGGAGTGCGGCGGGGTCCCGGACCCGTACGCCCTGTTGGAGACCGTGCGCAGGGTCCGTGACGAGGGCGGCGACCCCCGGCTGCTCGTGCTGTCCGTCGCCGACGACCCCACCGCCACGGTGGCCCCGCCCGAGGCGGTCCACGAGGCCGTGGAGGCCGCCGTCGGCGAGGGACTGCACGTGGTCAGCGACGAGACCTGGCGCGACACCGTGCACGCCCCGCACGACACCGTGCTGATCGGACCCGCCGAGATGCTGCCGGAGCGGGTCACCGTCGTCACCGACCTGGCCGGTGCCCTGCTGCCGCCGGGCTGGCCCGCCGCCGTCGCCCGCTTCCCCGCGGGCGAGGCCGCCGACGACCTCCACGCGCGCGTGCTGGACGTGCTCACCGCCCTGGGCGCCCGCGTCGCCGCCCCCGTCGCCGCCGCGGCCGGGTACGCGCTCACGGAACCCGAACCGGTCACCACGCGCGTGGCGGCCACCGTACGACTGCACGCGCGCGTGGCCGCCGCCGCGCACGCCGCCGTCGTCTCGGCCGGTGCCCTGGCCCGGCCCCCGCAGGCCGGTCGGCATCTCTACGTCGACCTCGGCCCGTTGCGCACCGCGCTCGGCGCGCACGGGGTGGGCGACGCACAGGACCTGGAGGAGTTCCTCACGGCCCGGCTCGGCCTGCCCGCCCCGGGCGGCCATCGCTTCGGCGACGACCTGGGCGCACTGCGCGTGCGGTTGTCGACCGGTTCGCTGCTCGCCGGGACGGACACGGAACTCGAGGAATGCCTCGGTTCACCCTCACCGTTGGAACTGCCGCACGTGCAACGCGCGTTGATCACCTTGAAGTCGGTCTTCGACGACCTCCGCGATGACGCTCAGCGATGGGAGCCTCCTCGATGACGCAGCAGTCCGAGTCGACCAGCACGAGTACGACCGTCCGGGACGCCGACGGGCCGACGGCCCTGTCCCCGTTCGCGCCCCCCGTCCCGCCGCTCGCCGAACCCCGGCCGCTGGGCGAACGCCGGGTGTGGCCGCGGACCTTCCACGACCGACTGACCGCACCGCTGCCCGGCTTCAAGGCCATGGCCCGGTTCGCCCGCGAGGGCTCCGTCCGGCCCGACCGGGAGAGCCTCGCCGACATCCCGCGCCTGCCGTTCGAGCCCGGCCCGCTGCCCCGCGTGGACACGCGCACGGTCGCCGTCTCCTGGGCCGGGCACGCCAGTTGGGTGGTGCGCATCGGCGGCCTGACGATCCTCACCGACCCCGTCTGGTCCCGCCGCATCCTCGGCACCCCGGCCCGTATCACCCCGGTCGGTGTCGCCTGGAACTCGCTGCCCTCCGTCGACGCCGTCGTCATCAGCCACAACCACTACGACCATCTGGACGCCCCCACGCTGCGCCGACTCCCGCGCGACACCCCGGTGTTCGTGCCCGCCGGACTCGGCGCCTGGTTCCGCCGCCGCCGCTTCACCCGCATCACCGAGCTGGACTGGTGGGAGGCGGCCGAACTCGACGGTGTCCGCCTCGACTTCGTCCCCGCCCACCACTGGTCCAAGCGCAGCCTCACCGACACCTGTCGCAGCCTGTGGGGCGGCTGGGTCCTCACCGACCGGGACGGACAGCGCGTCTACTTCGCCGGCGACACGGGCTACGGCCACTGGTTCACCCGCATCGGCCGGCGCTACCCCGGCATCGACCTCGCCCTCCTCCCCATCGGCGCCTACAACCCCCGCTGGTGGCTCAGCGACGTCCACTGCGACCCGGAGGAAGCGGTACGGGCGGCCCAGGACCTGGGCGCACGCAGGATGGCACCGATGCACTGGGGTACGTTCGTGTTGTCGGCGGAACCGGTCCTGGAGCCACTGACCAGAGTGCAGGCGGCGTGGCAGCAGGCGGGCCTGAACAGGGACGACCTGTGGGACCTGCCGGTGGGAGGATCCCGGCTACTTGCCTAGTCGGCGCTCGGTTGGACCCACCTAGCGGCGCGGGGCCGTATCGATATGCGGCTCCGCCGCGCGGGCGCGACCAGCCCCAACGGACCCGCGCCCCGCAACGCACATCAAGCGGCAGACCGAACCCGCCGCCACAGCCCGGGCGCCAGGCTGATGACCACGGTCAGCACCACCGCAGCCACCACCCCCTCCC
Source organism: Streptomyces sp. NPDC002817 (assembly GCF_053592055.1). NCBI lineage: Bacteria > Bacillati > Actinomycetota > Actinomycetes > Kitasatosporales > Streptomycetaceae > Streptomyces > Streptomyces sp. NPDC002817. The sequence continues at coordinate 328,893 of NZ_JBSFUY010000007.1, forward strand.
AAGGCTCCTTGAACAGCGACCCACCGAGGATCCCGATCAGCTGGTAGGTGACCGCCCAGGCCAGGCAGGCCGGGAAGTTGCCGCGGACAAACCTCCGCATCGGCCATTTCGCCATCAGACAGGCCAGCATCACCGGAATGCGACCGGCCGGCACGAGCCGGGACAACACCAGAACGGTCACCCCATGATCGGCGAGCCTCTCCTGCGCCTGCGCAAGCCGCTCCTCCGGCGCCCGCGACCGGATCGCCTCCAGCCACCGCGACCCGTTCTTCGACCGCATCCCACGCCGCCCGAGCCAGTACAGCGTCGCGTCCCCGAGGAACGCGGCCAGCGACGCCGTCACGAACACCAGGCCCAGAGCGAAGGGCGCCGTCTGATGGAACGCCACCACAGCCGCCGAACTCACCAGCGCCCCCGTCGGCACCACCGGCACCAACGCCCCGATCAACACCAGCAGGAACAACGACGGATACCCGAGCGCCTGCTGCGTCGACTCCGGCGGCGCCGTCGACGCCGCCACCAGCCAGCTCACCGGGCCACCTTGGGGCGCACGCTCTGCCCGTGCCCCAGCAGATGCACCGCCACGCCCGGCGCGCGCTCGGCCGCGAGCCGCACGAACTCCTCGCCGGGGGCGTGGAATTCATGGGGGCGCACGGCGTCCATCCCGATCGGCCAGTACGTGCCGTAGTGCACCGGCACCGCGCTCACCGGTTCGAGCCGGGCCAGCGCCTCGGCCGCCCGCCCCGCGTCCAGATGCCCTTCGCCCAGGTACGGTCCCCAGCCGCCGACCGGCAGCAGCGCCACGTCGACCGGCCCGACCTCCTCGGCCATCGCGTCGAACAGCCCGGTGTCCCCGGCGAAGTAGGTGCGCGCCTCGCCCTCGACGACATAGCCGAGCGCGGGGGAGCGGTGCGGCCCCAGGGGCAGCCGTCGCCCGTCGTGCCGAGCCGGGACGGTCCGTACGACCACGTCCCCGATCACCGTCTCGTCCCCGGGCGCCACCTCGTCGACCTGGAGGTGGGCGAGCCGGCGCAGTCCCGGCACGGCCTGGGGTGCGCCCCGGGGAACGAGCAGGCGCGTGCCCGGTGCGAGCCGGGCCAGCGAGGGAACGTGCAGGTGGTCGGCGTGCAGATGGGAGACGAGCGCCACGTCCGCGCGCCAGGCGCCGGGCGGCGGCACCGCGCCGCGGCGGCGGCGCAGATGCGCGAGCCGGCGGGCGAACAGAGGATCGGTGAGCACGCGGACGTCCGAGTCCTCGACCGTGCAGGTGGCGTGACCCCACCAGGTGATCTCCACCGGCACCTCTTTGCCTCCTTCGCGCGACTCCCCGAAGCCTACGGGCAGGAGTAGGGTCGGCGGCGAAACCCGGAGGTGAGGGGGACGCCATGGGACCGGTGCGCGTCACGGCGATCGCGAGTCTGACGCCGTTGGAGGAGCTGGAGGCGGATCCCTTCCTGGTGGACTCCCGCAGCCAGCACGCCATGTGCGCTCGCTGGGCGGCGGAGCGGGGCTACATCGTCGGCCGGGAACTCCTCGTGCGGGGTCTGCGCGCCGACCACTGCGTCCTGTGGGACGGTGTCCGCCCCGGCACCGATCTGTTCGTCGCGCCCAGCCAGCGGGTCCTGGAGAGCGCCCTGTCCTCCGTCGAGGAGTTCGTCGCCGAGTGCGCACGTCGCGGGGTGCGGGTGGAGACCGTGGGGCGCGCCGAACCGTCGTACGACGCCCAGATGAAGGCCCGGATCCACCGCCGGCTGTCGATGCCGACCGCGGGCTACGACGGCCGCTGACACCCGCCCGGGGACGCCGGGGGACCTCCGTGCGTTGTGACAGGGTGGGTGCAGGCCCGCTCCGACGACGGGCCCGGGACGTGAGGTGTGCGGGGCGTGCGAGGCGGGCGTTGGCGGCGGGTCGCCAGTCAGGCGGGGCGGAGCGTCGCGGTGTGGGCGGTCTCCACGGTCACCATGCTCGTGCTGGCCGGCATCCTGCCGGAGTTCCAGCTCCGGTCCGCGGACGGTGACAGCGCCACCGACATCGCGGTCACCGCAGCCCTGGGCGCCGGCGCCTTCGGTGTGCTGTCGGCGCTGGTCTGGCCGCTTCTCGTACGGCTCCTGCTGCTGGTGCCGGCCCTCGTGCTCGGCCTGCTGGTCTTCGTCCTCAACGGCTTCCTGCTCCTGCTGGCACTCCGGCTGAACCCCACCGAGCGCGGCGCGGCCGCCTGGGAGACCGCGGTCGTGGTCGCCGCCGTGATGTCGGCCGTCGCCTCCGCCACCGGCGCCGCCCTGGCCGTGCGCGACGACGACGCCTACCGGCGCCGGCTCTACCGGCTCGCCGACCGCCGCCGCGGCGCGCGCCCGGCCGGGCCCGTCACGCCGGGGACGGTCTTCCTCCAGCTGGACGGCGTCGGCCACGACGTCCTGGAGGCCGCGGTGAAGAAGGGCCTCATGCCCACCGTCGCCCAGTGGATGGACGGTACCCACCGGCTCACCCCGTGGCGCACCGACTGGTCCAGCCAGACCGGCGCCAGCCAGCTCGGCATCCTGCACGGCAGCAACGAGGACGTGCCGGCCTTCCGCTGGTACGAGAAGGACAGCCAGGAGGTGATGGTCTGCAACCGCCCCACCAGCGCCGCCGAGCTCCAGCGCCGGGCGGTGGCACGCACCGGTGACGGCGGGCTGCTCAGCGCCGACGGCGCCAGCCGCGGCAACCTCTTCAGCGGCGGCGCCGACGAACAGGCCCTCGTGCTGTCCATCGCCACCCGCCGCCGCAGCCGCGAGACCCGCTCCCGTGCGGGCTACTTCGCGTACTTCTCCGACCCGGCCAACGCCGTCCGCACGGCCCTGTCGTTCTTCGCCGAGGTCGGCCGGGAGATCACCCAGTCGACCAGGAGCCGTGCCTGCCGGGCCCGCCCGCGCGTCAAGCGCGGCGGCCTCTACCCCCTCGTCCGCGCCTTCGCGACCGTCGTCGAACGGGACGTCGTCGTCGCCGCGGTGATGGGCGACATGCTGGCCGGCCGCACCGCCGTCTACGCCGACCTCGTCGCCTACGACGAGGTCGCCCACCACTCCGGGCCGCACAGCCGCGACGCCGAGAAGGTCCTCGAACGCCTCGACCGCTCCCTCGCGTTGATCGAGAACGTCGCCGAGCACGCCCCGCGCCCGTACCGGATCGTCGTCCTGTCCGACCACGGCCAGAGCCCCGGCGAGACCTTCCGCACCCGCTACGGCCTCTCCCTCGGCGACCTGGTGCGGGCGGGCTGCGGGCTGCCCGTGCCCCGCAAGGCGCAGCGCACCCACAGCGGCGCCGAGGCCCGCGCCGCCGTACGGGCCGCGCTGCGCATCCCCGTCGAGGAGCGCGACGAGCAGCGCCGGCCCTCGCGCCGCCGCTCGGAGCCGCTCGTGCTGGCCTCCGGCAACCTCGGCCTGGTCTCCTTCCCGGACGTGCACCACCGGATGACCAAGGAGGAGATCGACGCCCGCCACCCCGCCCTGCTGACCACGCTCGCCAACCACCCGGGCATCGGATTCCTCCTCGTACGCAGCGCGGAGCACGGGGGAGTGGTCCTGGGGCCGTTCGGTACGGAGATCCCGGTCGGCCGACTCGACGAGGAACCGGGCCCGTTGGCCGCCTTCGGGCCGGGCGCCGCCGACGTCGTACGCCGCACGCACGGCTTCGCGCACACCGCCGACATCATGGTCAACTCCTGGTACGACCCGGTCGACGGCGAAGTCCTCGCCTTCGAGGAGCAGATCGGCTCGCACGGCGGTCTCGGCGGCGCCCAGGGCCGGCCGTTCCTGCTGTCGCCCGTCGCCCTGTCCGCGCCCGTGGCGGACACCGAGGAACTCGTCGGCGCCGAGCACGTCCACCGCGTCCTGCGCCGCTGGCTGCGCGAATCGGACGGCCCCCAGGTGCCTTTGACGACACGTCAGGACGAGGACCGGCGCGCGGCCTAGCTCTCGAGGTCCGCCGCTCCTCCATACCCCCATGAACGGAGGAGCGGCTCACACGGAGGACCGCGCACACCGTGTCACCGCGGCACGCGTTTGCCCAGGGCACATTCCGGTCACTGCCGCGCGCCCCGCACATGCCGCCCCGTCCCACCCGTGAGCGGCTCCGGTGGTACGCCCCTCGCGCCGCGGGCCCGGAAAATCGTGTGCGTCCCGCAGCGGCGGCGCACACACTGTTCGCATCGGACCCCGCGCACCAGCGCGCCCTTCTCGAACATCCCCTGGAGCCCCTGCGTGCAGGCTGCCGTCACCGTCACTCCCGCCCGGATCCCGGAGCTGCTGCTCGGTCTCGCGACCGTGCGGCCGGTCTTCATCTGGGGCGCCCCCGGTATCGGAAAGTCCTCCCTGGTACGGGAGTTCGCCGAGTCCCTGGGACTGGAGTGCGTGAGTCTGCTGGGCACTCAGCTCGCTCCCGAGGACCTGATCGGCGTGCCGCAGATCCGCGACGGCCGCTCGGTGTTCTGCCCGCCGGAGGCGATCGCCCGCGACGAGCCGTACTGCCTGTTCCTGGACGAGCTCAACGCGGCCACCCCGGATGTGCAGAAGGCGTTCTACTCGCTGATCCTGGACCGCCGTATCGGCACCTACGACCTCCCGGCCGGCTCGATCGTGATCGGCGCCGGCAACCGCGCCACCGACAACGCGCTCGCCCGCCCCATCGCCTCCGCGCTGGTCAACCGGCTCGCCCACGTCCACCTGGAGGCCTCCGCCAAGGACTGGCTCGTCTGGGCCGCGGGCAACGGCATCCACCCCTGGGTCCTGGACCACCTCATCGACCGGCCCGACCACCTGTGGTCCAAGCCTCCCAAGACCGAGGAGCCGTTCTCCACGCCCCGCTCCTGGCACATGCTCTCCGACGCCCTGCACTCCTTCGGCCGCGGCCTCGACGAGGAGACGCTGAAGGTGATCGCGCACGGCACGCTGACCCCTGCGCACGCCGTCGCGTTCTGCGGCTACGTCAAGATCGTGCGCGGCCAGTACGGCATCGAGGCGATCATCAAGGGCGACGCCCGCTGGCCGCACCGGATGGAGGACCGCGACCTCCTGTACTACCTCGCCGAGTCCTTCCGCGGCCGTCTGGTCAAGGAGCTTCCCGCCAGCAAGGAGCACCTCTCGGCGGCCGCGCAGCAGACGGCGTACCGCGCCAAGTCGCTGCTCGTGCAGCTCGCCGAGATCTCGGTGGAGGTCGCGCAGAGCGTCATCGCCCCGGACACCGACGGCAACCCGCTGCTGCCCGCCTGGTTCCTGGTCGAGGCGGCCCGTGACATGCCGCGGCTGGTGGAGGCGCGCCAGTGAGCCGTACTGAGGGGGCGTGGCGGTGAGCCGTACGCGCGCCGCGAAGCCGGCGAAGAAGGACCTCGCGGCCGAGGCCTTCGCCGAGGGACTGCGGCTGGTGCGGGCCAACCGGGCCCTCGCCGCGACCGGGTTCAGCACCTGCCGCAAGGAGGACTGCCCCCACTCGCCGGCCTCCGGGCTGGTCCGCGTCGACTCCGACGGCACCCTGCACGTCCACCCCACCCGTCGCGCCGACCCCGTCGACTGGGCCTGGGCGATCGCCCACGGCATCATCCACCTCGGCTTCGGCCACGTCCCGGCGAAGGAGGGCCGCCGCACCCAGCCCGACCGGTTCGAACTGGCCGCCCGCTGTGCCGTCGTCAACCGCTTCCTGCTCGGCTTCGCCATCGGCCGCACCCCCGAGTACCTGCCGCCGTCCTACCCCGACGGCGACGAGGAGCAGCTCGCCGCCCGCTGGCGCCGCGACGGCATCCCGCCCGTGTACGAGCACTGCGGCACGGCGGGCCGTGAACCGGACCAACTGCTCGTGCCCTGGGACGTGTGGATGGGCGGCGCCCCGAAGAACTGGCAGCTGGACTTCGCGCACGCCCTCACCCGTACCGTCGCCACCGCCATGGACGTGGCGGGCGGCCGCCGTCCGTCGATGCGCGGCGGCTCGACCCGACTCCAGCCGTGGGAGCGGGCGTTGAGCTGGTTCGTCTCCTCCTACCCGCTGCTCGGCGGCATCGCGGCCGGCATCACCCTGGTCGCCGACGCCGAACTGGCCCGCGCCCACGACATCTCCGTCGCCGCGGTCAACGCCGGACTCGCCGAGATCTACATCAACCCGCTGCGCGAACTCGACGACGAGGAATGGCGGTTCGTCCTCGCCCACGAGATGCTGCACGCCGCCCTGCGCCACGGCGACCGCTGCGGCACCCGCGACCCGTTCCTGTTCAACGTCGCCTGCGACTACGTCATCAACGGCTGGCTGGTCGACATGCAGATCGGCACCATGCCCGACGGGCTGCTCCTCGACCCCGGGCTGAGGGACCTGTCCGCGGAGGAGGTCTACGACCGTATCGCCGGCGACCTGCGCCGGATGCGTCGCCTGGGCACCCTGCGCGGCAAGGGCCTCGGTGACGTCCTCGGCGGCCCGCTCGGCTCGCCCCGGGACTACGTCGACCTCGACGAGTTCTACCGCCGCGGTCTCGGCCACGGCCTGGACCTGCACCAGCAGCAGGCCCGCGGGTTCCTGCCCGGCGGCCTGGTCGAGGAGATCCGCGCGCTCAGCCACCCGCCGCTGCCGTGGGACGCCCGACTGGCCCGCTGGTTCGACGAGTTCGTGCCCCGACCGGAGCCGCTGCGGACGTACGCGCGCCCCTCCCGCCGCCAGTCGTCCACCCCCGACATCCCCCGCGCGGGCCGGTATTTTCCGCCCGAGGAGATCGCCCGCTGCACCTTCGGCGTCGTCCTGGACACCTCCGGGTCCATGGACCGGACCCTGCTCGGCAAGGCGCTGGGCGCGATCGCCTCGTACGCCGAGGCCCGGGACGTACCGGCCGCGCGGGTCGTGTTCTGTGACGCGGCCCCGTACGACGCCGGTTATCTGCCGGTCACCGAGATCGCGGGCCGGGTGCGGGTGCGCGGTCGGGGCGGTACGGTCCTGCAGCCCGGTATCGACCTGCTGCACCGCGCCGACGACTTCCCGCCCGGCGCGCCCGTGTTGGTGATCACGGACGGCTGGTGCGACGTCCTGAGGGTGCGGCGCGAACACGCGTATCTGATCCCGGAGGGCGCGCGGCTGCCCTTCAGTCCGCGCGGGCCGGTCTTCAGGGTGAGCCGCGCCGGAGTGTGATCGGATGGGGTGCATCACCCGGAACCGGGACCACACGAAAGGACTGACCGTGGCTACCACGCGCTCCGCACACACCGTCTGGGAAGGCAACCTGCTCGAGGGCAACGGAGTCGTCACCTTCGACTCCTCCGGCGCCATCGACGAGCAGCCGGTGACGTGGGCTGCCCGCACCCAGGAGGCCAACGGCAAGACCAGCCCCGAGGAGCTGATCGCGGCCGCCCACTCCAGCTGCTTCTCGATGGCGTTCTCGCACGCCCTCGCGGGGGCCGGCACCCCGCCCACCAAGCTCGTCACCTCCGCCGATGTCACCTTCCAGCCGGGCGAGGGCATCACCGGCGTCCACCTCACCGTCGAGGGCACCGTGCCCGGCCTCGACGAGGACGGCTTCGTCGCCGCGGCGGAGCAGGCCAAGGTGAACTGCCCCGTCAGCCAGGCCCTCAAGGCCGTACCGATCACCCTGTCGGCGAAGCTCGCCTGACACCCGTACGTCCCGCGATGCCGCGTCCCCCCTTGCGAGGGGCGCGGCATCGCCCCTTTCCGGGTACCCGGCACGGGTACGCGGCATTGACAACAGCCCACTCAAGTTTTGTGCTGGAGTCCGGGAAGTGCCCTGGCGGAAGGGGACAGCGATGGGACGCGCGGTCGGGATCGATCTGGGCACCACGAATTCCGTGGTGGCCGTCCTGGAGGGCGGCGACCCCACGGTCGTCGCCAATGCGGAGGGGGCCAGGACCACACCGTCGGTCGTGGCCTTCGCCAAGAACGGCGAGGTACTCGTCGGGGAGGTCGCCAAACGGCAGGCTGTGACGAACGTCGAGCGGACGGCCCGTTCGGTGAAGCGGTACATGGGCGACGGGAGCTGGCGCTTCCCGGACCAGGGGGATGTCGACGGCACCCGCTACCGGGCGCAGGAGCTCTCCGCGCGGGTCCTGCAGAAGCTGAAGCGGGACGCCGAGTCCTATCTCGGCGAGGACGTCACCGACGCGGTGATCACCGTCCCGGCGTACTTCGACGACGCCCAGCGGCAGGCCACCAAGGAGGCCGGGGAGATCGCGGGCCTGAAGGTGCTGCGGATCATCAACGAGCCCACGGCCGCCGCGCTCGCCTACGGCCTGGACCGGGGCGAGGAGCAGACCGTCCTCGTCTTCGACCTCGGCGGCGGCACCTTCGACGTCTCCCTGCTGGAGATCGGCGACGGCGTCATCGAGGTCAAGGCGACCAACGGCGACACCCATCTCGGCGGCGACGACTGGGACCAGCGGGTCATGGAGCACCTGGTGAAGAAGTTCCAGGGGCAGTACGGCGTGGACCTCGGCAAGGACAAGATGGCGCTGCAACGGCTGCGCGAGGGAGCCGAGAAGGCCAAGATCGAGCTGTCGAGCTCGTCGGAGACGACGATCAACCTCCCCTACATCACCGCCTCCGCCGAGGGCCCCCTGCACCTCGACGAGAAGATGACGCGCGCCCAGTTCCAGGAGCTGACCGCCGACCTCCTCGACCGCTGCACGACCCCCTTCCACCAGGCCGTCAAGGACGCCGGCATCAAGCTGGCCGCGGTCGACCACGTCATCCTCGTCGGCGGCTCGACCCGGATGCCCGCCGTCACCGACCTCGTCAAGGAACTCACCGGCAAGGACCCGCACAAGGGCGTCAACCCGGACGAGGTCGTCGCCGTCGGCGCGGCCCTCCAGGCCGGTGTCATCCGCGGCGATGTGAAGGACGTCCTGCTGCTCGACGTCACCCCGCTGTCCCTGGGCATCGAGACCAAGGGCGGCATCATGACCAAGCTCATCGAGCGCAACACCACGATCCCGACCCGCCGTTCGGAGATCTTCACGACGGCGACCGACAACCAGCCCTCGGTGGGCATCCAGGTGTACCAGGGCGAGCGGGAGATCGCCGCGTACAACAAGAAGCTGGGCGTCTTCGACCTGACCGGACTGCCGCCCGCACCGCGCGGCGTCCCGCAGATCGAGGTCGCGTTCGACATCGACGCCAACGGGATCATGCACGTCTCCGCCAAGGACCTGGCGACCGGTCGCGAACAGAAGATGACGGTGACGGGCGGCTCCGCGCTCCCCAAGGACGACATCGACCGCATGATGCGCGAGGCCGAGCAGTACGCCGAGGAGGACCGCAACCGCCGGGAGGCGGCCGAGACCCGCAATCACGCCGAGCAACTCGTCTACCAGACCGAGAAGTTCGTCCGTGACAACGAGGAACGCGTCCCCGCCGACACCAGGTCCGAGGTGGAGTCGGCGATCTCGGAACTGAAGGCGCTCCTGGAGCGGAACGCCGAGACGAACGCGCTGCGCACCGGCGTCGAGAAACTCGCCACCGTCAGCCAGAAGATGGGCCAGGCGATGTACGCCCAGGCGCAGCCCGAACCGGCCGCCGGTCAGGAGCAGTCGGCGTCGTCCGAACCGCCGGAGGAGGAAGGCGTGGTGGACGCGGAGATCGTCGACGACGAGAAGGACGACAGGGGCCGGAAGGGCGGCGCGGCCTGAGATTCCCTTTGTGAAGATGCTCCGTTCCACCTCGCCTGCGCGGCCCCGGCCCTCAATGCTGGTCGGTGGTAACGGACTTCACGGAGGGACATGAGTATGGACGACAGCGGGAAGCGGCGCACCAGGCTGGCGGCTCTGGCGGCCGGGGTGCTGCTGGCGGGGGCGGCGGCCGCGGGCGTGCACGGGGTCGTGGACGCCCCGGAGAACCGGGACTTCTCCGTGGAGGCGGCCCCGGCCGGCCAGCACGACAACAGCACTGACGGCCACTACGACGGCGGCTGACGCTCTACGAGCCCGTCTTCTCCCAGCCCCGCCGCTCCGGCCGCGGCCCCAACTGCTCGGGGTCGCGGCTGCGGTACACGACATACGGGCGGAACAGGTACATCACTGGTGCGCTGAACATGTGCACCAGCCGGCTGTACGGCACGAACGCGATCAGCGCCATCCCGATCACCGCGTGCACCTGGTACAGCACCGGCACCCCCTCCATCCGGTCGATGTCCGGCCGGAGGGTGAACAGACTGCGCGCCCAGGGGCCGATGGACTCGCGGTAGTTGTAGCCGTCGCCGGAGGCATGGGTCAGCTTGGCGATCATGCCCATCGCGATCGCCGCGAGCAGCACCAGGTACATGAGCTTGTCGTTGGCGGTCGTCGCCCGGAAGACGGGCGCCTTCGTCCGTCGGCGGTACACGAGCAACAGGATCCCGCCGACCGTGAGCAGCCCGGCCGCCGTGCCGCCGTAGAGCGAGAGCAGGTGGTACGTGTGCTCGCTGATCCCGAAGTTCTCCGTCCACGACATCGGCACGAACAGCCCCACGAGGTGCCCGGCCAGCACGAAGAGGATGCCGTAATGGAACGCCGGCGAGGCGATGTTCAGCAGCTTCGACTCGTAGATCTGCGAGGAGCGGGTCGTCCAGCCGAACTTGTCGTAGCGGTAGCGCCAGATCAGACCGGCGACGAGCAGGGCGAGGGCCACGTACGGCAGGACGCCCCAGAGGAGTGTGGTCATGAGCGCACCCCGGTGTATGCGTTCGGCAGTGTGGCGCATACGGCGTCCAGGACGGACGCGTACGGTGTTCCGAAGTCGGTGAGCCGGGAGCGAAGTTGCTCCAGGCCGTCCCGGTGTTCGGTGAGCAGGTCGGTGCTGCCGGTGCGGGCCGTGAACTCGAGGACCGCGGGCAGGAAGTCGGGCAGCTCCTCGCCGGTGAACTCCAGTCCGGCGGCGCGGTAGACCTCCTTGAAGCGGACCAGCGACATACCGCGTCGGCGGGTGTCCCCGTCCTGCCACCAGCTCAGATAGAGGCTGTGCCGGTTCTTGAAGTCGAAGACCTGGACGTAGTGCGCGGCCAGCTCCTGCGGCGGGGTGAGAGCCGCGTGGTCGACGAACTCCCGCAGCTGCGGGGCCGCTTCGCGCAGCAGGGGCAGCCGGGCGCGGAAGTCGTCGTCGGGGTACGTCAGACAGAGCGCGGCTGCCTGGTACAGCACGGCGTACGAGGGCATCAGACCTCCTCGGCGTCGGCCGGGTCGTCGGACGTCTGGCGTCTGCGCAGTCCGTGGAAGCTCTCCACGGACACCACCGGCAGCAGCTTGCGGCCGGAGTCCTGGCCGAACGGCCCGTCGCCGCCCATGCCGGGGCCGCCGTCGTATTCGAGGCTGCAGTCGTCCGGGATCGCCGACTCCTCCAGCCGGCGCGCGTCACCGACGGCCGCGGTCGGGATGACGTAGCGGTCCTCGTACTTGGCGATCGCCAGCAGCCGGTACATCTCCTCGATCTCCTCGGGCTCCATGCCGACGGCCTGGGTGACCGACGGGTCCGGGTCCTCGCCGAGGTTGATCGCGCGCATGTGGGCACGCATCGCCGCGAGCTTCTCCAGGGACGACCGCACCGGGGCGGTGTCGCCCGCGGTGAAGACCTCCGCGAGGTACTCCAGCGGGATGCGGAGCGTGTCGATGGCGCCGAAGAGGTTCTGGGCGTCCTCGCCGTCGTGACCGGTCTCGGTCAGCGCGTCCACCACCGGGGACAGGGGCGGGATGTACCAGACCATCGGCATGGTGCGGTACTCCGGATGCAGGGGCAGCGCCACCTTGTACGTGCTGATCAGCGCCCGCACGGGGGAGCGGCGGGCCGCCTCCATCCAGTCGTACGGGATCCCGGCCTCCTCCGCCGCCCGTTGCACGGCACGGTCGTCGGGGTCGAGGAACACGTCCAACTGGGCCTCGTACAGGCCCTTCTCGTCGGGAGTGGAGGCGGCGGCGGTCACCTTGTCGGCGTCGTAGAGGATCACGCCGAGGTAGCGGAGGCGGCCCACGCACGTCTCCGAGCAGACCGTCGGCAGACCGACCTCGACGCGCGGATAGCACATCGTGCACTTCTCGGCCTTGCCGGTGCGGTGGTTGAAGTAGACCTTCTTGTACGGGCATCCGGTCACACACATCCGCCAGCCCCGGCACTGGTCCTGGTCGACCAGGACGATGCCGTCCTCGGCCCGCTTGTACATCGCGCCCGAGGGGCACGAGGCGACGCAGGACGGGTTGAGGCAGTGCTCGCAGATGCGCGGCAGATAGAACATGAAGGTCTGCTCGAACTCGAACTTCACCTTGTCCGCGGCCTGTTGGCGGGTGCGTTCGACCATCGGGTCGAGGTCGCCGTAGGCGGGGGCGCCGGCGAGGTTGTCGTCCCAGTTCGAGGACCACTCGATCTTCATCGGCTTGCCGTCGATCTGCGACACCGGCCGGGCCACCGGGTAGTCGTCGCCGAGCGGGGCGTCCGTGAGGTTCTTGTAGTCGTACGTCCAGGGCTCGTAGTAGTCCTTGATCTCCGGCAGTTTCGGGTTGGAGAAGATGCCGAGGAGCTTGTGGAAGCGGCCGCCCGCCTTGAGCCTGAGCGCGCCGCGCTTGTTCAGCTCCCAGCCGCCGCGCCACTTCTCCTGGTCCTCGTAGCGGCGCGGATAGCCCTGGCCGGGCCGGGTCTCGACGTTGTTGAACCAGACGTACTCCATGCCCTGCCGGTTGGTCCACGCCTGCTTGCAGGTGACCGAGCAGGTGTGGCAGCCGATGCACTTGTCGAGGTTCATGACCATCGCCACTTGGGCCATTACGCGCATCAGTACTCGACCTCCTGGCTGCGGCGGCGGATGACCGTCACCTCGTCGCGCTGGTTGCCCGTCGGGCCCAGGTAGTTGAACGCCCAGCTCAACTGGGCGTAGCCGCCTACGAGATGGGACGGTTTGAGGATCAGACGGGTGAGCGAGTTGTGGATGCCGCCGCGCTTTCCGGTCGCCTCCGTCTTGGGGACGTTGACGGTGCGTTCCTGTGCGTGGTGCATGTAGACCGTGCCGGCCGGCATCCGGTGCGAGACGATCGCCCGGGCGACGACCACGCCGTTGCGGTTGACCGCCTCGATCCAGTCGTCGTCCTGCGCGCCGATGGCGTCCGCGTCCTGCGGGGACATCCAGATGGACTGTCCGCCGCGGGAGAGGGCGAGCATGAACAGGTTGTCCTGGTACTCGGAGTGGATGGACCACTTGTTGTGCGGGGTGAGGTAGCGGACCGTCACCTCCCGTTGGCCGTCCGGGCCGAGCTCGGGTTCGTTGAACAGCTTGTTCATGTCGAGCGGCGGCCGGTAGATCGGAAGCGCCTCGCCGAGCTCGTGGATCCAGTCGTGGTCGAGGAAGAAGTGCTGGCGCCCGGTGAGGGTGTGCCACGGCTTGAGGTGCTCGGTGTTCAGCGTGAAGGCTGTGTACCGTCGACCGCCGGCCTCGCTGCCGGACCACTCCGGCGAGGTGATCACCGGGACGGGCGCCGCCTGGGTGTCGGCGTACGTGATCCGCTTGCCCTCGTGCTCGGCGGCCAGGTGCGCCATCTCCTGGCCGGTGCGCTCCTCCAGGGTGTGGAAGCCCTGGGTGGCGAGACGTCCGTTGGTGGTGCCGGACAGGGTCAGGATCGTGTTGGCGGCCTTCACGGCCGTGTCCAGGGACGGGCGACCCGCGGCGGGGCCCTCGCGGACCACCCCGTTGAGCTCCCGGAGGTGGTCGACCTCCTCGTCCGGTCTGAGGGCGATGCCTTTGCAGGGCAGGCCCAGTTCCTCCACCAGCGGGCCGAGCGCCCGGAACTTCGCGCCGATCGCCGTGTAGTCCCGCTCGACGACCGTGAGGTTCGGCAGCGTCCTGCCGGGCACCGGATCGCACTCGCCGCGCTTCCAGTCCAGGACGACGCCGCCGGGCTGGGCCGTCTCGCCCGGGGTGTCGTGCTGCATCGGGGTGGCCACCAGGTCCTTGCGGACGCCGAGGTGCAGGACGGCCATCTCGCTCAGCCGGTCGGCCAGCACCTTGAAGGTGTCGAAGTCGGTGCGGGCCTGCCAGGGCGGGTCCACGGCCGGGGTGAAGGAGTGCACGTAGGGGTGCATGTCCGTGCTGGACAGATCGTGCTTCTCGTACCAGGTCGCGGCCGGCAGGACGACGTCCGAGAGCAGCGTGGAGGAGGTCTGCCGGAAGTCCAGCGACAGCAGCAGGTCGAGCTTGCCCTCGGGGGCCTCGTCCCGCCAGGTCACGTCCCGGGGCCGCTCGTCGGGTTCGGCCTCCTGGGCGCTGAGCGACGAGTGCGTGCCCAGCAGGTGCCTGGTGAAGTACTCGGCGCCCTTCGCCGACGAGCCGAGCAGGTTGGCCCGCCACAGTGTCAGCACGCGCGGCCAGTTCTCGGGGGCGTCCGGGTCCTCGCAGGCGAAGTTCAGTGTTCCCGCCCGGAGTTCGGCCACCGCCTTCGCCACCGGGTCGCCGAAGGCCTCGCCCAGGTCCAGCGGGTTGCGGTCGAAGGTCGGATACGACGGCATCCATCCCGAACGCGCCGACAGGGCCAGGCAGTCGGCGCCCGTCATGCCCTTGAACCGGCCCTCACCGAGCGGCGAGGCGAGCACGTCGGCGCTGAAGTGGTCGTAGCGCCACTGGTCGGTGTTGAGGAACCAGTAGGCCGTGCCGATCATCTGCCGCGGCGGCCGCGACCAGTCGGAGGCGGCGGCCAGCGTCGCCCAGCCGGTGACCGGGCGGCACTTCTCCTGGCCGACGTAGTGCGCCCAGCCGCCGCCGTTGCGGCCCTGGCAGCCGGTGAGCTGGAGCAGGGCGAGGAAGGAGCGGTAGATCGTCTCGGAGTGGAACCAGTGGTTGGTGCCGGCGCCCATCAGGATCATGCAGCGGCCCTTGGAGCGCTCGGCGGTCCGCGCGAACTCCCGGGCGATCTTGACGCACTTGGCGGCCGGGACGGAGGTGTGCACCTCCTGCCAGGCGGGGGTGCCGGGGGCCTCGGCGTCCTCGTAGGAGGCGGGCCAGGTACCGGGGAGGCCGGGACGCTGCACACCGTATTGCGCCAGCAGCAGATCGTAGACAGTCGTCACCAGGGGGCCGCTCGGCCCGCCCAGTCGCGTAGCCGGCACACCGCGCCGTACGACGTCACCGCGGCCCTGGCCGTGCTCGCCGCCCTCGGTGTCGAAGCGGGGGAGCAGCACCTCGACGCCCCGGGAGATCTTCTGCCCGTGCAGGGTCAACGTCGGTTCGATCGGGCCGAGTTCGAGGTTCCAGCGGCCCTTGCCGGACTCGGTCCAGCGGAAGCCCAGGGAGCCGTTGGGGACGACCGCGCGGCCGCTCGCCGCGTCCAGCACGACCGTCTTCCACTCCGCGCCCTCGCCCTCCTGACCGAGGTCGGTGGCGCGCAGGAACTTGGACGGGACGTAGCCGCCGTCCTTCTCGGTGAGCGTCACCAGGAAGGGCAGGTCGGTGAACTTCCGTACGTAGTCCGCGAAGAACGGTGTCTCGCGGTCGACGAAGAACTCCTTGAGGATCACGTGCCCCATGGCGAGGGCCAGCGCGCCGTCCGTGCCGGGGTGCGGGTGCAGCCACTCGTCGGCGAACTTGGCGTTGTCGGCGTAGTCCGGCGCGACCACGACCACCTTCTGGCCCCGGTAACGGGCCTCCGCCATCCAGTGCGCGTCGGGGGTGCGGGTCACCGGGACGTTCGAGCCCCACATCATCAGATACGCGGCGTCCCACCAGTCGCCCGACTCCGGGACGTCGGTCTGGTCGCCGAAGACCTGCGGGGAGGCCACGGGCAGGTCGGCGTACCAGTCGTAGAACGACAGCATCGGGGCGCCGATCAGGGAGTGGAACCGGGCGCCCGCCGCGTGCGACACCATCGACATCGCCGGGATGGGGGAGAAGCCGGCGATGCGGTCGGGGCCGTACGTCTTGATCGTGTGGACCTGTGCGGCCGCGACGATCTCCACCGCCTCGTCCCAGGTGGCGCGCACCAGGCCGCCCTTGCCGCGGGCCTGCTGGTAGCGGCGGCGGCGTTCGGGGTCGCCTTGGATGTCGGCCCAGGCGAGGACCGGGTCACCGAGTCGGCCGAGGGCCTCGCGGTACAGCTCCAGCAGGACACCGCGCACATACGGGTAGCGCACCCGGGTGGGGGAGTAGGTGTACCAGGAGAAGGCGGCGCCCCGGGGGCAGCCGCGAGGTTCGTACTCGGGGCGGTCGGGGCCGACGCTCGGGTAGTCGGTCTGCTGGGTCTCCCACGTGATGATGCCGTCCTTGACGTACACCTTCCAGCGGCACGAACCCGTGCAGTTGACACCGTGCGTGGAGTTCACGACCTTGTCGTGGCTCCACCGGTCCCGGTAGAAGGCGTCCGACTCGCGTCCACCCGTCAGCCCGATGCTGTGCAGGTCGGACGCGGGCGTGCCGGGCCGGAAGAACCTCCCGGCCCGCAGCAGCGCCGCACCCGGCTCCGAGGGCGGTGTCTGGGTGTCGGTCACATGCGCTCCCTTGCTTGCCCGTGCTTCTCGAAGCTAGGGCTGGGCAGGGGAGCGCACCCGTCGGCGGCACCCGTTCGGGTCAGGTCACGCCTTGCGGGCGACCCCCGCGTAGACCGGCACGATGCCCTCCGCCTGGGCGGCCACGTCCTCGGGGCCGGGGCGCCAGCCGGAGACCGGGATCACGCCGGGGCCGAGCAGCTCCAGACCGTCGAAGAAGCGCGAGAACTCGGCCAGGGAACGCGGGTGGAACGCTGTGCCGCCGGCGCGGAAGTGCTCCGTGGCCTTCGCGATGGCCTCCGGGCTGAGGTCGGGGGTGACCTGCGACAGGATGAGGAAGCTGCCCGACACGAGCTCGTCGACGTACCGCTTCAGCAGCCCGTACACGTCGTCGCCCTCGGGCTCCTCGCTCAGGTAGTGGGTCAGGGCCACCAGGGACAGCGCGACGGGCCGCGTGAAGTCCAGGGTCTCCGCGGCCAGCCGCAGGATGGTGTCGGGGTCCCGGACGTCGGCGTGCACATAGTTCGTGGCGCCCTCGGGGGCGCTGTGCAGCAGCGCCTGGGCGTGCCTGAGGACGATCGGGTCGTTGTCGGCGTACACGACCCTCGACTCCGGGGCGACCTCCTGGGCCACCTGGTGGAGGTTCGGCTCGGTGGGGATGCCGGTGCCGATGTCCAGGAACTGGCGGATCCCGGCCTCGGCGGCCGTCCGCACCGCCCGGTGCATGAACCTGCGGTTGGCGCGCGCCCCGCGCACCGCGGTGCCGTCCGTGGCGAGGATCCTGCGGGCCAGCGCCTCGTCCACCGGGTAGTTGTCCTTGCCGCCCAGCCACCAGTCGTACACCCGCGCCGGATGCGGCCGGCTGGTGTCGACGGTGGTGGGCGCGGCTTCGGATCCGGATCCGGTCATGCGGTGTCCTCTCCTCGGTGCGCGGTGCCTGACGGGGGTCTGCTCGGGAGTCGTCGGGGGTGGCGGGAAGGTTGCCGTGCGCGGCCCGAGTGATGCGTGGCTCAACAGGTCGCGCGGCGCTCCCGCAGGATCTTCTTGGTGCGTTCGGCCGACGCGGCGCGCGCCGTCATGTGGTCCAGGACCTCCAGATGCGCGGAGACCTCCGCGCGCGAGTCCAGGTACAGGGCGCCGGTCAGATACTCGGTGAACGCCATGTCGGGCAGTTCCGGCTCGGCGAAACGGAACAGCGAGAAGGGCGCGTACGTCCCCGGGTGCGGGCCCGCGGCGAACTCCGCTATCTGCAGGGTGACCCGGTCGCGCTCGGCGAACTCCAGGAGCCTGTCGAGCTGTTCCCGCATGATCTCGCCGCCCTGTCCGACCGGCCGGCACAGCACCGTCTCGTCCATGATCACCCACAGGTGGGGCGGATCGGGCTTCTCCAGAAGCTGCTGCCGGGTCATCCGCAGGGACACGTGCCGCTCGATCGTGTCGGAGCCCTGCTGCGCGATCGTGCCCGCCTCCATGACGGCGCGCGCGTACGCCTCGGTCTGCAACAGGCCGGGCACGAAGTGCGGTTCGTAGGAGCGGATGAGGCGGGCGGCACCCTCCAGGCTCACGTACAGGCTGAACCAGTCCGGCAGCACATCGTGGAACCGCTGCCACCAGCCCGGCTGGTTCGCCTCCTCGGCCAGCGCGACGAAGGCGTCCGTCTCCTCCTCCAGGACGCCGTACGTGGACAGCAGCAGCTGCACGTAGGGGATCTTCAGCGCGACCTCGGCCATCTCCATGCGCCGCACGGTCGCGGGTGCCACGCGGAGGACCTTCGCGGCCTCCTCGCGCTTGAGCCCGGCCGCCTCCCGCAACTCCTGGAGCCGTCTGCCGAGCACCACCTGACCCACTGTGGGCGCAGGCCGCCGCTCACTCACGCCACGCCTCCCCTACGCGCCGAAGTCTGCAGGGCAGTGTGCCATGTTCCGCTTCCGGTCTCACGGGGTCGTGGGTGAGGCGCTCGCCACGTGTGGCATTACTTCGGGGGTAATCGACGGTGCCGGCCGGTGGCGGGATCGTGGTGACACCGGGTTCCGGGCCGGCGCACTCCGGTCCGGAACCCGGGTCCCGTCTTCTCCCGGAGCCTCAACTCGACCCCGTCGGAGGGTGATTCGCCATGTCCGCCACCCAGCTGTCCGCTCTTGTCCGCACCGGCGACGCGCACACCGCGCTGCGGCGCCTCCTCGCCCTCGACGCGGCCGTGACCGGCGCGAACGCCCTCGCCTACCTGGCCCTCTCCGGGCCGCTGGGCCGCCTGCTGGGGGTCGACTCCACGCTGCTGCTCGCACTCGGGGCGTTCCTGGCGGTGTACGCCGCGGCCGTCGGCCTGCTGGCCGCCCGGGCCCGCCCGGCCGCGCTGCCGGTGCGGGCCGTCGTCGAGATCAACCTCGTCTGGACCGTGGTCAGTTGCCTCGCCCTGGTCCTGTGGCTGACTCCTTCGACGGCGGGCGCCGTGTGGACCGTCGTGCAGGCCTTGACCGTCGCAGGGTTCGCCGTCCTCCAGTACATGGCTCTGAAGGCCCGTCAGGACATCAGGGACTGAAGGTACTTGACCGTCGCCGGGTCGGCCGGGAGGAACGTCTCGATGGCCAGCTCGGCGACGGTCACGTCCATGGGGGTGTTGAAGGTGGAGATGGAGGAGATGAACGACAGCACCCGGCCCTCGTGCTCGATCAGCATCGGGAGCGCGAAGTACGGGGCCTCTTCCAGCGGTTCACCGGAACCGGTGTCCGGCACGGGATACGCCGCCACCTCCTCGTACAGCTCCCGCAGCGGCCGCGAGCGGTGCAGCGCGATCTGCCGCTCCATCTGCGCGAGCAGATGCCCGCGCCACTCACCGAGGTTGCGGATCCGAGGGGCCATGCCCTCGGGATGCAGCGTCAGCCGCATCGCGTTCAGCGGGGGCTCGAGCAGCGACTCCGGGATGCCGTCGAGCAGCATGAGGATGCCCCGGTTGGCCGCGAGCACGTTGTACATCGCGTCCAACACCAGCGCCGGATACGGCTCGTAGCCCTGGATCAGCCGCTCCATGCCCGCACGCACGGAGTCCAGCGCCGGGTCGTCCAGCGGGGTCTGCGAGTAGCGCGGGGCGTAACCCGCCGCCAGCAGCAGCGCGTTGCGCTCCCGCACGGGGACGTCCAGATGCTCGGCCAGCCGCAGCACCATCTCCTCGCTCGGCCGGGAACGGCCCGTCTCGATGAAGCTGATGTGCCGGGCGGAGGAGTCGGCCCGCAGCGCCAGCTCCAGCTGACTGACCCGGCGCTGCTCCCGCCAGGCCCGCAGCAGGGGGCCGACGCCCTTGTCGGCGGCAGTGGTGGTCATACGAGGACCGTAGACGACGAAGGGGCACACCGGGGAAGAGGGCCCTTGTGACCAGGGCTTCGGTGGGCTCCGTGTGGCACGCTGAAGGAGAACCCGCAGTCCAGGAAGGAGCAGCGTCATGCCCCTCGAACCGCTGTCGCAGAAGGAGATCGAGGACCGGCTCGCGGAACTGCCGGGCTGGTCGCTCGACGGGGACCGCCTCGCCCGTTCCTACGGTCTGCCCTCGCACTTCGCGGCCACGGCGATGGTCGTCCACATCGCCCAGGTCCAGGAGGAGCTCGACCACCACTCCGACCTCACGCTCGGCTACAACACGGTGTCCCTGACCGTGAACACGCACAGCGTGGGCGGCGCGGTGACCGAGAAGGACTTCGAGCTCGCGCAGAAGGTGGAGGCGCTCGCCCCCGGCCACGGAGCCCGGTGAGGTGCTGGACTACGACAAGGAGGCCGACGCCTACGACATCACCCGCGGCGGCGAACCTCGCGCCGCCGCGGCCGCCGGCGCCGTTCTGGGCCTCGTCCCCGAGGGCGCCCGCCGTCTGCTCGACGTGGCCTGCGGCACCGGGATCGTCACCCGGCGGCTCGCGGGGGCACGGCCCGCGCTGCGGGTGGCGGGCGCCGACCTGACGTACGGCATGGCGCGGATGGCCGCGGCCCGTCTGCCGGGGTCGATCGTCCTCGCGGACAGCCGCCGACTGCCCTTCCCCGACGGGGTGTTCGACGCGGTGACCAGTGTGTGGCTGCTGCATCTCGTCGACGACGCCGAGGACGTGCGCAGCATCGTCGCCGAGTGCGCCCGGGTGCTGCGGCCCGGCGGTGTGTACGTCACCACCGTCGACAAGGCCGCCGCGCACGACGTCGGCAGCGACATCGACGCCGTCCTCGCCCCGCGCCCCCGCCGGCCCGCCCCGGACGCCGAGCCCCGCGTCGAGACGCACGCCGCCGCGCAGGGTCTGGTCGACGCCGGGCGGGCCCGGTTCCCGGGCCGGGGGCAGGGCCGCAGCCCTCGCCGTACGGCCGCCGACCTGCGGCGCGGCTGGTTCACCCTGCTGCCGCCGGGCGACCCGCGCACCGACGCGCTCGCCGCCCGGCTGGAAGCCCTGCCGGACCAGGACCGGCCGCGCGCCGACCCGGTGTTCGCGCTGCGGGCCTTCAGGAAGCCCGGGTGAACTCCATGACCCAGTTGGTCAGCCAGGTGCCCCCGCCGTCGAGCGAGAAGGCCTGCTCCCAGCGGGCCCCGGTGTCGCAGACGCCGGACCAGACGAAGCGGACCCGCACGTCCTTGCCGTCGTGACGGTCGTCGCCGTGGAACGCGCCGCGATCGCCGTCGAACCGGCCGAAGACCGGCGGGAAGAGGGTGCCGCTGCGACTGGAGGCCCAGTTCAGCGACCACTGCCCGCTCTCCCGGTCGAACAGCCGCAGGGTCGCGCCCTTCGCGGCGAGATGCGGCATGTCGATCTCGTCGACGTTGGCGGCGCCGTCGAACAGCGGCCAGCAGCGGCTGGTCGCCGGGAACTCCTCCCAGGCGCTGTCCGGGTCGAGGAAGTCGGTGCGGCGGCGGTTGAGGACCTGCCACTCGCCGTGGAAGAAGTCGAAGTCGTGCGGGCTGCTCATGCGCGGTCCCCCGTGGTTCCTTCGGGCAGGGAGTCGGCCAAGTAGGCGGCCAGGTCCGGGACTTCGGGGGCCAGCAGGTGGCGCACCCAGGCGTCCCGTTCGTGCAGGATCGGCGGAAGTTCCCAGACGCAGCCGATCCACGGCAGGTCGGGCCTGATGAAGTGGGTGGGGTCGTGGTCGGGGCAGCCGAGCACGGGCTGGCCTGCGGAGGCGCCGCGGAAGTGCAGGACGTTGTCCCACACCCAGCTGTAGGCGTTGAGGTAGGCGCCGTCGTCGCCGCCCCGGTGCAGGACGACGAAGGTCGCGGGCGGAGTGCCGTCCGGCTCCGGCAGCAGCTCCGGGAGGATCTCGTACGCCGCCTTCTCCACGTCGGGCGCGATGCCCGCCGGGTCGGCGGTGACGTGGTAGCGCTTGATGTGCCGGCCCGCCACCTCGATGGGTGGGGGGACTGTGAGGAGTTTCTCGGTGAAGCTCATGCCGGGACGCTAGGACCGCTTCACTGACACCTTCTGTCAGTGAAGTCTGGGATTCTGTGGTGGTGAAGTCCAGTCGGCTCGTCTCGATCCTGCTCCTGCTCCAGACACGGGGCCGGATGACCGCCGCCCAGCTCGCCGAGGAGCTGGAGGTGTCGGTGCGGACGGTCTACCGGGACGTGGAGGCGCTGAGCGCGGCCGGGGTCCCGCTGTACGCCGACGCGGGCCACGCCGGCGGCTACCGGCTGCTCGACGGCTACCGCACCCGTCTGACCGGGCTCACCGCCGACGAGGCCGAGGCGCTGTTCCTCGCGGGCGTGCCCGGTCCGGCCGCCGAGCTGGGTCTGGGGTCGGTGCTGGCGGCGGCGCAGCTCAAGGTGCGGGCGGCGCTGCCGGTGGAGCTGAGGGCGCACGCCGACCGGATCAGCGGCCGCTTCCATCTGGACGCGCCCGGCTGGTACGCGGAGGCGGAGGAGACGCCGTATCTGCCGGCGGTCGCCGATGCGGTTTGGAAAAACCGTGTACTGAATATCGTATACCGGCGTTGGCGTGCGCCGACCGACGTGGAGCGTCGGCTGGAGCCGTACGGGCTGGTGCTGAAGGCGGGGCGCTGGTACGTCGTGGCCGGCCCGGGGCCGCGTACCTTCCGGGTCGACCAGATCCTCCGACTCGCTGTGGCGGAGGGCGAGTTCACACGCCCCGGCGACTTCGACCTGGCCGCGTACTGGGCGGCCTACCAGCGGGACTTCCACGAGCGGCTGTACCGGGGCGAGGCGGTGGTGCGGCTGGCGCCGGGCGTGACGCTCGCCAGGGCGGTCGACATCCGTGCCGACGAGGGCGGGGGGACTCTGGTCACGGTCCCCATCGAGTCCGTCGAGCACGCCCTCGGCGAGTTCCTGCGCATGGGCACGGACATCGAGGTCCTCCAGCCGCCCGAGCTGCGCGAGCGGCTCGCCCGCACGGCGGCGGAACTGGCCGAAATGTACGGCAACCCCAGCGCGCGCGGCGGCCACTGAGGAACGGAATCCGCACGTCCTCACGGACCCCCGTCCGTCCTCCCAGGAGGTACGTCTCGTGCAGCACCCGCACCCGCATCCGCCCCCGCGCCGCAGACGAAGGGCCGTCCTCTCCGCGCTGACCGCCGCTACGGCGCTGGTCGCCGCCGGCCTCACCCAGCTCGCCACCGGCACGGCCGAGGCCGCGACGGCCCGGCAGGTGGAGGCACTCGACCGCGGTGTCGTCAGCGTCCACACCGACGCCGGCAACCTGGTCAGCTGGCGCTGGCTCGGCACCGACCCGAACGACGTGTCGTTCAACGTCTACCGGGCCGGTACGAAGGTCAACTCGACGCCCGTCACCGGCTCCACCAACTACTTCCACTCCGGCGCCCCGTCCCAGGCCGACTACACGATCCGCGCGATCGTCGGCGGTGTGGAGCAGGCCGACTCGGTGCACGCGATCCAGTTCCGCACCGGCTACAAGGACGTGCCGATCAGCCCGCCCGCGGGCGGCACCACCCCCGACGGTGTCGCCTACACCTACGAGGCCAACGACGCCTCCGTCGCGGATCTCGACGGTGACGGGGCGTTGGACTTCGTGCTCAAGTGGCAGCCCACCAACGCCAAGGACAACTCCCAGTCCGGCTACACCGGCAACACCATCCTCGACGGCGTCAAGCTCGACGGCACCCGGCTGTGGCGCATCGACCTGGGCCGCAACATCCGCTCCGGCGCGCACTACACACAGTTCCAGGTCTACGACTACGACGGTGACCGCAAGGCCGAGGTCGCCGTGAAGACCGCGGACGGAACCGTCGACGGCACGGGCGCGGTGATCGGCAGTTCGTCGGCCGACTACCGCAACTCCAGCGGGTACGTCCTCTCCGGACCCGAGTACCTGACCATGTTCAACGGTCAGACCGGAAAGGCGATGCAGAGCGTCGACTACGTCCCGGCCCGCGGGACGGTGAGTTCGTGGGGAGACTCGTACGGCAACCGCGTCGACCGCTTCCTCGCGGGCACGGCGTATCTGGACGGCGCCCGGCCCTCGCTGATCATGGCGCGGGGCTACTACACCCGTTCGGTGCTCGCGGCCTGGGACTGGCGCAACGGAACGTTCACCCGCCGCTGGACCTTCGACACCAGCTCCTCCACCAACTCCGGCAAGGGGTACGACGGTCAGGGCTCGCACAGTCTGTCCGTCGGGGACGTCGACAACGACGGCAAGGACGAGATCGTCTACGGCGCGATGGCGGTGGACGACAACGGCAACGGACTGTGGACCACGAAGACCGGCCACGGCGACGCGCAGCATCTCGGCGACCTGGACCCGTCGACGTCCGGCCTGGAGTACTTCAAGGTCTCGGAGTCGACCTCCCAGCCCGCCGAGCTCTACATCAACCCCGCGACAGGCGCCGTCCGTTGGCGGCTGGCCGCCTGCTGCGACAACGGTCGTGGTGTCGCGGGTGACATCTACGCCGGCAACGACGGCGCCGAGGTCTGGTCCGCCTCCGACACCTCCATCCGCGACGAGGCCGGCGCGACGAAGGGCCGCGAACCGTCGTCGGTCAACTTCCTCTCCTGGTGGGACGGCGACACCACCCGCGAACTCCTCGACGGCACCCACATCGACAAGTACGGCACCTCCTCCGACACCCGACTGCTGACCGGCGCGAGCGTCCACTCCAACAACAGCACCAAGGCCACCCCGTCCCTGTCCGGCGACCTCTTCGGCGACTGGCGCGAGGAGGTCGTCTGGCCGACCTCCGACAACACGGCCCTGCGGATCTACTCCACGCCGTACGAGACCACCACGAAGATCACGACCCTGCTCCACGACACCATGTACCGCACGGGTCTGGCCTGGCAGAACACGGCCTACAACCAGCCCCCGCACCCGAGCTTCTACATCGGCAACGGCATGGCCACGGCACCACGGCCGACGGTCTACACCCCCTGACCGACACACGACGAGGCCCCGTCCGGGATCGGACGGGGCCTCCTCGTGTGCGGTTCGCTCAGAGGACCGTGCAGGACTGGTCACCCAGCTTGAACGCCGTCGGTTTCGTGTTCGTCCCCGACCAACTGCCCGTGAAACCGAAGCTCACCGAAGAGCCGGCCGCCACGTTGGCGTTCCAGGTGACGTTCTTGGCTGTCACCGCCGAACCCGACTGGGTGTACTCGGCGTTCCACAGCTGGCCGATCGTCTGGCCGCCCGGGAAGGTCCAGCCGAGCGACCAGCTGCTCCAGGCGCTGGAGCCGGTGTTGCTGAGCTGGACGTCCGCCTGGAAGCCGCCCGACCACTGGTTCGTGATCTTGTACGTCACCGCGCAGGCACCCGTGGGGGTCGGTGTGGGGTCGGTGCCGCCACCGCCGCCCGCGTCGGAGGAGTCGCCGTAGATGACGCCGCGGCCGTTCGTCGACACATAGACCCGCCCGTACACCCGCGGGTCACCGGTGATCGACGCCCCCGTCCAACCCCATTGGTGGGCATCGTCGTTGATACGTGTCCAGGTCGAACCCTGGTCCGTGGACCGGAAGATGCCGCGTACCCCGCCGATCTTCGCGCTGGTGTACAGGGTTTGGTACGACGCTCCCGTCGCCGCCTTGCCGAAGCCGATGGCGTCGGCCTGCTCGACGCCGGACAGCTTGGTGAAGGACGTACCGCCGTTCGTCGAGTGCCACAGACCGTACGCACCGTCCGTCGCACCGCCCGCCAGCCACACATCGCCCTTGGTGCCGGACAGCGCCTTGAAGCGGACGCTGTCGCCGCTCGGGAGCCCGGTGGCCGCCGAGGCCGTGAAGGTCGCGCCGCCGTCCGTACTGACGTAGAACTTCCCGGACTTGAAGCCGTAGAAGGTCTTCGCGTCGACCCGGTCGGACTCGACGATCGCGCCGGCCGGGATTCCGCTCGACGCCGCCCAGGACGAGCCGAAGCCCGTCGCGTACTGCACACCGGTGCCCTCCGGACTCCACACGAAGCGGCTGCCGTCCGAGGCCGCCGCGACGGTGCCGCCACCGCTGACCCCCGAAGGATCCGTCCCGCCGAACCAGTTGGCGCCGTTGTCCGTCGAGAACGCGATGTGCGGACCCGAGTCGAGGTTGCCGACCCGCACCACCGTGTTCGGGTTCGTCTCGGCGAAGTCCAGGCTGGTCGTCGTGGTGAAGTTCGGCTGGGTGTACATCATCGCCGGCACCTT
This sequence comes from Streptomyces sp. NPDC002817, assembly GCF_053592055.1. Lineage (NCBI taxonomy): Bacteria > Bacillati > Actinomycetota > Actinomycetes > Kitasatosporales > Streptomycetaceae > Streptomyces > Streptomyces sp. NPDC002817. Next base: position 354,936 of record NZ_JBSFUY010000007.1, read on the forward strand.
GGTCAGGTCCGTGTGCCGGAAACCGCCGATGTCCCCCAGGGCGCTGAACAGCTGGGCGCCACCGGACGGGGGAGCGGCGAGGTCGTTGACCGCGGTCTCCTCAAGGCCCTGCACCATCGGCTTGACGGTGAACTGGCTCCCGGAGTCCCAGTTGGTCAGGTTCTCCGTGCCGTAGACCGTCGCGCCCGTCCCGTACATCATCCGGTTCGAGTCGAACGGGTCGATCTCCAGCGCCTCCGTCATCCAGCCGAGCTTCGGCGTCTGCTCGGGCGGGGAGGGGTTGGCGCCCCAGGTCAGCCACGGCGAGGACGACACGTCCATCGTGTAGCGGTTCGCGCGGTTGGGATACGACGTGTAGTCCCAGGCCTTCGTCCAGGTGGCGCCGCTGTCGGTGGAGCGGAAGATCTGGGTGTCGGGCCACCAGGAGCTGTAGGCCGTCGCCATCACCGTGCCCGGATCCTGTCGGTCGACGGTCAGCCCGCTGAAGCCGTAGTACGTGTCGGCCTCGGCGACCGGGCTGATGTCCGTCCACGTACCGGTCGCGGTCGCGTACCGCAGCAGGCGGCCCTTGCCGCCGTCGTACGGACCGCCCTTGTCGCTGTATGCGATGTACAGATAGCCGTTGACGGTATCCAGTACACCCTTGTGCGCGAGGTATCCCGTCGGCTGCCCGGCCAGCCGCGACCAGCTCGCGCCCCCGTCCGTCGAGCGGTACACCGAGTTCTGAAGGTCCGCGACCCCGACGTAGATCGTCTGCGTCGCGTTGCCCGACGTACCCGTCCGCTCGTCGAAGGTGACCCACGCGATGCCCTGGTTGTCACTGGCGTAGCCGGAGGTATCGCTCGGATCCTGCACGTAGTTGCCGACGTTGGGGAAGTTCGCGACCTGCGACCAGGTCGCGCCGGAGTCCGTCGACCGCCACAGGCCCTTGCCGCTGGGCGCGCCCAGGTACAGCACGCTGTTCTTGTTCGGGTCGATCGCCAGCCGCTCGCCCATGCCGCGCCCCGGCATGTTGCCGCCCAGCTTGAACGGCAGGTCGGTCCTCTGCCAGCTGGCGCCCCGGTCCGAGGAGCGCAGGATCGCCCCGTTCCCCGGGTCCCAGCTGTTGGTGTACGTGCCGACCGCCGCGTACACCCGGTCCGGGTTCACGGAGTCGGAGGCCAGGCTCGCCACCCCCGTGTGCCCCCAGTCGTCCCAGCCGACCGAGTCCAGCAGTGGCGTCCAGGTCTTGCTCGACTCCACCCAGCGGTAGGCGCCGCCGATGTCGGTGCGGGCGTAGGCCAGGTTCTTCTCGCTGCGGTTGAAGACGATGCCGGGGACGAATCCGCCGCCGTCGATCCGGGCGTTCTTCCAGGTGTAGGTGTCGGCGGCGATGGCCGTTCTCGTGCTGTCGGCGGCCAGTGCGGGCGGGGTGCCCGCGAGCAGGCCGGCCGCGAGCGCCAGCACGGCGGTGAGGATGCGTGTTCTTCGCACGGGGGTCCTTTCCGGGGACGTGGGGGAGGAGGGGAAGGTGCGAATAGCAAGCGCTTGCTACGTGATCCGAGAGGTGCCGGGCGACCCCCAGTGCGGGAGGGGGCCGCCCGGCGAGTCGGCCTCACCGTCAGGTGGCGAGACCTCGTACGCGGAGCTTTCAGGCGGTTCCACGGGTCAGGGGGTGAGCTGCCGTGCCCCTGTTTTTCAGGGGCACGGGGAACTGCGCGACCAGCCACAACGGACCCGCAGTTTTCGAGCGGCCCAACCCGCGGAGCGCCCGGCGGGGGCTATTCGAGAAGCTCCGCGTACGAACCCATGGCCAGGGCGATGTCCGCCTGGGCCCAGAACCGGTGATACGTGAACGACGGAGCCGCACCGCCCGCCAGATACGCCTCGATCTTCGACCAGGCCGGGTCGTCCTCGTAGAAGGACCGGAGGGAGTCGAAGGTCGACGACGAGTTGATGGCGTCGCCGTTCGGCATCGTCCCGGTCCAGCCGGACGGGATGTACACCCCGTCGTCGAACCGGTTGTAGTCGGCGCGGGTCTCCGGAACGGCGATGCCCAGGGCGTCCTGGTGGTTGTCCCACATGCCGTCGAGGAGCGCCTTCGCCGTGGTGGCGGCAGCGGTGTCACCGGAGCGGTCCGCGTAGTACGTCAGGGTCTTGGCGTACGCGGCGGCCACACCGACGTCGTTGGTGTAGTCGGCGACGGTGACGTGAAGTCCGCTGTTGGAGCCGGGACTTGAGGCGTTCCAGGTGTCGGGCTGGCCCGACCACTGGAGGGTCGACGGGATCTGGTAGGTGCCGTCGGGGTTGATGGTGGTGTGGTCCAGCGCCCAGTCCACCCACTTGTCGAGGACGGTCTTCGCGGCCGCGTTCCCCGTCTGCTGGTAGTACTCGGCCACCCGCTCCATCGACCACGCCTGGAAGCCGAACCACTGGTTGGACGGCGGGTCGTGGTAGACGGGCTGCTGGTCGTAGTACATGCCGTAGAACGTGGACTTGCCGGCCGGCGGGGTCGCGTAACGGCCTGCCCAGCTGTTGGTCGCACCGCCCGCGATGGCGCCCTCGTTGGACTGGAGCCAGCGGTAGAACTCGATCTGCCGGGTCAGCGAGGTGCCCCAGTCGGCGGCACCTGTGCTCGACTTGGGCTTCAGGTCGGCGTAGGCGCTCAGCGCGTACGCGGCCATCGGGTTCTGGTAGCCGCCGTGCGTGTGGCTGGAGCCGATGCGCCAGGCCCAGCCCGCCGAGGTGTCGGTGGCGCCGCCCCAGGCGTAGTACCAGGACATCAGGTACATCGAGGCGTCCTTGCCGGTCCCGGCCGCACATGTGGTCGGGCCGACGCAGTTGCCCACCTTCTTGAAGTACTTGTCGTACATCGAGTAGCGCAGGTAGTCGCCCATCTTCGCGGCCTTGGCCACGGTCGTGGAGATCTCGCCGCCCTTGCCCTGCGCGTCGGCCCACTTGTCGGCCCAGTACGCGGCCTGCACCGCACGCGCGTCGGCGTCCGGGGCGTTGGTGAACTTCCACTGCTTGGCGTACGAGGCGTCACCGGTGAAGAGGTCCAAGTACCCGTTCTTGCCACCGTACTTGAAGGCGTCACAGGTCGGCTGCGGCACCGTCTCCCACACCGACTCCTGCGCACCGCGCTGGAAGGTGTTGATGTACGACGGGCCGGTGTCCGTCGGACCCGCCTCGCACTTGCCGGGCGAGTTGCCGTAGCCGTAGACGTTGTCGACGTCCTGCAACCAGTGCATACCGTAGACATCGTCCGTGCCGTAAGCGCTCTTCAGTTCACCGGCGATCGGATCCGAACCCACCGACACCCCGGTGTCCAGCTTCGCCGGATACTCGTTGGGCGTGTCCAGCTCGGGCGCGTAGGTCGCCGGCTTCGAGGCGTTGTAGAAGGAGTTGGTGGGCTGGTCGGCGTGCGTGGGGATCATGTACTTCTCCATGATGTCCCAGGCACCGTTGAACTTGGTCCAGTCGCCGGTCACCTTGCCGTACATGGCCTGCAGCCAGAGCAGATAGCTGTACGCCTCCGACGTGGTCTCGTGGCCGTGGTCCGGCGCCTCGACGATCAGCGTCTCCACCGAGTGATAGGGGATGCCCTCGGGTGAGAAGTAGCCGTTCGCCGGGTTGGTGATCTTGCCGTACAACTCCAGGAAACGGGCGTCGTACTCGCCCGCCGCCTCGATCTGTGTGACCGTCACCGACGACTTGGCGTGCCCGGTGGCCGTCGACTCGAAGGTCGCGGCTCCCGTGCCGGAGGAGTCGGCCGTGATGGTCACGTTCTGGGCGGTGTTCCAGTTCGACGGGGTGAAGGTCAGGGAAGCCCCGCCGGTCACGGACAGGCCCGAGTTGCCGGTGGTGCGCGCGGTCGTCACCGTCACGTTCGCGGACGGCTGCGTCGACAGCTTCACCCCGAACGTGCCCGTCTCGCCCTGCTGCACGGCGAGTTGGGTCGCCGAGGCCACGATGGCGGGGCCCGAGACGACCGTGATGCCGACCGGTGTGGACTCCGCCGACGCGCCCAGGCTGTCGTACGCCTTCGCCAGCAGCGAATGACTGCCCACGGTCAAACTTGAGGCCGAGAGCGAGTACGGCGAGGTCGTGTCGGTGCCGAGCAGTGTGGTGTTGTCGTAGAACTCCACCTTGCTGATCGTGGCGCCGTCGGCGGCCGCGGCGGTCGCCGCGAGCGGGACGGCGTTGCCCTGCGTGTAGACGGCGCCCGCCGCCGGGCTGGTCAGTACGGTGATCGGCGGCTGGTGCGCGCCGGTGCAGGTGGTGCCGTTGATCGCGAAGGACGTCGGGGCGGCGTTGGTGCCGCTGTAGGTGAACTGCGCGCCGGTGGAGACCGCGGCGCCGGCCGCGATGTTCGCGTTGTAGGTCGCGTTGTTCACCGTGACCGTCTGACCGGACTGGGACCAGGTGCCGTTCCAGCCGTTCGACAGCTTCTGGTTGCCGGCGTAGGCGTACGTCAGGGTCCAGCCACTGATGGCGTCCGTACCGCGGTTCGTGATCGTCACGTCCGTGGTGAAGCCGGAGCCCCAGTCATTCGTCTTGTAGTCGACGCTGCACTGAACTGCCGCTGCCTGTGCGGGAGTTGAAGCCACACTCAGCATGGCGAACGGCAGAGCCAGGGCGGCCGCGACAGCCGTCCATAAGCGCCGGACAGTCCGGCGTCTCCTTCTCGGTGCCATGTGCTGGTTCCTCCTTGCGGCTCGGAGAAGTCAAGGCTTGAACCAGTGGGAGCGCTCCCATAGTGGGGATGAGGGTGAGAGGGGTCAAGATGCTTGAAGAGTCGAAAAGATTCGATGGATGTGGTTGAGGAAAAGTCAAGTGACTCCTCTGTTCTTTGCCGTCACTTGGCGCTAACTTCGGTGACACCAGTGGGAGCGGTTCCATCAGTCGACGCGTCTGTCACGACGCGCTGATCTGCAAGGAGTCGCTCATGCGACACCCCCCGCGTTCAGTACTTTTAGCCGTCGCCGGCGCCGTGCCCCTCCCCGGGTCCGTGTCGGTGCCGGTCGTCACGGCGTCGGGAGCCACCCCCGCGTGCACGGTGGAGCACTCCGTCACCAGCCAGTGGGACACCGGCTTCCAGGGTGCCGTGACGGTCACCGACGACACCGCCGCCGTGAACAGTCGGAGTCTCACCTTCGACTTCGCGGGGGGACAGGAGCTGGGCCAGGGCTGGAGCGCCGAGTGGTCCCAGTCCGGTACCACGGTGACGACGGCCGACCGGAGCTGCAACGGCATGCTCGCCACCGGCGCGGGCGTCGGCGCCGGCTTCCTCGGCTTCTGGTCGGGGAGCAACCCGTCACGACCTCGTTCAAGCTCGACGGCACGACCTGCAACGTCGACGCGGACCCCTCGCCCGCGTCGACACCCGCACCGACGCCGTCAAGGACCTGGTGGCGAGGTGAAGGCGAACGGCATGTCGCCGATGCTCGAACCGCACTGGACCCACGGCCAGTACACGGGCAACTCGGCGAACCGCTCCGACGTGCACGCCGGCTGCCAGAAGCCGATGCCCGACATGCAGTACACCCCGTCCTTCCGGACGTCGGTGGCCAACACCTTCAAGGACGACCCGACCGTCGTCCTCGACCTGTTCAACGAGCCCTGTCCGGACCGCGCCACCGCCACGACCACCCAGGCGTGGCAGTGCCGGCGGGACGGCGGCACCTGCTCCGGCGACCTGATCCTCGCCGGCGGGATCGCGTACTCGAACGATCCCGACCGCCGGCTGCCGGAACTTCCAGCTCGCCCCGGTGGCGGCCCAAGTGCCGCCGGCCGCCGGGGAGATCGGCGAGAACACCTGCGGTCACTCCTTCGTCGACCAGGTCATGAAGTGGTTCGACGACCGTGGCCCGTCCTACCCGGGCTGGACCTGGAACACATGGAGCTGCACCCCGGGTCCCGCTCTCGACTCCAGTGACGACGGTACGCCGACGGCGTACGGCATCGGGCTGCGCGACCACCTGCGCTCGCTCGACGGACAACCGCTCTCGCACCACCGAAATCCGAGAACCTCGCGACGGAGAAGGAAACCCGCACTCATGAGTCGTACCAGAACTGCGCTGCTCGCAGCCATGGCCCTGGTCGCCGGGGCCTCCGGGACGGCACTCGCCGTCAATCCGGCGGACGTCGGCGCGGCCGCCATCCCCTGCACCGTGGACTACAAGATCCAGAACCAGTGGGGCACCGGCTTCACCGCCGCCGTGACGATCACCAACAACGGTGCCGCCAAGAGCAGTTGGGCGGTCAAGTGGGCGTACGCCGGCAACCAGCAGGTCACCAACGGCTGGAACGCCAAGATCACCCAGAGCGGCACAGCCGTCACCGCCGCCAACGAGTCCTACAACGGCACACTCGCCACCGGCGGTTCGGCCAGCTTCGGTTTCCAGGGCACCTACAGCGGCACCAACGCGATCCCGGCCACCTTCACCCTCGACGGGGTGACCTGCAACGTCGACGACGGCGGCAGCGGCCCGACGAACCCGCCGGACCCCGGGGGCGGCACCCGGGTCGACAACCCGTACACCGGCGCCAAGGTGTACGTGAACCCGGAGTGGTCCGCGAAGGCCGCCGCCGAGCCGGGCGGCAGCCGTATCTCCAACCAGCCCACCGGTGTGTGGCTCGACCGGACTGCCGCCATCAACGGCGTGAACGGCGGCATGGGCCTGCGCGACCACCTCGACGCGGCGCTCACCCAGAAGGGCTCCGGCGAACTGGTCGTCCAGCTCGTCATCTACAACCTGCCCGGCCGTGACTGCGCCGCCCTCGCCTCCAACGGCGAGCTCGGCCCGACGGAGATCGACAGGTACAAGACGCAGTACATCGACCCGATCGCCGCGATCCTCGCCGACTCCAAGTACGCCGGGCTGCGGATCGTCACCACCATCGAGATCGACTCGCTGCCCAACCTCGTCACCAACACGGGCAGCCGTCCCACCGCGACCCCGCAGTGCGACGTGATGAAGGCCAACGGCAACTACCAGAAGGGCGTCGGCTACGCCCTGAACAAGCTCGGCGACGCGCCCAACGTCTACAACTACATCGACGCCGGACACCACGGCTGGATCGGCTGGGACGACAACTTCGCCGCCAGCGCCGCCGTGATGAAGGAGGCCGCGACCTCCGAGGGTGCCACCGTCAACGATGTGCACGGCTTCATCGCCAACACGGCCAACTACAGCGCCCTGAAGGAGAACAACTACACCATCAACGACTCGGTGGCGGGCAAGTCCGTCCGCGAGTCCAAGTGGGTCGACTGGAACCGGTACGTGGACGAGCTGTCGTTCGCCCAGGGGTTCCGCAACCAACTGGTCACCACCGGCTTCAACTCCGGTATCGGCATGCTGATCGACACCTCCCGCAACGGCTGGGGCGGCACCGCCCGGCCCGCCGGACCGGGAGCGACGACGGACGTCGACACCTACGTCAACGGCGGCCGCTACGACCGTCGTATCCACATCGGCAACTGGTGCAACCAGTCCGGAGCCGGACTCGGTGAACGTCCGCAGGCCAGCCCCGCGACCGGGATCGACGCCTACGTGTGGATCAAGCCCCCGGGTGAGTCCGACGGTTCGAGCTCTGCCATCCCCAACGACGAGGGCAAGGGCTTCGACCGGATGTGCGACCCGACCTACACGGGCAACCCGCGCAACGGCAACAACCTGTCCGGCGCCCTGCCGAACGCGCCGCTGTCCGGGCACTGGTTCTCGGCACAGTTCCAGCAGCTGATGACCAACGCGTACCCGCCGCTGTCGTAACACCGTGAATGCGGCTGCGGGACCGTTGTGGCCGGTCGCGCAGTTCCCCGCGCCCCTTCGGGGGCGCGGGGTTCCGCCGGGTCCTACAGTCCTCCCGTGCCGGGCCCCGGCGGATCGCGAACTCCACCGCCGAGTAGTCGGCGTCCGCCCGTTCCAACTCATGGGGTACCGCCGACATCGACGGCGGCTGCGCCATGAAGCGGGGGCGGGTGCCGTGACCGGCGCCCTCCGGGACGCGGCTCGGGACCCTCCGTGCCGTCTTTGTGCGCCGTCCGGTTCCTCCTCGTGCGCGAACCGCAGCGGGAAGCTGCCCCGCGAGGAGCGCGACTGCCGGCGGTCCTCGCCAGAACGGCACGTCGAACGCCTCATGCGGCACAGGGGAGTTGACCGCCGCGAACGGACCCTGCGCCATGTCGGCCACCCGCACCACCGGGTCCTGCCAGGTCGCCGGGCTCTCGGGGCAGCACCCCGTCTCCGCCACAGCGGCCGCGCGCATCCGGCCACCCTGGGCTCGCGGACGGAGGAGACGCACCCCATTTTTTTGCCGTCCCGGCAACAGTGGTGGCCTCCCCACGGTGCGTCGGCGCACGCTGGCCGCACCCGGACGAGAGGCTGACCCCCATGGCGCACGACCACCACGACCACCACGGTCACACCCACGACCAGCACGGCGGCCACCACCACGACCACACCGACATCGACTGGGCCGAGATGGCCCCGATGCTGGAGGAGCAGGCCGAGCTGTACATGCCGATGTACGAGCGGGCGATGGCCTGGCTCGCCAAGCGGCAGACCGAGCCCGGGCTGGTCGTCGACGCGGGCAGCGGACCCGGTGTCGCCTCCTGTCTGCTCGCCGAGAACTTCCCCGGCGCCCGGATCGTCGCCGTCGACGGCTCCGAGCCGCTGCTCGAGCGGGCCCGCGACCGGGCGGGCCGGCTCGGCGTCGCGGACCGGTTCGGCACCCTCGCCGGCGAACTGCCCGGCGTACTGGAGGAGTTGGAGTACCCGGCCGACCTGATCTGGGCCAGCTGGAGCCTGCACCACCTCGGCGACCAGCGGGCCGCCCTCGCCTCGTTCGCCGACCGGCTCGCGCCCGGCGGCACGCTGGCCCTGCTGGAGGGCGGTCTGCCCACCCGGTACCTGCCGCGGGACATCGGCATCGGCCGCCCCGGACTCCAGGCCCGGATCGACGCGCTGCACGAGGACTGGTTCGGCGAGATGCGGGCCGGGCTGCCCGGCACCGTCGACGTGATCGAGGACTGGCCGGCGCTGCTGGCCTCCGTGGGCCTCAAGCACACCGGCACCCGCAGCTTCCTGCTCGACCTGCCCGCCCCGACCACGGACCGGGCCCGCCATGTCGCCGTCAACACCCTGACCCGGATGCGCGAGGTCCTCGGCGACCGCCTCGACGCCGAGGACCGCGCCACCCTCGACCGGCTCGTCGACCCCGACGACAAGGCGAGCATCCACCATCGGCCGGACGTCTTCGTCCTGGCGGCACGCACGGTGCACACGGCCGCCCGCGGCGTCTGAAGTTCAGCAGCGGCCCGGCCGGGCGTAGACGCTGATCTCCGCGCCCTGCACCCGGCGGGTGCCGCACTGCACGAAGTGCTCCGCGAGCACCCGTCGCTTGGCCTGCTCCTGGGCGGTCTGGTCGAGTGGCTGACCCACTGGGTCTCTCACCACGACGAGGCGCACCGCCGCCGGCGTCCGGGCCCGGATCTCGGCGGCGGGCAGCTCCGTGCCGTACAGCGTGTGCGAGTCGACCGGCCCTCGGTCCAGTGCCAGGTCCCGCAGCCCGCGCACGGACCCGGGGTCCACCAGCGACCACACGCGGCGCCGCGACGGCATGTAGAGCACGCCGTCACCGTCGCGCCCGGCCGCGCGCACGGCCTCCGCCACGGCGGTGACGTCGTCGGCACGGCTCTGCGGGGTCCGCAGACTCAGGCCGGCGGGCAGCAGTACGAGGACGGCGGCACCGGCGGCCAGTACCGCGACCGCCCGGATCCGGCCCCGCGCCCGCAGCAACCGGTCGAGGGCGGCGCCCGCCAGCAAGGCGGCGCCGGCGTGACCGTAGAGCACATACCGGTCCACGAAGAGCGGCTTGAACGGGGTGGAGAGCAGCAGCAGGAACGCGGGCAGCACCAGCAGGGCCAGCGCGAAGCCGGTCAGCGGGCCGCGCCGGGCCGGCGGCTCACGCCGCAGCGGCACCGCGCAGACCAGCCCGAGCACGGTCACCCCGGCGAAGCCCGCAAGGTCGCCGCCCACGCCACCGATCCACGCGACCTGTGCCGACTGGCCCATGCTCACCACGGCCAGCGGGGTGAGGCAGCCGCAGACCACGGCCGCCACCCGCAGGCCGGTGCGGCGGGCGGACCGGGGCAGGGCGACGAGGTGCGCGACCACGGCGAGTACGGCGAACTCGTGCAGCAGACACGCGGCCACCATCACCGCGCCGTAGCCGGCCCACACCCGACGCGAGCGTGTCTCGACCGCCCGCACCAGCAGATACGACGCCCAGACGACCAGCGCGCACACGAGTGCATACGATCGCCCTTCCTGTGCATACCGCTGCACCGGGGGCAGCAGCGCGAACACGACCCCGGCGAGCAGCCCCGCCCGCGGCCGCGCCAGCCTGCGCCCCAGCAGTGCCAGCGTCCCGCTCGCCACGGCGGTCGCCAGGACCGACGGCAGCCGCAGCACCAGCAGCGGGTCGGCGTCGCCGAACACCCCGAACAGGCCGTGCAGCAGCAGGTAGTACAGGCCGTGCACGGCGTCCGCCTGGCCCAGCGTCGCCCACAGGTCGGGCAGCGAGCGGTGCGCCATGTCGTACGACACCGCCTCGTCCCGCCACATGCTGCCGCCGCGCCGGACGCCCCACAGACCGAGGGCGAGGGAGAGGACGGCGGGCGGGAGCGCCGTCGCGTACGCACGCGGTCGCGGGCCGACGGGGGCATCCGGCAACCGTGCGGGCCGCAGAAGAGGTCTGGATGAGTGTGTGGTGGCGATGGCCGGCTCCGTGGCTCCGAGGCGGATGACGTGTGGTCGTGCACCACGAGTCCAGAGGCCGAGGGATTGATGGGCAGCCCGGGTCGGGAACGCCAATCAATCCGTCCGAAGCGGTTGTCGGCGCGTGGGACGGCCGCGAACTTGGGGGGACGTGCATGGGGCGCCGTGAGAAACCGCTGGATCCGGGGCTCGGCGCGGTGCAGCGATTCGCCTACGCACTGCGCAAGTTGCGCGACGAGGCGGGCACGCCGACGTACCGCTCGATGGCACGGCAGGTGGGCTACTCGGGGCCTACGCTGTCCGCCGCGGCGGCCGGGGAACGGCTGCCGACACTGCCGGTGGTGCGGGCGTACGTCGTCGCGTGCGGCGGCGACCCCGAGGAGTGGGCGGGGCGGTGGAGGGAGGCCGTCGCCGAGGAGGGCGACGCGCGCGTCGCCGACGGCTCGGACGACGATCCCGGCCCGTATCCGGGGCTGGCCCGCTTCGGCACGGGCGACGAGGAGCACTTCCACGGACGCGGCGAACTGATCGACGGGCTGGTCCGGTTGACCGGACGGGCCAGGATCACCGCGGTGGTGGGGGCGTCGGGGAGCGGCAAGTCGTCCTTGTTGCGGGCCGGGTTGATACCGGCGCTGCGGGGGAGTGCGGACTCGGCGGGGGCGGTGGGCGCGTGGGGCGGTGCGGCTCCGGCGGGGCCGGCCGAGGCGGCGGGTGCGCGGGTGCGCGACGCTGCTGACACCGGCACCGGCACCGGCACCGGCACCGGCACCGCGGGCCGCGCGTGGTGGCGGCCCGCCGTCATCCGGCTTCTCACGCCCGGCCCCCACCCCGCCCGTACCCACGGAGTCCTCTTCACGCCGCACTCCGGTCCCGGCGACACCCTGCTCGTCGTCGACCAGTTCGAGGAGGTCTTCACGCTCTGCGCCGACCCGGCCGAACGCGCCCGCTTTCTCCGGCAGTTGCTCACCGCGGCCGACCCGGCGGCGCGGCTGCGGGTCGTGATCGCGGTACGGGCCGACTTCTACGGCCGCTGCGCCGAACATGGCCCGCTCGCCGAGGCGTTGCGCGACTCCACCCTGCTCGTCGGTCCGATGACACCGGCCCAACTGCGGGAGGCCGTGGTCCGGCCGGCCGCGGCACGCCGGATCGTGGCCGAACGCGCTCTGACCGCCCGGATCGTCGCGGACGTCGCCGGTGAACCCGGCGGGCTGCCGCTGATGGCACACGCGCTGCGCGAGGTCTGGCGCCGCCGCACCGGCAAGACGCTCACCCTCGCCGCGTACGAGGCGGTCGGCGGCGTCCAGGGTGCCGTCGCGCACACCGCGGAGTCGGTCTACACCGCCTGCACACCGGCCGAGGCGCTGGTCGTCCGGGCGCTGCTGCTGCGGCTGGTGAACCCCGGCGACGGCACCGAGGACACCCGGCGGCCCCTCGACCGTACGGAGCTCGACGCCGACGCCACCACCACCCGCGTACTCGAACGGCTCGTCGGGGCCCGTCTGCTGACCGTCGACGGCGACACGGTCGAACTCGCCCACGAGGCACTGATCACCGCCTGGCCCCGGCTGCACGCCTGGGTGGACGAGGACCGCGACCGGTTGCGCCTGCACCGCGGACTGACCGAGGCGGCCCGCACCTGGGCCGAGTTGGGGCGGGACGCGGGCGCGCTGTACCGGGGGGTGCGGCTGACGGAGGCGCGGGAGGTCTTCGGGGACGGGGGCGACGGGGCGGTGAGGCCGGTCCCACCCGACCGCGGCGTTCCGACCGATGGCGAACGTGGGCCACGGCAGCGCGAGTTGAGCCGCCTCGAACGTGACTTCCTCGCCGTGAGCGTCGCCGCCCACGAGCAGAGCCGCCGGGCCGGCACCCGGGCGGCGCGCAGGCTGCGGGCGCTCACCGGCGGGCTCGCCGTGCTGCTGTGTCTGACCGTGGTCGCCGGTGCCACCGCCTGGCGGCAGAGCGATGTCAGCGCGCGGCAGCGCGACGAGGCCGAGGCCCGCAGGGCGGCCGCACTGTCCGACACCCTGCGCTCCGCCGAACCGCGCACCGCGATGCGCCTCGCCCTCGCCGCGTGGCGCACCGCCGACCTCCCGGAGACCCGGGAGGCCCTGCGCACCGCCGCCGCACAGAGCGAGCAGGACGTGTTCACCCAGCCCGAGGAGGGCGGCCGCGCCCTCAACGCGCCCGCCTGGCTCGACGGGAACGGGCGGATCCTCACCACGGTCGTGCACGACAAGGTCGTCCAGTGGGACGTACGGACCCATCGGCGCATCCGTTCCGTCGAGCGGCCCGGGCTGTCGGAGAACGTGCGTCAGGTCAGCGCCGACGGCAGGTTCGTCGCCTACCAGGGCCCCGGTCGCGAGGACGTGCTGATCGGCGGGCTGGTGGACGGGAGCACACGCCGGCTGGCGGTCGGTGAGCGGCCCGACATGGAGGTCGCGTTCGGGGGCAGCGGGCGGACGGTACTCGTCCGGTGGAGGGTGCCGGGTGCCGACGACGGGCGCGCGACGCTCGAACTGTGGGACCTGCGGCGACAGCGGGTCGTGATGCGCTACGAGCGCGGCAGCGACGACGGGGCGATGCCCGTACTGAGCCGCGACGACCGGCACCTCGCCTGGTGCGACCAGGACGGCGCGCGCCTGCGCGTCCTCGACGTCACCGCTGAACGCCTCGTCACCGCACGGGCGCCCGCGGCGACCCAACGGGCCGTGTGCCAGGGCGAACTCACCTTCACCGCCGATCAGCGGGCCGTGGCCGCCGGCACCCCCGACGGGGTCGTGACCTGGGACTTCCGGGCGGGCCGTGAGCGGCCCCTGCTGCCGCTCGACGGAGGCGCGCTCATCGTGGAGTTCGCCGGCGACTACGCCCTGACCTGGGGTGTGGGCACCGTCGCGGTATGGCGTACGGACCTTCCGGCGCCGGCGGGCGACCTGCCGCGCGAGCCGCTGCTGACGTACCCCGTGCAGAGCTCGGCCCTCGGCGACTTCCGACTGGATCCCGCCGAGGGCGTGCTGCGCTATCGCGAGGGCGGACGCACGAGCGTCGTGCGCACCCTCTCCCTGCACGGGCTGACGGGCCGCGGCTGGCGGGCCGCGGCGGCGCCCGACGAGACCGGGCGTGTCACCGTCGCCGGTGAGGAGACCGTCGCCGTCGACCCCGCGGGCCGCACGGCACTCACCTACGAGGGAACGCTCGTCGATGTGTCAACGGGCGAGCGGCGCAAGGGAGTCAAGGGGGTCCAGGGAGAGGACGTCCTGACCAGGGCCGCCTTCAGCGCGGACGGCCGCTACCTGGCCGCCGCCGACGCGCAGGGCCGGCTCACCCTCTGGGACGCCCGCAGTTGGCGCCGCCTCGCCGTTCTGCGGGGGTCCGGATCGACCGTGTCCCCGGCGGCCCTCGCCTTCTCCGCCGACGGGTCACTGCTCGCGGGCAGCGCGCCCGACGGGGTGGTGCAGGTGTGGGAGACGCGCACGCCCACCGTTCCCGCGGCCAGGCTGCGGGCCGGGGACAGTCCTGTACGCGGCCTCCGATTCACCGCGGACGGCGGCCGGTTGCACATCACGACCTCGCATCTCGCGGACCGCGTCGCCGCGTCGGCACCCCGGCGGGCGGCGGACCAGGTGTGCGCGCGGGCCGAGGGCGGTCTGACCGCCACCGAGTGGCGCCGCTACTTCCCGTCCGCCGACTACCGCGCCACCTGCGGCACTTGACTTCGAGAACGCTTCAAGTGATCTACTCCCCGGCATCCGTAGGACACCACAGGGGGTAACCATGACCGACTCTCCGGTCGCACTGATCACCGGCGGCGGCAGCGGTATCGGCGCCGCGGTCGCCCGGCAACTGCTCGCGGCGGGCCACCGGGTGGCCGTCACCGGGCGCGGCGAGGAGCGGCTGCACGGCTTCGCCGGGGAGCTCGGCAACCCGGAGGAACTGCTGACGCTCGTCGGCAACGCGGCCGACTACGACAGTGTGCGGTCGGCGGTCGACCGTACGCTCAAGGAATTCGGTCGACTGGACACAGTCGTCGCCAACGCCGGCTTCGCCACCCACGACTCCGTCGCCGAGGGCGACCCCGCCGGCTGGACCGAGATGGTGCTGACCAACGTTCTTGGCCCGGCGCTGCTCATCCGCGCCTCCATCGACGCCCTCAAGGAGACGCGCGGCCGGATCGTGCTGGTCGGGAGCGTCGCCGGGTTCGTGCCCGGTCCGGGCAACATCTACGGGGCGACGAAGTGGGCGGTGACCGGGCTCGCCGAGAACACCCGGCGCCAGGTCACCGAGTGGGGCGTCGGCGTCACCCACATCGCGCCGGGCCGGGTGGAGACCCCCTTCTGGGACAGCTACGGCAGCCTCCCGCCCGGCCATCTCCTCACCGCCGACCAGATCGCCGACTCGGTGGTGTGGGCCATCCGGCAGCCCGAGGGGGTCGACGTCAACACGGTGGTCGTACGGCCGATCGGCCAGCCCAACTGACGTGTGTGAGGGGCGTCCCCGCCGGGCGAGGACGCCCCTCGTGACGCCTAGCCGAACACCTTGATCTCGCAGCCGGACACGTCGTCGATCGGGTCGACGTAGCAGCGGTCGAAGCCGGAGTGGCCGCGCACGCGGTCCTTCTCGTTGTCCCGGGCCTCGATGGTGTCGTCTCCCGAGTTGCCCTGGAGCCTGTCCTTCCCGGCGCCGCCGTTGAGTGCGTCCCGTCCGAGGCCGCCGTCGAGGGTGTCCGGCCCGGCGCCGCCGTCGAGCGCGTCGTTGCCCGCGGTGCCCCTGAGTGTGTCCGGACCGAGGCCGCCGAACAGCCGGTCGTTGCCCCAGTTCAGGGTGAAGTTGACTCCGTCGCCGCCGTCGACGGTGTCCTTGCCGTCGAACCCCCGCAGCTCGTCGGCGCCCGCATACCCCCTGATGACGTCCTCGCCCTCATTGCCGGCGACCCGGTCGTTGCCACTACCCGCGAGCAGGGTGTCGTTGCCCCCGCCCCCGCAGACCACGTCCGCGCCCGCGCCGGAGTCGATCCTGTCGTTCCCGCCCAGCCCGTGCACGACATCCTTGGTCGCACCGGTGTTGAGGGTGTCCGGCCCGCTGCCGCCCCACACCGTGGCGAGGGGGCCGAAGCAGGGCGGCGGTGAGGCTGCCGCCGCGTCCGTCTGTGCGGCGACGATCATGCCGCCGGCGAGGGCGACCGCCGCGCAGGCCGCGGTGAACGCCCCTGTCCGTGTTCGTGTCTCCATTGCTGAACCCCGTTTCTGGTTCGGATACCTGGAGACCACGGTGAACTCAGCACGCCCCGGCCACCATTCGCCATTTGACGAATCCCCGGGGCCCTCGCCCGCAGAGGCGTACCGTCGAAGGAGTCCGGCGACAGGAGGCGGACATGAGCCGTCACTCGGTCACCACACGGGACCTGCGGGCGATGTTCGACGTCCTCGACGAGGCACGGCACGACGACGGAGACGAGTTCCCGCCCCGCAGCCTCCTGCGCGGGCTGGGCCGGCTGATCCCGTGCGACGTGGCCGGGTTCGACGAGGTCGACATCCCCACCCGTGGGCATCTGCACCTCCAGGAGGAGATGTACGCGGGCGACTACGGCGATCCGAACGTCGAGGCCTACTGGCGCTGGCGGCACCAGCATCCGCACTGCCGGCTGGCCGAACAGAGCTGCGGCCGTCTCCCGGTCACCCAGAACCTGGACTACCAGTCCGCACGGGAGATACGGGATCAGGCCTTCTACACCGAGTATCTGAAGCCCGTCGTCAACACGCTCTTCGTGATGCTGCCCAGCGCACCCGGCCGTATCCGCTCGTACAACTTCTCCCGGGAGACCTCACGCCGCTTCAGCGAACGCGACCGTCTCGTACTGGAGTTGCTGCGCCCGCACCTGTACGCGGTCTACCGGGAGGCCGCGCTGCGGCGGCAGGCGCCGGTGCGGCTCACCGTCCGTGAACTCGACGTCATGCGGGCCGTCGCGGACGGGCTGGGCACCGACGCGATCGCCCGGCAGTTCGTCGTCGCCCCCAGCACCGTCCGCAAGCACCTGGAGAACACCTTCCGCAAGCTCGGCGTCTCCAGCCGTACCGCCGCGGTCGCGCGGCTGTTCCCGGAGCCGGAGGCGGGGACATGACGAAGGCCCGGGCGGCGCATCACCGCCCGGGCCCCGAAACGCCGTACCGTCAGGCCGCGTTGAACGTCGACGGGTCCGGGCCCAGCCGCCGGTCCTCGTTCAGCGCGCTGATCGCCGCGAGGTCCTCGGTGTCCAGGCTGAAGTCGAAGACCTCGATGTTCTCCTTGATCCGGGACGGGGTCACGGACTTGGGGATCACGACGAGGCCCAGCTGAAGGTGCCAGCGCAGGACGACCTGCGCCGGGGTGCGCCCGTGCTTCTGCGCGATGGCCACGATCGCCGGGACCTCCAGGAGGCCCTTGCCCGAGCCGAGCGGGGACCAGGCCTCGGTGGCGATGCCCTGCTCCGCGTGGTACTCGCGGGCCGCGCGCTGCTGGAGGTGCGGGTGCAGCTCGATCTGGTCGACGGCCGGGATGACGGACGTCTCGGCGATCAGCCGCTCGAGGTGCGCGGGCTCGAAGTTGGACACACCGATGGCGCGGATCCGGCCGTCGGCGTGCAGCTTCTCGAACGCCTTGTACGTGTCGACGTACAAGTCCCGCTCGGGGGTGGGCCAGTGGATCAGGTACAGATCCACGAACTCCAGGCCGAGCTTCTCCAGTGAGGTGTCGAAGGCGCGCAGGGTGGCGTCGTACCCCTGGTCGCTGTTCCAGAGCTTGGTGGTGACGAAAATGTCCTCGCGCGGGAGACCGGCGGCGGCGATCGCCTTGCCGGTGCCCTCTTCGTTGCCGTAGATCGCCGCTGTGTCGATGCTGCGGTACCCGGCCTCCAGAGCGGTGCTGACCGCCTGCTCGGCCTCGTCGTCCGGCACCTGCCAGACTCCGAACCCCAGCTGGGGCATCTCCACGCCGTTGTTGAGGATGATCGGGGGGACCTTGCTGCTCACGAGCTCTTGATCCTTACGGTTGCCGACAGGTGGTACTCCCATCGTCAACGATCAGCCGCCCCGATGCATTCCTGACTGCGGAATCCGACAGAATCCGCCGGAAACAAGCTCAGGCCCGGTACAGGGCCTCGACCTCGCCGGCGTACGTCGTCTCGATCGCCTTGCGCTTCAGCTTCAGCGACGGCGTCAGCAGCCCGTGCTCCTCGGTGAACGGCTGCGCCAGGATGCGGAACGTACGGATCGACTCGGCCTGCGAGACCAGCGTGTTGGCGGCGACCACGGCCCGTCTGACCTCCGCCTCCAGGTCCGCGTCCCGCACCAGCTCGGCCGCCGTCAGCTGGGGTTTGCCGCGCATCGCCAGCCAGTGTTCGACGGCCTCCTGGTCGAGGGTGACCAGCGCGGCGACGTACGGGCGGTCGTTGCCCACGACGATGCACTGGGCGACCAGCGGATGGTCCCGGACGCGTTCCTCCAGCAGCCCGGGCGCCACGCTCTTGCCGCCCGAGGTGACCAGGATCTCCTTCTTGCGGCCGGTGATCGTGAGGAAGCCGTCCTCGTCCAGGGAGCCCAGGTCGCCGGTGGCGAGCCAGCCGTCGTGCAGGGTCTCGTCGGTGGCCTTCTGGTTGTTGAGGTAGCACTGGAACATGTTGGGGCCGTGCAGCCAGATCTCGCTGTCGTCCGCGATGTGCACGGTGACGCCCGGGATGGGCTGGCCGACCGTGCCGTAGCGGGTGCGCCCGGGCGGGTTGGCGGTCGCCGCCGCCGTCGACTCGGTCAGGCCGTAGCCCTCGTAGATCTGCACACCCGCGCCCGCGAAGAACAGGCCGAGCCGGCGGTCCATCGCCGAGCCGCCCGACATCGCGTTGCGGATCCGGCCGCCCATGGCGGCCCGTACCTTGGCGTAGACGAGCTTGTCGAAGAGCTGGTGCTGCACGCGCAGACCCGCCGAAGGACCGGGCCCGGTGCCCCAGGCCTTGGCCTCGACGGCTTCCGCGTACTTCACCGCGATCTCGACGGCCTTCTCGAAGGGCCCGGCCTTGCCCTCCTTCTCGGCCTTGCGGCGGGCGGCGTTGAAGACCTTCTCGAAGATGTAGGGCACGGCGAGGATGAACGTCGGCCTGAACGCGGCCAGGTCCGGCAGCAGCGCGGCGGCGTTGAGCTGCGGCTGGTGGCCGAAGCGGACCCCGCGGCTGATCGCGGCGACCTCCACCATCCGCCCGAAGACGTGCGCGAGCGGCAGGAACAGCAGGGTCGCCGCCTCGTCGCCCTTCTTGGAGTGGAACACCGGCTCCCAGCGCTCGGCGACCGTGTCCGCCTCCCACATGAAGCTGCCGTGGGTGATGACACAGCCCTTGGGGCGGCCCGTGGTGCCCGAGGTGTAGATGATCGTGGCGACCGAGTCCGGGGTGACCGCCTGCCGGTGCCGGTGCACCACGTCGTCGTCGAGGGCGGCGCCCGCGTCGTACAGCTCGTGCACGGCGTCGGCGTCCAGCTGCCACAGCTGGTGCAGCTGCGGCAGCCGGTCGATGACGGTGGCGATCGTCATCGCGTGGTCCTCGTGCTCCACGACCGCGGCCGTGCACTCGGCGTCGTAGAGCATCCAGAAACACTGCTCGGCCGAGGAGGTGGGGTAGATCGGCACCACCTGGGCGCCGATCGTCCACAGGGCGTAGTCGAAGAGGGTCCACTCGTAGCGGGTGCGGGACATGATGGCGACCCGGTCGCCGAACCGGATGCCCTGGGAGAGCAGCCCCTTGGCGAGGGCGAGGACCTCGTCCCGGAACTCCGCGGAGGTGACGTCACGCCACTGGTCCTGCTCGTCCTTGCGGCCGAGCGCGATGTGCAGGGGGTCCTCCTGGGCACGCCGGAAGACGACGTCGGCCAGTCCTCCCACGGGGGCCGGCAACGCCAACGGAGGGTTGGTGAACTCGCGCAAACCCCGCTCCCCGCTCCTTGGTCCCCGTTCCTGGTGACGCTCCGCACAGCGCCGTGAAAGCTACCCCACCCGGCGATGGGACGGGAGGGGGCGCGAATCCGAGCCATGTTCAGGTACGCACTGGTCAGCGCCGGAAAATGCGCTCACATGGGGAAGGGTCGGACAGAAAACTGACGGTTGAGTAAGTTTCGGTCCCGTAATCTCCACCGAATCTGTACGACCCGACTACGGCTCACGGCGACTCGCGGAATGATCAGTTCCGCTGCGCTGCCGTCTCCTCTGTCAGCGTCTTCGCGGCCGAATCCGTCACACCCGCTTCGCCGGCACCCGGCGTCCGGACCAGGGCGAGGACCAGCACCCCGCCGACCGTCGCCAGCGCACCCGCGGTCACCGCCGCCGTGTTGAGCCCCGAGGCGAACGCGGCCCGCAGCACCTGCTCCGGGAAGAGCCCCCGCAGGGCCCCGGCACCGCCGCCCGCCAGCGTGTGCGCCGCCTCGTGCGGCAGCGTGTCCCGCATCCGGGAGGTCAGCGCCGTACCGAAACCCGCGATCCCGAGCGCGTACCCGAGCTGCCGGAACGTGTTCACCGCGCCGCCGGCCATCCCCGCCCGCTCCGGCGGTACGGCGGCCAGCGCGGCCCCCGCGATGGCGGGCGCCACCAGCCCCGTACCGAAGCCCACCAGCAGCAGTCCCGGCACCAGAGCCGCCGCACCCGACCCCGCGTCCAGGACCGCCATGCAGAACTGCCCCGCACCGATCAGCAGCAGCCCGCCCCCGACGGTGATCCGGACCGGCACCCCGTGCAGCAGCCGGCCGCCGGCCGCGGACACCACGAACGCGGCCAGCGACATCCACAGGAACACCAGCCCGCCGCGCACCGGACTCATCCCCAGCACGGTCTGCAACCAGATCGAGGTGTACACCATCACCCCGAACGCCGCCGCGTTGTAGGCGAGCGCCCCCGCCATCACCCCACAGAACGCGGGCCGCAGGAACAGCCGCAGATCGAGCAGCGGATCGGCCACCCGCCGCTCCACCACGACGAAGCAGACCAGCGCGAGCGCCGCGAGCCCGAAGGAGGCGAGGGTGCCGGCCGCGGTCCAGCCGTGCGAGCCCGCCCGCACCGCCCCGTACGTCACCCCGCCCGCGAACGCCGCGAACGTCACCGTGCCGGCCCAGTCCACCCGGCGCCCGCGCGCCGCCCGCGACTTCGGTACGAGCCGCAGCGTCAGCCACACCGCGGCCACGCTCACCGGCAGATTGACGTAGAAGATCCACCGCCAGCCCGGCCCGTCGGTCAGCAGCCCGCCGAGCACCGGCCCCACCGCGGCCGCCCCGCCGCTCACCGCACCCCACACACCGAGCGCCACCGACCGCCGTCGCCCCTGGTAGACCGAGCCCAGCAGCGGCAGCGTCGTCGCGAACATCGCCGCCGCGCCCACCCCCTGCAGCCCCCGTGCCGCGACCAGCGTCCCCGGCCCGGAGGCGAGGCCGCACATCAGCGACGCCACCGCGAACAGCACGACACCCGCCAGATGGACCCGCCGATGCCCGAGCACATCGGCCGCGGCCCCGATCCCGAGCAGCAGCGCGGCCAGCGCCAGCGCGTACCCGTCCATCACCCACTGCAGATCGCTCAGCGACGCGTCCAGCGCACGCGCCATGTCCGGCAGCGCGACGATCGCGATCGTCACATCCAGCAACAACATGAACGTGCCCAGGCACACCGCGGTGAGCGGCCCCCATGTACGCATGTCCTCAACTCCTCGTCCGTGGGCTGCGTAGCGCTTCGTACGATGACTCCGCTGCGGACGATCCCACTGGTGATGGCTGTTCGAGCGCCGGAACTCGACAGGAGAAGGCATGTTGACGCTGGAATCCACCGTTCTGGACGCCCTCGACCTCCAATTGCTCTCGGCGCTCGAGGTCAACGGCCGTGCCTCCTTCAGCCGTCTCGGCGCGGTGCTCGGGGCCTCCGACCAGACGATCGCCCGCCGCTACCGCAAGCTGTGCGCCGAGGCGGGACTGCGGGTCCTCGCACTCCGCGACCCCCACGTCCTCGGCGAGGACCAGTGGTTCCTGCGGTTCCGCTGCGCGCCCGACAGCGCACCGGCCATCTCCGACGCGCTCGCCAAGCGGCCGGACACGGCCTGGATCGGACTGGCCTCCGGGGGCACCGAGATCGTCTGCATGACCCGGCCGCGCGGCCCCGGCGACCACGACGAACTGCTCCTCGGCAAGCTGCCCCGCACCCCGAGCGTCGTGGACATCCGCGCCCACCAGCTGCTCCATCGCTTCTACGGCGGCCCGGCCGGCTGGTCGAGGAAGTTCGGAGCGCTCGACGACGAGCAGATCGCCGCCCTGCGCCCGCACCCGGAACCCGGGTCAGGACCCGCCCGTATCGAGCCGGACGACGAACCCCTGCTCGCCGTCCTGCGGCGCGACGGGCGGGCGTCGTATCCGGAACTCCAGCGCGCCACCGGTCGCTCCGAGTCGGCCGTCAAGCGCCGCCTCGCCGCGCTGCTCGCCTCCGGGGCCGTCTACATCGACATCGAGTACCACTCCGAGGCGCTCGGCTACCCCCGGGCCGCGTCCCTGTGGATCACCGCCGCACCCGGCGCCCTCACCTCCGTCGGCCGGGCCCTCGCCGGCCACGACGAGGTCGCCTTCGCCAGCGCCACCGCCGGCCCCTCCAACCTCGTCGTGACCGCGGTCGTCAGGGACACGGCGGGGCTGTACGCCTACCTCAGCGGGCCACTGGGCCGGCTGGAGGGGGTCCAGCACGTGGAGGCGACGCCGTTCCTGCGGAGGGTGAAGCAGCTGACGTACGAGGCACCCGGCCGCTGACGCCGGTGCGGCCGGTCGACGGGGGCGCTCACCGCCGGTGCAGCCGGTCCCCGCCCGTCAGGATCGCCGCCGCGAGCGCGTCCGCCGCGCCCTGGGCCGCCGTACGTCTGCGGCCGTGGACCAGGACGAAATCGACCCGGCCGAGTTCGGGCAGGCCCGCGCGGTCCGGCATGCGGACCAGGCCCGGCGGGACGAGGCCGCGGGAGTGGGCCATCACGCCGAGGCCGGCGCGGGCCGCGGCGATGAGGCCGTTGAGGCTGCCGCTGGTGCAGACGATGCGCCACTCGCGGCCCTGACGCTCCAGAGCCTCCAGGGCGAGGGCGCGGGTGATGCCCGGCGGGGGATAGACGATCAGCGGAACCGGGCGGTCCGCCTCGAGGCGGAGCCGTTCCGCGCCGATCCACACCAGCTTGTCGTGCCAGACGAGTTCACCGCGCGGATCCTCCGGCCGCCGCTTCGCCAGCACCAGATCCAGCTTCCCGGCCTCCAACTGCTCGTGCAGGGTGCCCGAGAGCTCCACGGTCAGCTCCAGGTCCACCTCGGGATGGTCGTAGCGGAAGCCCTCCAGGATCTCCGGCAGCCGGGTCAGCACGAAATCCTCCGACGCACCGAAGCGCAACCGGCCGCGGAGCCGGGTACCCGTGAAAAATGCCGACGCCTGCTCGTGCACGTCCAGGATCCGGCGCGCGAAGCCGAGCATCGCCTCGCCGTCCTCCGTCAGCTCCACGGAGTGGGTGTCCCGGGTGAACAACTGCCGCCCCGCGGCATCCTCCAGACGCCGTACGTGCTGGCTGACCGTCGACTGGCGCAGCCCGAGCCGCCGGGCCGCCTGCGTGAAGCTCAGCGTCTGCGCCACCGCCAGGAACGTGCGCAGCTGGGACGGGTCGTACATGACCCGGAGCTTATCGCGGAACGTGATGACAGTCAGTGCCGTATGCCGGATTCCCGATCGCGGGCCGGAGGAGGACGATGCAGGGGGGCCCTGCGGCCCCGGTTCCGCCGACAGACACAAGCTAGATGGAGCACCGTGAAACGCCTGCGTTGGCCGAGTTGGATGCCGATCGACCCGTACATCCTGCTGCTCCTGGGAACGGTGGGCCTCGCCGCCCTCATCCCGGCGCGCGGGACGGGCGCGGACGTCGCCTCCGGGGCCTCCACCGCCGCGATCGCCTTCCTCTTCTTCCTCTACGGCGCCCGTCTCTCCACCCGTGAGGCGATGGACGGGGTCAAGCACTGGCGGCTCCACGTCACGGTCCTGGCCTGCACCTTCCTCGTCTTCCCGCTGCTGGGCATGGCCACCCGCGGTCTCGTCCCGGTGCTGCTGACCCAACCGCTCTACCAGGGGCTGCTCTTCCTCACCCTGGTCCCCTCGACCATCCAGTCGTCGATCGCCTTCACCTCCATGGCCCGCGGCAACGTGCCCGCGGCGATCTGCGCCGGCTCGTTCTCCTCGCTGGTCGGCATCCTCATCACCCCGCTGCTGGCGGCCGCCCTGCTCGGCAGCAGCGCCGGCGGGTTCTCCGCCGACTCGCTCGTCCAGATCGTGCTCCAGCTGCTGGTGCCGTTCGTCGCCGGGCAGCTGCTGCGCCGCTGGATCGGCGGCTTCATCACCCGCCACAAGAAGGTCCTCGGCCTGGTCGACCGCGGCTCGATCCTCCTCGTCGTCTACACCGCGTTCAGCGAGGGCATGGTCCAGGGCATCTGGCACCAGGTCAGCCCGATGAGGCTGGCCGGACTCCTCGTGGTCGAGGCCGTGCTGCTCGCCGTGATGCTGGCGCTGACCTGGTACGGCGCCAAGGCGCTCCGTTTCGGTCGCGAGGACCGCATCGCGATCCAGTTCGCGGGCTCGAAGAAGTCCCTCGCCTCCGGACTGCCCATGGCGAGCGTGCTGTTCGGCGCGCACGCGTCGCTGGCGGTCCTGCCGCTGATGCTCTTCCACCAGATGCAGCTGATGGTGTGCGCGGTGATCGCCAAGCGCCGCTCCCACGACCCGCGCCCGGAGGAGCGGACGGGCGAGGGGCCGGGGGCCGAGGTCACTTCTGCGGCTTCAGCGTCAGCGTCACGAACCGCGGTCGGTACAGGGACACGTTCCGGTTGAGCTGTGCCGCGGCGGCGGCCGGTTCCAGCCAGTTCACGTCGTAGCTGAGCACCAGCCGTCCGCCGCCGCTCAGTTCCGGGTGGACCTGCGGGTTGTACGCCGCTACCTCGCCGTCCGGCAGCGCGGCACCGAAGTCCTTCGTCGGCCCGTGCCACGGCCCGGTGGCGGAGCAGGCCCAGTACGAGGTGATGGTGGTCAGCCCCGCGGTGCCCGCCGCCATGGTGAACAGGACGTACGTGCCGTCCTTGCGCACCACGGAGAAGGCGCTGCCCACCCCGGTGCGCTTGTGCTCGTTGCCGAGCACCGGGGCCGGGTGGGCGCCGGACGCCCACGTGGAGCCGTTCCAGTACTGCCAGGCCGCGGGCTCCCCGAGTCTGCCCTCCGGGACCCGGGCCACATACGCCGACGAGACCGGCCGGGACGCCGCCTGGCCGTCGTCGCCGCCGAAGACGTAACTCCAGCCGTCCTCCTCGATCAGCGTCGTCCCGAACAGGACACGCCGGGAGGCGTCCGGTACCAGCTGCTGGTCGAACACCTTGGTGATGGACTCGACCCGCAGATCGGGCAGCGAGAGCGTGGCCACCTCGGTGGCGGTGGGCGTCCCGTAGATCCACGGCGCCGCTCCCGCCGTCCGCACCCACAGCAGCACCCGCACGACCTGCTCGTCCGAGCCGGGCTCCCGCGGCTCGACCCGCGCCGCGACCGGCCACCGCCACTGGTTGGGTGCCGGGTCGGGGAAGAGCGGGGCCGGCAGGGTGGTCTCCAGGCGGCCCTCGCGCATCAGCACCGCCGAGTTGCGGACCAGCGGGGCGGTGGTGTCCCGCCAGGCGAAGGACTCGCCGACCGGGTTGGGCGGGGCGTACACCTGGCCGAGATAGGTGTCCGAGAACAGCCACAGCACCCGGCCGTCCGGCAGTCGCACCGAGTGGGTGCCGTCACCGCCGGTCCAGTCGTCGGCGCGGGTGGCGTCGTCGCCGTAGCGGGCGAACTCGCCGGTGAGCCGGTTGTCCGCCGACCACGCGCCGACGGTGTGCGGTACACAGTCGCCCGCATCCTGTCGATCGTCGTCCTGGGGCAGGGCCGTGAGCAGCACGGCCCCGAGAACCAGGGCCAGCAACAGGCCGAGCCCCGTTCCCGTCCGCTGTCGTGCTCGTACGTCGTCGGGCACCCACGGGACGTTAGTGGCTCATGCTCGTCCGGTCCATGGGCGGCCGGAGGACCGTGTCGCCGAACGGGGCGGCGCCCGTGGCCGGTTCCCGTCGCCGACACCTCACGAGGAGCGAGCGTTCACCCGTCGCCGGGGCAGTGCGGGGACGATCGGCAGGACGGCGGCGGGAACCCGGAGGCGTGATCAAGGGCGCAGCACGACCTTTCCGAGGTTGCTCCGCGACGCGAGCGCCTCATACGCCCGCGCGGCCGACGACGAGCTGCTCGCCCCGCTCTCCGCCGCCGAACGCGAGCGTTTCATGGGTCTGTTGATCCGGATTTCCGGTACGGAGGGCTGACGGCGGATAACGTTCCGTCATGACCGCACCCATCACCCTCGATCCGGCGCGCAGCGCCCTCGTCCTCGTCGATCTGATGGACCGGATCGTCGCGCTGCCCCTGGAGCCCCGCAAGGGCACCGAAGTCCTCGCCGTCTCCGAGGAGTTGGCGACCGCCTTCCGTGCGGCGGGCGCCCCTGTCGTCCTCATCCGCGTCGAACGCCCCGGGATCGCCGAACAGCCCCCCGGCAGCGGGCTGGTGGCCGGCCTCGCCCAGGAGGGCGACGTCGAGATCGTGAAGCGGACGATCGGCGGCTTCCAGGGCACCGGCCTCGACGACCGCCTCCGTGAACTCGGCGTCACCACCGTCGTGTTCGGCGGCATCGCCACCAACCTCGGCGTGGAGTCCACCGCCCGCGCCGCCGGCGACCTCGGCTACGACCTCGTCTTCGTCGAGGACGCCATGGCCGCGTTCACGGCGGCCGAGCACGAGGCGTCCGTACGGCTGGACTTCCCGCGGCTGGGGTCGGTGGTGCGGGCGGCGGAGCTGACCTTCGCCCGGGGGTGATCCTCGGGGCGGGGCCCCGGGGCTCACCGGGGTGCCGTGAGGGGCGCGGTCAGCCCTGAGCGGCCGTGGCCTCCAGGGCGATGCGGTCCTCTCCCGCGTACACGTTCATGGACGAGCCGCGCAGGAAGCCGACGAGGGTGAGACCGGTCTCGACAGCGAGGTCGACGGCGAGGGACGAGGGCGCGGAGACGGCGGCCAGGACGGGGATGCCGGCCATGACCGCCTTCTGGGCGAGCTCGAAGGAGGCCCGGCCGGAGACGAGCAGGACGACACGGGACAGGGGCAGGTCGTCGTTCTGGAGAGCGCGGCCGACCAGCTTGTCGACGGCGTTGTGCCGGCCGACGTCCTCGCGTATGTCGAGGAGTTCGCCGTCCTCGGTGAAGAGGGCGGCGGCGTGCAGACCCCCGGTCCGGTCGAAGACCCGCTGGGCCGCGCGCAGCCGGTCGGGGAGGCGCGCGAGCAGTTCGGGTTCGAGACGGACCGGGGGAGTGTCGGAGATGGGCCAGCGGGCCGTCGTGCGGACCGCGTCGAGACTCGCCTTGCCGCACAGGCCGCAGGACGAGGTGGTGTACACGTTGCGCTCGAGGGTGATGTCGGGGATCACCACACCGGGGGCGGTCCGCACGTCCACCACGTTGTAGGTGTTCGAACCGTCCACGGTCGCACCCGCGCAGTAGACGATGTTCTGCAGATCGGATCCGCTCGCCAGTACACCCTCGCTGACCAGGAAACCGGCCGCCAGGGCGAAGTCGTCGCCGGGTGTGCGCATGGTGATCGCGAGCGGCTTGCCGTTCAGCCGGATCTCCAGCGGTTCCTCGGCGACCAGTGTGTCCGGGCGGGACGAGATCGCCCCGTCCCGGATGCGGATCACCTTGCGTCGTTCCGTGACTCGTCCCATGTCCTGATCAGCCCCGGTTCTGTACGTGCTGGTAGCCGAAACGGCCCTTGATGCAGAGGTTGCCCCGGGTCACCGGGTCGTCGTGCGGCGCGGTGACCTTCACGATGTCATTGTCCTGCACGTGGAGGGTCAGGCCGCAGCCCACCCCGCAGTGCCCACAGACCGTGCTCGTCCTGTTCTGTGCTGATTCATCCCAAGTGCCCGCCGCGCGTCCGTCGAACTCCGACCTGGACGACAGGGCCCCCGTCGGGCACACGTCGAGACAGTTCCCGCAGTGCACGCACGCCGAGTCGGTGAGCGGGGCGTCGTGCTCCACGGTGACACGGGTATCGGATCCGCGGCCGGAGACGGCGATGGCGAAAGTGCTCTGCCCCTGGTCGCCGCAGACGTCCACACACCGGCGGCACAGAATGCACTTGCCGGGGTCGCGCACCATCAGGTCGTCGTCGAGCCTCGGTTCCGCGGCGACCCGGGACGCGTCCGGGCCGAAACGGTCCGGCTCGGCCCCGTACTCCTCGATCCACCCGGCGATACCCGGTGTCATCGAAAGGTCGACCGAGGAGGCGAGCAGCTCCAGGACGGTCCGGCGGCTGTGCCGTACGCGCTCGGTGTCCGTCCGCACCTCCATCCCGGGCTCGGCCCGGCGGGAGCAGGCCGGGACGAGGGCGGGCGAGCCCTCGACCTCGACGACACAGAGGCGGCAGGTGCTCCTCGGGGCGAGAGCGGCGCCGTGGCAGAGGACGGGGACGTCCGTGCCCGCCGCCCGGCAGGCGTCGAGGAGCGTCGCGCCCTCGGGGGCCCTGGTCTCCTCGCCGTCGAGGGTGAACGCGAGCATCCGGCGCGGAATCCCCAGCGCTGTCACGGTCACGTGCAGACCCCCAGCCGGTCGACGGCCGACTCCACGGCGTTCCCCGCGGACCGCCCGACACCGCACAGCGAGGCGTCCCGCATCGCCCGGCCGACATCCCTGAGCAGGGCGAGATCGTCCGCCGCGGCCGGTCCGGTCCGCTCCGTGATCCGGCGCAGCGCCTCCTCCTGCCGCACGGTCCCGATCCGGCACGGCACACAGCTCCCGCACGACTCGGCGCGGAAGAACTCCGCGATGCGCAACACCAGTTGCGGCAACGGCACGGTGTCGTCGAAGGCCATGACGACACCCGATCCGCGTGCGGTGCCGGCCTCCCGTGTGCCGTCGAAGGCGAGCGGGGCGTCGAGGTCGTCAGGGCGTACGAAGCCACCGGCCGCCCCGCCGAGCAGCACCGCGCGCAGGCCCTCCCGCACGCCCGCCAGGGCGAGGACCTCGCCCGGCGTGGTGTCGAACGGCAGCTCGTACACCCCCGGCCGGTCCACGCTGCCCGACACACAGAACAGCTTCGTCCCGGCGGAGCGGCCCGCGCCGACCGCCGCGTACGCCGGTGCTTCCCGGGTCAGGACGGGCAGTACGTTGATCAGCGTCTCGACGTCCTCCACGACTGTCGGTCCGCCGAACAGGCCCTTCTCCGCCGGGTGGGGCGGCGTGGCGCGCGGCTCGGCCCGGGACCCCTCGATGGCGTTGAACAGGGCGGTGTCCTCGCCGCAGACGTAGGCGCCCGCACCTCGCCGGATCTCGATGTCGAAGGCGTGGCCCCGGCCGAGGATGTCGTCGCCGAGCAGACCACGGGCGCGTCCACGGTCGACGGCACATTGCATACGGTGTATCGCCCGCGGGTATGCGTCGCGCAGGTAGAGGTATCCGGTATGCGCACCGATCGCATACGCCGCGATCGTCATCGCCTCCACCAGCGCGTACGGGTCTCCCTCCATGATCACCCGGCTGCTGAAGGCGCCCGGCCCGGACTCGTCGGCGTTGCACACCAGATGGTGCGGGCGGTCGGGCCGCGACGCCACGTCCAGCCAGCTGCGGCCGACGGGGAAGGCGGCGCCGCGCCCGACCGGGCCGCAGTCGGTGAGCTCGCGGAGGACTCCGGCGGGGCCGAGCTCGTAGGCCCGGCGCAGCGCGGCACAGCCGCCATGGGCGCGGTAGTCGTCCGGCGACGACGGGTCGACGACACCGACGCGTCGCAGGAGTGTCAGCGACGACGCGTCCCCGGCCTGCGGCACCGCGTTGGCGGCCGATGGTTCCTCGGGCGCCGAGTCGGGGGAGACCGCGGCGAGCACGGCCGCGGGCACCGTCGCCGGCGCCGACACCGCCGTACGCGCCGGATCGCCCGCCCTGACCACGAGCGCCGCCGGAGCCCGCTCGCACAGGCCCGGACAGGAGCCGCGCTCGACACTCACCCCGCTGTCCGGGCCCAGCCGCGCCTCGATCCCGGCACACAGCTCCGCCGCCCCGGCCGCCGCGCACACCAGGTCCGTGCACACGCGGAGCACGGTCGCGGGCCGAGGCCGCACCGAGAAGCGGTCGTAGAAGCCGGCGACGCCGTACGCCTCAGCCGGCGGTACCGTCAGCCGTCGGCACAGATAGGCGAGGCCGCCCTCGCTGATCCAGCCGACGCGGTCGTTCAGCGCATGCAACCCGGGCAGCAGCAGATCGCGGCGGGCCCGGGCCGTCCGCCCGCCGCGGGACCACCGCAGGTCCGCCGCGGAGCGCTCCCCTCCCTCCCAGAAGGAGGAGGCAGGCCCCAACAGCCCGTCGACGGCCGCGCGTTCGTCGTCCGTCGGCTCGCTGTCGCCGAAGTGCAGGTCCACTCGCGTCACCCCACGTACGTCACGACGGGCAGCTTGTCGATCCGGATCGCCGTCGCCCTGAACTCCGCCGTCCCCGCGATCGGGCAAGCGGCCCCGGCCGTCGGCCGGTCGGTGTCCACCCCGTCCGGGAGGCGCAGCGTCATGAAGGCGAGCCCCGGCCGCAGGGCGGTGTCGATCCACACCGGCGCGAGGACCGATCCGCGCCGCGAGGAGATCCGCACCTGCTCACCGACCACGACCCCGTAGCGCTCGGCGTCCTCCGGACACAGCTCGACGCACTCGCCACGCCGCAGAGCCGAGGCGAAACTCCCGCCCCGCACCACGATGTCGCGGGAGTCGAGCCGCCGTCCTGTCGTCAGCCGGACCGGGTACCGCTCGTCCGTGAGGTCGATCGGGGGATCGTGCCGCACGATGCCGAACGGCGCGAGCCTGCCCCGCCCGGCCGGATCCGTCTCCCACAACCTGCCGTGCAGACACGGCGGTTCGATGCCGTCGATGTCGGGACACGGCCACTGGATGCCGTGGTGGCGCTCCAGGCGCTCGTACGTCATCCCGTGGTGGTCCGGGGACAGCGACCGCACCTCGTTCCAGACGGCCTCGGCGTCGGCGTACTTCCACTCGTGGCCGAGACGCCGCGCCAGCTCGCACAGGATGCCGACGTCGTCACGGGCCTCACCGGGCGGGTCGACCGCCTTGCGCACCCGCTGAACTCGACGCTCACCATTGGTGGTCGTGCCCTCGCTCTCCATCCGGCCGGCGGTCCCGGGCAGCACCACGTCGGCCAGTTCCGCGGTCTCGGTGAGGAAGACGTCCTGTACGACGAGGAAGTCGAGCGCCTTCAACCGCCGGACGGGCCGCGCACCGTCCGGCAGCGACCGGGCCGGGTTCGCGCCGAGGCAGTGGACGGCCCGCAGGGTGCCGGACTCCATCTCCTCGAACATCTCCGTCACGTTCAGCCCGTAGTGCGGCGGGACGGCGGCGCCCCAGGCCGACTCGAACCTCAGCCGGGCGTCCCGGTCGAGGATGTCCTGGAAGCCGGGGAGGCGGTGGGGGACGGCGCCCATGTCGATGCCGCCCTGCACGTTGTCCTGGCCGGAGAGGGGCTGCAGGCCGGAGCCGCGGCGGCCGATGTGGCCGGTCAGCAGGGACAGGTCGATCAGGGCGCGGACGTTGTCGGTGCCGTTGTGGTGCTCGGTGACGCCGAGGCTCCAGCACAGCTGGGCGCGGTCGGCGCGGGCGTAGGCGTGCGCCAACTCCCGTATGGCGGAGGCCGGTACGCCCGTCACCTTCTGCGCGAGAGACGGCGTCCACGGTTCGACCAGTGCCCGGTACTCCTCGAAGCCGCTTGTCGCGCGCCCGATGAAGGCCTCGTTGGCGAGGCCCGCGTGGATGATCTCCCGGCCGATCGCGTGCGCCAGCGGAATGTCGGTACCCACGTTGAGGCCGAGCCAGCCGTCCGCCCACCGAGCGGTGGACGTCCGCCGCGGATCGACCGCGTACATCCGGGCACCGCCGCGGATCCCCTTCAGGACGTGCTGGAAGAAGACGGGGTGCGCCGGGCGGGCGTCGGAGCCCCACAGCACGATGACGTCGGTGTGCTCGAGCTCCTCGTACGACGAGGTGCCGCCACCCGAACCGAACACGGCCGACAGTCCCGCGACGCTCGGGGCGTGGCAGGCGCGGTCGCAGGAATCGATGTTGTTGGTGCCCATGACGACCCGGGCGAACTTCTGCGCCACGTAGTGCGTCTCGTTGGTCGCCCGGGCGCAGGAGAGCAGGCCGAACGCGTCCCGGTTGCGCCGCAGGCCCCGGGCCGCACGGTCCAGCGCTTCTTTCCAACTCGCCCTGCGCAAGGGCTCGTCGCGTGTGTCCCTGACCAGCGGGTGGGTGAGGCGGGGGTACGTCTTCGCCGGGTGTTCCGTCATGCGGCGGTCCGGTGGGCGAGGGGGTCGCCGATGGCGCCGGCGCCGGGGGCTGCGACTTTCACTGGGTGGCGCTCCGTTCGGTCGAGGGTGTACCGCGGAGTGGATGCACGATGTCGAATGTCGTCGACCCCATATTGTCTACAGTATGGTTGGGGTGCCGACAAGAGTACGCACAGTGGTGGGTACGACACGGAAACCGGCCGGTCCGACCGTTCGGCGCGTGCTGCATACCGTTCATCGCATACCTTCGACGCGCCGCCTTCTCAACTCCTCTGGTTCTCCCTACCGTCCGGGATCATGAGTCCCCCCGTCGCCCCCGCCGGCTGGAGCCGTTGGCTCGTTCCCCCAGCCGCGCTCTCGGTCCATCTCTCCATCGGTCAGGCGTACGCCTGGTCCGTGTTCAAGCCGCCCCTGGAATCAGCGCTCGGCCTCAGCGGTACGCAGAGCGCGCTCCCCTTCCAGCTGGGCATCGTCATGCTCGGTCTGTCGGCCGCGTTCGGCGGCACGCTCGTCGAACGCAACGGACCGCGCTGGGCGATGACCGTCGCCCTGATCTGCTTCTCGTCCGGGTTCCTGCTCTCCGCGCTCGGCGCGTACACCGAGCAGTACTGGCTGATCGTCTTCGGCTACGGCTTCGTCGGCGGCATCGGCCTCGGCATCGGCTACATCTCGCCCGTGTCGACACTGATCAAGTGGTTCCCGGACCGGCCGGGCATGGCCACCGGCATCGCCATCATGGGCTTCGGGGGCGGTGCGCTGATCGCCTCGCCCTGGTCGGCGCAGATGCTGGAGTCGTTCGGCTCCGACAGCTCCGGGATCGCGGCGGCGTTCCTCGTACACGGTCTGTCGTACGCGGTCTTCATGACGCTGGGCGTGCTGCTCGTGCGGGTGCCGCGCACGGAGAAGCCCATCGGCGACAGCGGGCCGAGCATTCTCGCGGGGCCGCAGGTCTCCGCCCGCAGCGCCGTGCGCACCCCGCAGTTCTGGTGTCTGTGGGTCGTGCTCTGCATGAACGTCACCGCGGGCATCGGGATCCTGGAGAAGGCCGCCCCGATGATCACGGACTTCTTCGGGAACACCTCGACGCCGGTGTCGGTGTCGGCCGCGGCCGGTTTCGTCGCGCTGCTGTCGGCGGCCAACATGGCGGGCCGTATCGGCTGGTCGTCCACCTCGGACCTGATCGGCCGCAAGAACATCTACCGCCTCTATCTGGGCGCGGGCGCGCTGATGTACCTGTTCATCGCGCTGGTCGGCGACTCGTCCAAGCCGGTGTTCATCCTGTGCGCCCTGGTGATCCTCTCCTTCTACGGCGGCGGCTTCGCCACGATCCCCGCCTATCTGAAGGACCTCTTCGGGACCTACCAGGTCGGCGCGATCCACGGCCGGCTGCTCACCGCCTGGTCCACGGCCGGTGTCCTCGGACCACTGATCGTGAACTGGATCGCCGACCGGCAGGAGGAGGCCGGCAAGGACGGCTCCTCCCTCTACACCATGTCCCTCTTCATCATGATCGGGCTGCTCGCGATCGGGTTCGTCGCCAACGAGCTGGTCCGGCCCGTCCACGTCCGTCACCACATCCCCGCACCGAGGGAGGCCGCCGATGTCGCAGAACGACAGCAGTCAGAGTCCGCCTGACCGGCGTCCGCTGATCGCCTTCGCCTGGCTGTGGGTGGGGGCACCGCTCGCCTATGGCCTGTACGAACTCGTACAGAAGGCGACGCAGCTGTTCACCAAGTGAGCGTCTCGGAAGTGTTCGGGCGTCCGAGGGCCTGACAGAAGCCGACAACCTCGGCGCCGGTTTCCTGTCGCCTTGGCTGCCGTCGTACCCGCGAGTCACTGATCAGACTGGAGGATCCCGCTACCCAAGGCAACGAGGGGGACCACCCAATGAACGGCTCGCGCATCGCCGCCGTCGGCCACTACCAGCCCGCCAAGGTACTCACCAACGAGGACCTGGCGGGCCTGGTCGACACCAGTGACGAGTGGATCAGGAGCCGGGTGGGCATCCGCACACGTCACATCGCGGGACCCGACGAGCCCGTCGACGAGCTCGCCTCGCACGCCGCCGCCAAGGCGCTCGCCGCCGCCGGTCTCGCGCCCGGCGACATCGACCTGGTCCTGGTCGCCACGTCCACCGCCGTGGACCGCTCCCCGAACATGGCCGCCCGGGTCGCCGCCCGGCTCGGCATCCCCTCGCCGGCCGCGATGGACGTCAACGTGGTGTGCGCGGGCTTCACGCACGCGCTGGCCACCGCCGACCACACCATCCGGGCGGGCGCCGCGACCCGGGCGCTGGTCATCGGCGCCGACAAGATGTCCGACGTGGCCGACTGGACCGACCGCACGACCTGTGTGCTCGTCGGCGACGGGGCGGGGGCCGCCGTCGTGGAGGCCTGCGGTCCGGGCGACGAGGCCGGTATCGGGCCCGTGCTGTGGGGTTCGGTGCCCGAGATGGGGAACGCGGTGCGCATCGAGGGGCAGCCCGCGCGGTTCGCGCAGGAGGGGCAGAGCGTGTACCGCTGGGCGACCACCCAGCTGCCGCCCCTCGCCCGCAAGGCCTGCGAGCGGGCGGGGCTCACGCCCGAGGAGCTCGCCGGGGTCGTGCTGCACCAGGCCAACCTGCGGATCATCGAGCCGCTCGCCGAGCGGATCGGCGCCGTCAACGCCGTCGTCGCACGGGATGTCGCCGAATCGGGTAACACCTCCGCGGCCAGCATCCCGCTCGCCTTCTCCAAGCTCGTCGAGCAGGGCGCCCTCTCCACCGGGGACCCGGTGCTGCTCTTCGGCTTCGGCGGGAACCTGTCGTACGCGGGACAGGTCGTCCGCTGCCCGTGACCTGCCGGTACGAAGGGGTGTGACGCGGTCGACTCCGTGACGGACTGGCTACGGTGCGCCGTAGGCTGTAGACGAAAGACAATTCATGCCGACTTTCGGACTGCAGTCGTCTCGCGCTGCCCAGGAGGGGGACCGACCGATGTTGTCGACACCAGGACTGCCGCAGGGTGCGGTGCCCAAACTGGAACGCCCCGGCCCGCTGCGCGACCGTGTCTACGAGGCGCTGCTCGAACTCATCACCACCCGTGCCCTGCAACCCGGCCAGCATCTGGTCGAGAGCGAGCTCGCCGGCCACCTCGGCGTCTCGCGCCAGCCCGTACGCGAGGCGTTGCAGCGGTTGAACACGGAGGGGTGGGTCGATCTGCGGCCCGCGCAGGGCGCGTTCGTGCACGAGCCCACCGAGGAGGAGGCCGACCAACTCCTCACCGTCCGTACGCTGCTGGAGGCCGAAGCCGCCCGGCTCGCCGCGGCCAACGCGTCCAAGGCCGGCATCGAGGCTCTGCGCGACATCCAGGAGCAGGGCATGCGGGCCGTCGCCGCGGACGACGTGGACGCCGCGGTCCTGCTCAACGCCCGTTTCCACGCGAAGGTCATGGAGCTGGCCGGCAACGCCGTCCTCGCCGAGCTGGCCGCGCAGGTCGACCGGCGCGTCCGCTGGTACTACGCGCCGATCGCCCGGCAGCGCGGACAGCAGTCCTGGGTCGAACACCGGGAGCTGATCGGCGCGATCATGGACCGTGACGAGACGCGCGCCACGCAGCTCATGCGCGAACACACGGAACACACGCGCCGTTCGTACCACGCCCAGGCCAAGTCCTGAGTCCTGTCGCCCCTTGAGTGGACGCGTCCGACCCCGCCGAGCCGACGCGTCCGATGATCCATTGTGCTCGACTCCCTCCTTTGTCCTGCGAGTGGAGAAAGTCGGCACCAATTCATGCACGGCTTCTTCCCAGGTAGGGCAGCCGCTGCTACGTTCCCCTCGAAAGCACGACGGCAGGCGGCCGAGTGAGGCGGGGAGGGGCTCGTGAGACGGATGACGGCACGACCCGCGAATTCTCATCAGGCCCGGCTGCTCAAGCTGTTGCGTGACGGGGGTCCCAACTCCCGTGCCCAGCTCGGCGATCAGGTCGACCTGTCGCGGTCCAAACTGGCCGTGGAGGTGGACCGGCTGCTGGAGACGGGCCTGGTCGTGGCCGACGGACTCGCCGCCTCGCGCGGCGGCCGCCGCTCCCACAACATCCGGCTCGCCCCCAATCTGCGTTTTCTCGGCGTGGACATCGGCGCGACCTCGATCGATGTCGCCGTCACCAACGCCGAGCTGGAGATCCTGGGGCACCTCAACCAACCGATGGACGTCCGTGAGGGCCCGGTCGCGGTCTTCGAGCAAGTCCTGTCCATGGCGGCGAAGTTGAAGGCGACGGGGCTTGCGGAGGGTTTCGACGGTGCCGGTATCGGGGTGCCGGGGCCGGTCCGTTTTCCCGAGGGTGTTCCGGTGGCTCCGCCGATCATGCCGGGCTGGGACGGTTTCCCGGTCCGGGAGGCGCTCAGTCAGGAGCTGGGCTGCCCGGTCATGGTCGACAACGATGTGAACCTGATGGCGATGGGGGAGCAGCACGCGGGCGTCGCGCGTTCCGTGGGTGACTTCCTCTGCGTCAAGATCGGCACCGGTATCGGGTGCGGCATCGTCGTCGGCGGTGAGGTCCATCGCGGTGCGACGGGCAGCGCGGGCGACATCGGGCACATCCAGGCCGTGCCCGACGGCCGCCCCTGCGCCTGCGGCAACCGGGGCTGCCTGGAAGCCCACTTCAGCGGGGCGGCCCTCGCCCGGGACGCCGTCGACGCGGCCCGGCAGGGACACTCCGCCGAACTCGCCGCCCGGCTGGAGGCCAACGGCACCCTGACCGCCATGGACGTCGCGGCCGCGGCCGCCGCCGGCGACGCCACCGCCCTCGACCTCATCCGGGAGGGCGGCAACCGCACCGGCCAGGTCATCGCCGGCCTGGTCAGCTTCTTCAACCCCGGCCTGGTGGTGATCGGCGGCGGGGTGACCGGTCTCGGCCACACCCTGCTCGCCGCGATCCGCACCCAGGTCTACCGCCAGTCGTTGCCTCTCGCGACCGGCAACCTGCCCATCGTTCTGGGGGAGTTGGGCCCCACCGCCGGAGTCATCGGCGCGGCCCGACTGATCAGCGACCACCTGTTCTCACCCGCGTAAGACCGAACAGGCCTGCGTGAGCCCGACGAGGCCCGCGCAAGTCCGCGCAAGCCACTGGTCCGGCACAGCTCACCAGCACCGCCCGCTGCCTCGCCCTGCCCTGAAACGGCCCGCACGCCAGCCGAGGGGAACCACACATGGCACCAGAACCACCGCTCCTCAGCATGTCCGGCATCACCAAGTCGTTCCCCGGAGTCCGGGCCCTCGACGGCGTCGACCTCGACGTCCAGGCCGGTGAGGTGCACTGTCTGCTCGGCCAGAACGGGGCCGGCAAGTCCACCCTCATCAAGGTCCTGGCCGGCGCCCACCAGCCCGACGACGGCACCATCACCTGGCGCGGCGAAACGGTCACCCTGCGCTCGCCGATCGCCGCCATGCGCCTCGGCATCGCCACCATCTACCAGGAACTCGACCTGGTGGAACACCTGTCGGTCGCCGAGAACGTCCACCTCGGCCACGAACCGACGGCGGCCGGATTCGTCGTACGGGGCAAGGCGGCCCGCGCGTCGACCGGCCTGCTGCTCAAGCGACTCGGGCACCCCGAGATCGACCCGGCCCGTCTGGTCGGCGAGTTGTCGGCGGCCCAGCAGCAGATCGTCTCCATGGCGCGGGCACTCTCCCACGACGTACGGCTCATCGTGATGGACGAACCGTCCGCCGCCCTCGACCCGGACGAGGTCGACAACCTCTTCCGGATCGTCGGCGACCTCACCGCGGACGGCGTCGCCGTCGTCTACATCTCCCACCGTCTGGAGGAGATCCGGCGGATCGGCGACCGGGTCACCGTGCTGAAGGACGGACGGGCCGTCGCGGGCGGGCTGCCCGCCAAGTCGACCCCGACCCGTGAGGTCGTGGCGCTGATGACGGGACGGAACGTGGAGTACGTCTTTCCCGACCGGCCCGTGTCGCCTCCCACGGGCACACCGGTCCTGGAGGTCCGAGGCCTCGGCCGGGAGGGCGAGTTCGAGCCCTTCGACCTCACCCTGCACCCCGGCGAGATCGTCGGACTGGCCGGGCTCGTCGGATCCGGCAGATCCGAAATACTGGAGACTGTATACGGTGCACGGAAGCCGACCTCCGGACAGGTCCTGGTCGACGGCCGACCGCTCAAGTCCGGCAGCGTCCGCGCCGCCGTCCGCGCCGGACTCGGCCTCGCCCCCGAGGAGCGCAAGGCGCAGGCCCTGCTGATGCTG
The DNA here is from genome assembly GCF_053592055.1 of Streptomyces sp. NPDC002817. Lineage (NCBI taxonomy): Bacteria > Bacillati > Actinomycetota > Actinomycetes > Kitasatosporales > Streptomycetaceae > Streptomyces > Streptomyces sp. NPDC002817. The sequence continues at coordinate 393,386 of NZ_JBSFUY010000007.1, forward strand.
GAGTCCGTCACCCGCAACGTCTCGGTCTCCACCATGTCCCGTTTCTCACGCGGCGGCTGGATCGACCGCGGCGCCGAACTCGGCGCGGCGCGGGCGGCCACCCGCGAGCTGTCCCTGCGGCCCGACAACCCGTCCGCTCCGGTCCGCACCCTGTCCGGCGGCAACCAGCAGAAGGCCGTCCTCGCCCGCTGGCTCCTGCGCGGCTGCCGGGTGCTGCTCCTCGACGAGCCGACCCGCGGCGTCGATGTCGGTGCCCGCAGTGAACTGTATGCAGTCGTCCGTCGACTGGCCGACGACGGCCTCGCCGTTCTGCTCGTCTCCAGCGAGGTGCCCGAAGTGCTCGGCCTCGCCGACCGCGTCCTCGTACTGCGCGAGGGCCGTGTCGTGCACACGGCCCCTGCCCGCGAGCTCGACGAATCCCGCGTACTGGACCTCGTCATGGAAGGAAGCCCGGCGTCATGACGCAGCATGTCTCCCCGCCCCGGGACGGCACCGGAAAGACCGCCCCCGTGACCCGACCACCCGTCTGGCGGGGGTTGTCGGCCCGAGTCGACCTCCGTACCCTCTCCCTGCTCGGGGTCCTCGCCGCACTGATCGTGGTCGGCGGGATCACCAAGCCGGACGAGTTCCTCGACACCCGCAACCTCCAACTCGTGCTCACCCAGGGCTCGGTCATCGGCGTCGTCACGGTCGGCATGACCTTCGTGATCATGTCGGGCGGCATCGACCTGTCCGTCGGCGCGATCGTCGCGCTCGCCTCCGTGTGGGCGACCACGGTAGCCACCCAGGAGTACGGCTTCGGCGGCATCCTCCTCACCGCGGTCCTCGTGGGCCTCGGCTGCGGCCTGGTCAACGGACTGCTCATCGCGTACGGCGGGATGGTCCCCTTCATCGCGACGCTCGCCATGCTCGCCTCGGCGCGCGGCCTCGCCCTGCAGATCACCGACGGCAAGACACAGATCGTCACCGTCGACAGCGTCCTGGACCTCGGGCTGCGCGACGCGTACGTCCTCGGGATCCCGCCGCTCGTCATGGTCTTCGCCGTCGTCACGATCATCGGCTGGCTGGTCCTCAACCGCACCACCTTCGGCCGCCGCACCGTCGCGGTCGGCGGCAACGCGGAGGCCGCCCGCCTCGCCGGCATCGACGTCCGCCGCCAACGCCTCTACCTCTACCTGCTGTCCGGGCTGTGCTGCGGCATCGCCGCCTTCCTGCTGATCGTGCTCGCCGGCTCGGGCCAGAACACCAACGGCAACCTCTACGAGCTCGACGCGATCGCCGCCGCGATCATCGGCGGCACCCTGCTCAGCGGCGGCCGCGGCACCATCACCGGCTCCGTCCTCGGTGTCCTGATCTTCACCACGATCACCAACATCTTCGCCCTGAACAACCTGCAGAGCGACGTCCAGCAGATCGCCAAGGGCGCGATCATCGTCGCCGCCGTGCTGGTCCAGCGCCGTACCGCAAGCACGACCTGAGGAAAGGGTTCACCGCCATGCCAGAGCTCACCAGCCGCAGAGGACTGCTCTTCGGTACCGCCGCCATAGGAGCCGGTGCCCTCCTCGTGGGTTGCACGAGTAACGAGTCGGACGACGAACCGGCCGCGAACGACCAGCCGGCCGCCGACGACAAGCCCGGCAAGCAGGTCACCATCGGCTTCGCCGGACCGCAGGCCGACCACGGCTGGCTCAACGCCATCAACGACAACGCCAAGAGCCGCGCCAAGAAATACTCCGACGTCACCCTGGAGATCACCGAGGGCTCCAACGACACGGCCGCGCAGATCGGCCAGATCGAGACGCTGATCAACAAGAAGGTCGACGTCCTGGTGGTGCTGCCCGCCGACGGCAAGGCGCTCACCCAGGTCGGACTGCAGGCGATGCGCGCGGGCATCCCGGTCGTCAACCTCGACCGGATCTTCAACACCCCGCAGGCGTACCGCTGCTGGATCGGCGGCGACAACTACGGCATGGGCCTCAACGCCGGTCACTACATCGGCGAGAAGCTCAAGGGGAAGTCGGACGCCCGTGTCATCGAACTGGCCGGCCTGGACAACCTGGAGCTGACCCAGCAGCGCACCAAGGGCTTCGACGACGCCCTGAAGAACTACCCCAACATCAAGAAGGTGGCACGGCAGGCCGCCGAGTTCACCGTGGAGTCCGGGCAGGCGAAGATGGCCCAACTCCTCCAGGCCCAGTCGAAGTTCGACGCCCTGTGGAACCACGACGACGACCAGGGGGTCGGCGCGCTGCGGGCCATCGAGCAGGCCGGGCGGGACGACTTCCTGATGGTCGGCGGCGCCGGAGCCCTCTCCGCGTTCCAGGCCATCAAGAAGGACGACGGCGTCCTCAAGGCGACCGTCCTCTACCCGCCGACCATGGCCGCGTCCGCGATCGACCTCGCCCGCGCCCTCGGCCAGAGCAAGGGCATCGGCGGCCTCGCCGAGTTCGAGATCCCGGCCTCGCTCACGCTCTACTCGGCCGTCGTCGACAAGACCAACATCGACCAGTACATGTCCACCGGCTTCAAGTGAGGCGTCCCGCCCGACGAGCCGAGAGGTCCGCCGGGCGGGAGGCACCCCCCACCGCGCCACGACGACGAGGAGGACATTCCGCATGGCACAGCCGCAGCAGTCAGAAGGGGCCGAGAAGCCGCCCCTGAGGGTGGGCATGGTCGGCTACGCCTTCATGGGCGCCGCCCACTCCCAGGGCTGGCGCACCGTGGGCCGCGTCTTCGACCTGCCCAGGCAGCCGGTGCTGTCCGTGATCTGCGGGCGCGACCCGGCAGCCGTGCGGTCCGCGGCCGACCGGCACGGCTGGGCGGCGGCCGAGACCGACTGGCGTGCGCTGATCGCCCGGGACGACGTCGACCTCGTCGACATCTGCACCCCCGGCGACAGCCACGCCGAGATCGCCGTCGCCGCGCTCGCCGCGGGCAAGCACGTGCTGTGCGAGAAGCCGCTCGCCAACACGGTCGAGGAGGCCTCGGCGATGGCGGACGCGGCCGAAGAGGCGTACGGGCGCGGGCAGTTGGCGATGGTCGGCTTCAACTACCGTCGGGTGCCCGCCACCGCGCACGCCCGGAACATGGTCGCCGAGGGCCGTCTCGGGCAGCTACGGCACGTGCGGGTGACGTACCTTCAGGACTGGCTGGTCGACCGGGAGTTCCCCCTCACCTGGCGGCTGCGCAAGGAACACGCCGGCTCGGGCTCGCTCGGCGACCTCGGGGCGCACATCGTCGACCTCGCCCAGTACCTGGCGGGGGAGCGGCTCGCGGGGGTCTCCGCCCTCACGGAGACCTTCGTCCGGGAACGGCCCCTGCCCGTCGGCGCCACCAGCGGGCTGTCCGCGGTGACGTCCGCCGGCACCGGCCAGGTCACCGTCGACGACGCCGCCCTGTTCACCGGCCGCTTCACCTCCGGCGCCCTCGCCTCCTTCGAGGCGACCCGGTACGCCACCGGCCGCAAGAACGCCCTGCGCATCGAACTCAACGGCGAGCGCGGATCGTTGGCCTTCGACCTGGAGCGCCTCAACGAACTCTCGTACCACGACGGCACCGAGCCCGCCGCGCACGCCGGCTTCCGCCGCATCCTCGTCACCGAACCCGACCACCCCTACCTGGACGCCTGGTGGCCGCCGGGCCACGGCCTCGGCTACGAGCACAGCTTCGTCCACCAGGCCCGCGACCTCGTCCACGCCGTCGCCGAGGGCCGCCGCCCCGAACCCTCCTTCACCGACGGTCTCCAGGTCCAGCGCGTTCTCGCGGCGGTCGAGGAGAGCGCCGAGAAGAACTCCGTCTACACGCTCATAGCCGTCTGAGGAGGCGGAAGCGACATGCCGCGCACATTCACGCTGTTCACCGGCCAGTGGGCCGACCTTCCCCTCGAAGAGGTCTGCCGTCTGGCCCGCGACTTCGGCTACGACGGTCTCGAACTCGCCTGCTGGGGCGACCACTTCGAGGTCGACAAGGTCCTGGCCGACCCCACGTACGTCACCTCGCGCCACCAACTCCTGGAGAAGTACGGCCTGAAGTGCTGGGCCGTCTCCAACCACCTGGTCGGCCAGGCCGTCTGCGACGCCATCATCGACGAACGCCACCAGGCCATCCTGCCGAGCGAGGTGTGGGGCGACGGCGACCCGGAAGGGGTCCGGCGGCGCGCGGCGGACCGTATGAAGGACACCGCGCGGGCCGCGGCCGCCTTCGGCGTCGACACCGTCATCGGCTTCACCGGCTCCGCCATCTGGCACCTGGTCGCCATGTTCCCGCCCGCCCCCGAGTCGATGATCGAGCGCGGCTACGAGGACTTCGCGACCCGCTGGAACCCCATCCTCGACGTCTTCGACGAGCAGGGTGTGCGGTTCGCGCACGAGGTCCACCCCAGCGAGATCGCCTACGACTACTGGACGACCGTCCGCACCCTGGACGCGGTCGACCGCCGGCCGGCGTTCGGCCTCAACTTCGACCCCAGCCACTTCGTCTGGCAGGACCTCGACCCCGTCGGCTTCCTGTGGGACTTCCGCGACCGCATCTACCACGTGGACTGCAAGGAGGCCCGCAAGCGCCTCGACGGACGCAACGGCCGCCTCGGCTCCCACCTGCCCTGGGGCGATCCGCGCCGCGGCTGGGACTTCGTGTCCGCCGGACACGGCGACGTCCCCTGGGAGGACGTGTTCCGGATGCTGCGCTCCATCGACTACCAGGGCCCCATCTCGGTCGAGTGGGAGGACGCCGGCATGGACCGGCTCCAGGGCGCACCCGAGGCACTGAAGAGCCTCAAGGCATACGACTTCGAGCCGCCGTCGGCCTCCTTCGACGCGGCGTTCGGCAACTGACTGTCCGTCAACTCGCCGGGATGACGGCGCATCCCGGCGTACCGCACCCGCCCGTACAACCGGCCCCGTTCTGGAGGCATCCGTGCACGGGAAAGACGGCACCACCCACACCGACAGAATCGAGTCCCACAGACGACGCCCGACCTTTCGCAAGGCGGTGGCGCTGGTGAGCGGCGCCCTGCTGGCGGGCGCCTCCCTCACCCTGACCGCTCCCCGGGCCGACGCAGCCGTCGCCGAGCCGGAAGCCGCTCCGGCAGCTGCCGTGGCCGAGGACTTCCAGCAGGTCGCCCTCGCCAAGGGCGAACCGGAGGTCGGCGAGCCCATGTCGCTCGCCGTCCTCCCGGACCGCTCGGTCCTGCACACCTCGCGCGACGGCGAACTCCGCCTCACCGACCCGGCGGGCAACACCGAGCTCGCGGGCAAGCTCGACGTCTACTCCCATGACGAGGAGGGCCTCCAAGGCGTCGGCGTCGACCCGGAGTTCACCACCAACCGCTTCATCTACCTCTACTACGCACCCCCGTTGGACACCCCGGCGGGCGACGCCCCCGAGACCGGCACCGCGGCCGACTTCGCGCCCTTCGACGGCGTCAACCGGCTCTCCCGGTTCGTGCTCGACACCGACGGCACCCTGGATGCCGCCAGCGAGAAGAAGATCCTCGACATCCCGGCCTCGCGCGGCATCTGCTGCCATGTCGGCGGCGACATCGACTTCGACGCGGCGGGCAACCTGTACCTGTCGACGGGCGACGACTCCAATCCCTTCCAGTCGGACGGGTTCACCCCCGTCGACGAGCGGGCGAACCGCAACCCGGCCTTCGACGCCCAGCGTTCCTCGGCCGACACCAACGACCTGCGCGGCAAGATCCTGCGCATCAAGGTGAGCGCCGACGGCTCGTACACCGTCCCCGACGGCAACCTCTTCGCCCCCGGCACGGACAGGACACGGCCCGAGATCTACGCCATGGGCTTCCGCAACCCGTTCCGGTTCAGCGTCGACAAGACCACCGGCATCCTCTACGTCGGCGACTACGGCCCCGACGCGGGCGCCGCCGACCCGGCCCGAGGACCGGCCGGCCAGGTCGAGTTCGCGCGGGTGACCGGCCCCGGCAACTTCGGATGGCCCTACTGCACGGGCGACAACGATGCCTACGTGGACTACGACTTCGCGACGCGGACGTCCGGCGCCCCCTTCGACTGCGCCGCGCCGAAGAACACCTCGCCGCACAACACCGGCCTCACCGACCTGCCCCCGGCGCAGGCCGCCTGGATCCCCTACGACGGCGGCTCCGTACCGGAGTTCGGCACCGGCTCCGAGTCCCCGATGGGCGGCCCGGTCTACCACTACGACGCCTCGCTCGACTCGCCCGTGAAGTTCCCCGAGGCCTACGACGGTGACTTCTTCGCCGGGGAGTTCGGCCGCCGCTGGATCAAACGGATCACCAGCGACGCCGACGGGGCCGTCCAGTCGATCAACGACATCCCGTGGACCGGCACCCAGGTGATGGACATGGCCTTCGGCCCGGACGGCGCCCTGTACGTCCTCGACTACGGCGTCTCCTGGTTCGGCGGAGACGAGCACTCGGCCCTGTACCGCATCGAGAACGCCACCGACGGCCACTCACCGGTGGCCCAGGCCGCCGCGAACCGCACGTCCGGACAGGCGCCGATGCAGGTGCGGTTCTCCTCCGAGGGCACCAGCGACCAGGACGGCGACGCCCTCACGTACGCCTGGGACTTCGGAGACGGCGGCACGTCCACGGCGGCGAACCCGACACACAGGTACAAGAGGAACGGGACGTACACCGCGACCCTCACCGCCAAGGACGCCACGGGGCGCACGGGCAGCGCGAGCGTACAGATCGTGGTCGGCAACACCGCGCCCAAGGTGACCCTTGAACTCCCGCGCGACGGGCAGCTGTTCAGCTTCGGCGACGCCATCCCGTTCAAGGTGGCGGTCACCGACCCCGAGGACGGCACCATCGACTGCTCGAAGGTCACGGTCACCTTTGTCCTCGGTCACGACAGCCACGGCCACCCGGTGACCTCCGCGAACGGCTGCACCGGCACCATCCGGACCAGCGCCGACGGCGGCCACGACGAGGACGCCAACATCTTCGGCGTGATGGACGCCGAGTACACCGACAATGGAGGCGGCGGCCAGGCCGCTCTGACCACCCACGATCAGAGCGTCGTCCAGCCCAGGCACCGCCAGGCCGAGCACTTCGGCAACAGCTCCGGCATCACCGTCATCGACAAGGCCACCGCCCACGGCGGCAGGACGGTCGGCGACATCGACAACGGCGACTGGATCTCCTTCACGCCGTACGTGCTGAGCAACGCCAAGTCGCTTTCGGCGCGTGTCTCTTCCGGCGGCGCGGGCGGCACCCTCGAGATCCGTGCGGGGTCCTCGACGGGCACCCTGCTCGCCAGGGCGACCGTCCCGGTGACCGGCGGCTGGGAGACCTTCCAGGACGTCGGCGCCGACCTGTCCCGCGCACCGAGGGGCACCACCACGCTCTACCTGGTCTTCAAGGGGAGCACCGGATCCGGGGCCCTGTTCGACGTGGACGACTTCACCTTCACCACCGGCTGACAGGAGGACGAGCGATGCGCTCAACGAGCCGACTGACCACGGCAGTTGTGGGAGCCGCTGTGCTCCTGGGCTGTGTCTCCGGACCCGCCGCCTCACAGGGCGGGCGTGACGGGGAACGCGTGCTGGTCTTCTCCAGGACGGCCGGCTTCCGGCACGACTCCATCCCCGACGGCGTCGCCGCCCTGAAGGAGCTCGGCGGGACGAGCGGCTTCACGGTCGACGCCACGGAGGACGCCGGAGCCTTCACCCCGGGCAACCTCCGGCGCTACGACGCGGTCGTCTTCCTGTCGACGACCGGCGACGTCCTGGACGCCGGCCGGCAGAAGGCCTTCGAGGGCTACATCCGCAACGGCGGCGGCTACGTCGGCATCCACGCCGCCGCCGACACCGAGTACGACTGGGCGTTCTACGGCGGCCTCGCCGGCGCCTACTTCCAGTCGCACCCGGCGATCCAGCCCGCGACGGTCGTCGTCGAGGACCGGGCTCACCCGGCCACCTCGGCACTGGGGCCGACCTGGAACCGGACCGACGAGTGGTACGACTACCGCTCCAACCCCCGGGAACGGGCCCATGTCCTCGCCTCGCTCGACGAGTCGTCGTACACCGGCGGCACGATGAGCGGGGACCATCCGATCGCCTGGTGCCAGAACTACCAGGGCGGCCGCGCCTTCTACACCGGCGGCGGCCACACGAAGGAGTCGTACACGGACCCCGTCTTCCGGCGGCATCTGGTCGGCGGCATCCTGTATGCGATCGGCGAGGCGCAGGCCGACTGTCGACCGGAGAACGGATACAGTCCGCTGTTCGACGGCACCGCGGAGTCGCTGGACGCCTGGCGGCAGGCCGGCCCGGGCTCCTTCACCCTGGACGACGACGGCACCATGACGTCGACCGGTGGCATGGGAATGCTCTGGTACGCCGCGTCGGACTTCGGCGCGTACTCGCTGAAGCTCGACTGGAAGCTGGCCGGCGACGACAACTCCGGTGTGTTCGTGGGCTTCCCGCCCTCGGACGACCCGTGGTCGGCCGTGAACAACGGTTATGAGATCCAGATCGACGCCACGGACGTACCCGAGAAGACGACCGGCTCCGTCTACGGCTTCCGCTCCGCCGATCTGAAGAAGCGGGACCGCGCGCTGAACCCGGCGGGGGAGTGGAACACGTACGAGATCCGCGTGGAGGGCGAACGGCTCCGCGTCTGGCTCAACGGCGTGAGGATCAACGATTTCACCAACACCGATCCGGCCCGGAGCCTCGCCGACGGTCACTTCGGCATCCAGAACCACGGAGCCGACGACCAGGTGTCCTTCCGGAACGTCCGGATCAAGGAACTGCCCGTCAAGGGCGGCTGAGCGGCGGCGGGCGGGGGACGCCGGACCTCCGCCCGCCGTCTCTTCCACTCCCTCGTCCGGGGGCCCTCCAGGGGTTCACACACGACGCGTTCGACAAGGAGGCTGCCCATGTCCGCGTCCGTTTCCTCGCCATGCGTCGGTGTCTGGCTGATCGGGGCGCGCGGCTCCGCCGCCACGACCGTCGTCACCGGCTGCGCCGCCGTCGCCGCGGGCCTGCAACCGCCGACCGGCCTGGTCACCGAGACCCCGGCCTTCGCCGACAGCGGCCTGTCGGCCCTGTCGTCCCTCGTCCTCGGCGGCCACGACACGGATGACTGCCCCCTGCCCGAACGCGCGGAAGCACTGGCCGCCGGTGGCGTGCTGCCCCCGGGTCTGCCCTCCGCCGTGGCGGCCGAACTCGCCGCCGCCGACCGGGAGATCAGGCCCGGCGGACCGGTCCCCGGGGAGACACGGGGTGAGGACGAACTGATCGCCGGCTTCGCCGCGGACATCCAGGACTTCGAACGACGCCGCGTCCTGACCCGCGCGGTCGTGGTGAACGTGGCGTCCACCGAGCCGGTGCCCACCGGCGGGGCGCTGCCGCCGAGTTCGCTGTACGCGGCGGCAGCCCTGCGCGCGGGCTGCCCCTACGTCGACTTCACGCCCTCCGCGGGCCCGCACCACCCGGCGACGGCCGCGTCGGCGGCGAGCGGAGTGCCGTACGCGGGCCGGGAGGGCAGAACCGGGCAGACACTGCTGCGGGCGGTGCCGGCCGCCGCCGCGGTGAAGAACGCGGGCAAGGAAAACGTCCTCACCGACGCCCCGGGCATGTCCCCCGAGGGCGAGGCCCCCATCGACGACGTCCCCGCGCTCGGCGACCGGAAGCCGGCCCGGCACCACATCGCCGGCTTCCTCGGCACCCGCATGATCCTCCAGACCATCTGGCAGGGCTGCGACTCGTCCCTCGCGGCACCGCTGGTGCTGGACCCGGACCGGCTCACCGCGCGCGCTCACGAGGGGGGCCTGTCGAGGCCGCTCACTGAACTGGGCTTCTGTTTCAAGGACCCGGTGGGGGACGGGCCGGGGGAGGGCGCCGTCCGCACAGAGCGTCGCGGGGAGGAGCGGTGAGGCGGGCGAGGGGAGCCGTTGCGCCCAGCCCGGCTGACGCGGTTCGCAAGGAGGGCGAGCGCTGCACGAGCCCGGAAGCCGCCGTCCCTGCCCGGTCCAGCAACGGCACGCCCCTCCGCTTCGGCTACGGAACCAACGGACTCACCGACCTCCGGCTCGACGACGCCCTCGGCCTGCTCGCCGACCTCGGCTACGACGGCGTAGGCCTGACCCTCGACCACATGCACCTCGACCCGCTCGCCCCCGACCTGGCCGCCCGCACCGGTCGCGTCGCCCGGCGGCTGGACGCGCTGGGCCTGGGCGTCACCGTGGAGACCGGCGCCCGCTATGTCCTCGACCCGCGCCGCAAACACGGCCCCTCCCTCCTCGACCCGGACCCCGACGACCGGGCCCGCCGCGTCGATCTCCTGATCCGTGCCGTCCGGGTCGCCGCCGACCTCGGCGCACACGCCCTGCACTGCTTCAGCGGGATCACCCCGGCGGGCACCGACCAGGACACCGCCTGGAAACGCCTCGCCGAAACCCTCGCCCCGGTCCTCGACGCCGCCGCCACCGCAGGCGTGCCCCTCGCCGTCGAGCCCGAACCCGGCCATCTCCTGGCCACTCTCACCGACTTCCACCGCCTGCGCCGGGAACTCGGCGACCCCGAACCCCTCGGCCTCACCCTCGACATCGGCCACTGCCAGTGCCTCGAACCGCTCCCGCCCGCGGCCTGCGTACGCGCCGCCGCCCCCTGGCTGCGCCACGTCCAGATCGAGGACATGCGCCGCGGCGTCCACGAACACCTTCCCCTCGGCGACGGAGAGATCGACTTCCCTCCCGTCCTCGCCGCCCTGGCCGACACCGGCTACGAGGGACTCACCGTCGTCGAACTGCCCCGCCACTCCCACGCGGGCCCCCACTTCGCCGAACAGTCCCTCCCGTTCCTCCGCCGAGCGGCGGCCACCCACGCACCTCCCGGCGATCCCTCCGCCACCCCTGAAGGGAGCACCACATGACCCGCGCCCACTCCACCCCGGACACCCCCACGGTGGACCCCGACGCCCTCGCCCGCACCCCGCCGACCACCCTGCACGCCCACCTCGACACCCGCCTCGACGGAGCCGCCCGCGCCTGGCTCGACCAGGCCCTCGACGAGGCCGCCGCCCACCCGGGCGTCCACGGCCCCATCTCCGTGTGGGAACTGCGCCTGGCCGAGGCCGGCCGCCGCTGCGGGCCCCAGCACGCCGACGCCGCCCGCGTCCTCATCCTGCACGCGGCCCACGCCGACACCGACGCACTCACCCGTGTCTACCGGCAGGGCACCGCCGCCGAGCGCCGCGCCGTCCTGCACGCCCTGCCCCACCTCGTGCCGGGCCCGGACGCGCTCCCACTCGTCGAGGACGCCCTGCGCACCAACGACACCCGGCTCCTCACCGCCGCCGTCGGCCCCTACGCCGCCCGCCACCTGGACCCCCACCAGTGGCGGCACGCCGTCCTGAAGTGCCTGTTCACCGGCGTGCCCGTCGACGCGGTGGCCGGCCTGGACCGCCGGGCCCACGCCGACGCGGAACTCGCCCGCATGCTCGGCGACTACGCCGCCGAACGCACCGCGGCGGGGCGTGAAGTGCCCGAAGACCTCCATCGCGCGCTGGCCCTGACCCAGGCGACGCCGACCGAGTCCAAGGAGCAGTCCTGATGCGCCTGTTCGACCCCCACATCCACATGACGTCCCGCACCACCGACGACTACGAGGCCATGCACGCGGCCGGTGTCCGCGCCGTCGTCGAACCCTCCTTCTGGCTCGGCCAGCCCCGCACCTCGCCCTCCTCCTTCCTCGACTACTTCGACTCCCTCCTCGGCTGGGAGCCCTTCCGCGCCGCGCAGTACGGCATCGCCCACCACTGCACCCTCGCCCTCAACCCCAAGGAGGCCAACGACCCGCGCTGTGTGCCCGTCCTCGACGAACTTCCCCGGTATCTCGTCAAGGACCAGGTCGTCGCCGTCGGCGAGATCGGCTACGACTCCATGACCCCCGCCGAGGACACCGCCCTCGCCGCCCAGCTCCAGCTCGCCGCCGACCACGGACTGCCCGCCCTCGTGCACACCCCCCACCGCGACAAGCTGGCCGGCCTGCGCCGCACCCTCGACGTGGTCCGGGAGTCCGCACTGCCCCCGGACCACGTCCTGGTCGACCACCTCAACGAGACCACCGTCAAGGAGGCCAAGGCCGGCGGCTGCTGGCTGGGCTTCTCCGTCTATCCCGACACCAAGATGGACGAGGAGCGGATGGTCGCGATCCTGAAGGAGTACGGCCCGGAGAAGGTGCTCGTGAACTCCGCGGCGGACTGGGGCAGGAGTGATCCCCTCAAGACCCGCAGGGTCGCCGACACCATGCTGGCGAGCGGCTTCACGGAGGACGACGTCGACCTGGTGCTGTGGCGCAACCCCGTCGCCTTCTACGGGCTCAGCGGCCGCCTCGCCCTCGACGCCACGGCCACCGCGGCCACCCACGAGGGCAACTCCATCCTGCGCGGGGGCGAGTAGGGCATGCGCTTCCGCCACCCCGACGGCTCCACCGTCCACCTCGCCTACTGCACCAACGTCCACCCCGCAGAGACCCTCGACGGCGTCCGAGCCCAACTCCGCGACCACTGCGAGCCCGTCCGCCGCCGCCTGGGCCGCGACCGCCTCGGCATCGGCCTGTGGCTGGCCGCCGACGCCGCCCGCGCCCTGGACCTGGACCCGTCCGCCCTGCGCGCCCTGCGCGCCGAACTCGACCGGCGCGGCCTGGAAGTGGTCACCCTCAACGGCTTCCCCTACGAGGGGTTCGGCGCCGAGGAGGTCAAGTACCGCGTCTACCGACCGGACTGGGCCGACCCCGAACGCCTGGAGCACACCACCGCCCTGGCCCGGGTCCTGGCCGGACTCCTCCCCGACGACGTCACCGAGGGCAGCATCTCCACCCTGCCGCTCGCCTGGCGCACCGCCGCCCACGACACCGGACGCCACGAGAAGGCCCTGCGCACGCTCGCCGAACGCCTCGACGCCCTGGAGGAACTGACCGGACGGTCCATCCGCATCGGCCTCGAACCGGAACCCGGCTGCGTCGTCGAGACCACCCACGACGCCCTCGCCCCACTGTCCGCGATCGCCCACCACCGGATCGGCATCTGCGTCGACACCTGCCACCTCGCCACCTCCTTCGAAGATCCGCACACCGCCCTCGACGCGCTCACCGCGGCCGGCGTCCCCGTCGTCAAGTCCCAGCTCTCGGCGGCCCTGCACGCCGAGCACCCCCATCTGCCGGAGGTCCGCACGGCCCTCGCCGCCTTCGACGAACCCCGCTTCCTGCACCAGACCCGCACGGCCACCGCCGCCGGCCTGCGCGGCACCGACGACCTCGGCGAGGCACTCGGCGGCGACACCCTGCCCGACGCCGGCCCCTGGCGCGCCCACTTCCACGTCCCTCTGCACGCGGCCCCCGCCGCGCCCCTCACCTCCACGCTCCCCGTCCTCAGGGCCGCGCTGACCCGGCTGATCGGCGGCCCGCACCCGCTCACCCGTCACCTGGAGGTCGAGACCTACACCTGGCAGGCCCTCCCTCCCGAGCTGCGGCCCCGCGCCCGGACCCAGCTCGCCGACGGCATCGCCGCCGAACTCACCCTCGCCCGCGACCTGTTGACGGACCTCGGCCTGAAGGAACTCCCATGAGCACCCACAAAGCCGCCAGGGACCCGGAAGCCGCCACGGCCGCCGAAGCCGCCACGGACCCCGATGCCGCCAGGGACCCCGACGCCGTCCCGGACACCCACCGGCCCGACCCGCGCCCCACCCCGCTCCTCGTCCTCGACGTCGTCGGCCTCACCCCCCGTCTCCTCGACCACATGCCCCACCTCAAGACCCTCGCCCGAGCGGGCTCCCACGCCCCCCTCGAAACCGTCCTGCCGGCCGTCACCTGCGCCGCCCAGTCCACCTTCCTGACCGGCACCCACCCGGCCGAACACGGCATCGTCGGCAACGGCTGGTACTTCCGCGACCTCGGCGACGTACTCCTGTGGCGTCAGCACAACGGCCTGGTCGCCGGGGACAAGCTGTGGGACGCCGCCCGCCGCGCCCATCCCGGCTACACCGTCGCCAACATCTGCTGGTGGTACGCCATGGGCGCCGACACCGACATCACCGTCACCCCCCGTCCCATCTACTACTCCGACGGCCGCAAGGAACCCGACTGCTACACCCGCCCTCCGGCCCTGCACGACGAACTCACCGCGAAATTCGGCACCTTCCCCCTCTTCCACTTCTGGGGCCCCGGCGCCGACCTCGTCTCCAGCCGCTGGATCATCGACGCGACCCGCCACATCATCAGCACCCGGCACCCCGATCTGACGCTGTGCTACCTCCCGCACCTCGACTACGACCTCCAGCGCTTCGGCCCCGACGACCCGCGCTCCCTGAAGGCGGCCGCCGACCTCGACCGGGCCCTGGCGCCGCTGCTGGACGACGCCCGCGCGGAGGGCCGTACCGTCGTCGCGCTGTCCGAGTACGGCATCACCAGGGTCAGCCGGCCCGTCGACATCAACCGCGCCCTGCGCCGCGCAGGACTGCTCGAGGTGCACACCCAGGACGGCATGGAGTACCTGGACCCGATGGCCTCACGTGCCTTCGCGGTCGCCGACCACCAGATCGCCCACGTCTACGTGCGCCGCCCCGAAGATCTGGAGGCGACCCGGGACGCCCTCGCCGGACTGCCCGGCATCGGGCAACTCCTGGACGACGAGGGCAAGAAGACCCAGCACCTCGACCACCCGCGCTCCGGAGAGCTCGTCGCCGTCGCGGAGCCGGACGCCTGGTTCACGTACTACTACTGGCTCGACGACGCCCGCGCGCCCGACTTCGCGCAACTCGTCGAGATCCACCGCAAACCCGGCTACGACCCGGTCGAACTCTTCATGGATCCCCGCGACCCCTACGTCAAGGTCAAGGCGGCCACCGCACTGGCCCGCAAGAAACTCGGCCTGCGTTACCGCATGGCGGTCGTGCCCCTGGATCCCTCACCTGTTCGAGGCAGCCACGGCCGCCTCCCGGCGAGCGACGACGAAGGTCCGCTCCTCATCTGCTCCACCCCCCGTGCTGTCGGCGACCGCGTCGCGGCCACCGACGTGAAAGCACTCCTGCTCCGACTGGCCGGACTCGGCTGACCGGCCCACCCACCGGCCCTGTACGACCGGTCTCCTCCGACTGATCACCAGTGAAGCACTCGCCACTGACAACGCCCTCCGACATCGAGGAGTTCAGGCATGAGCCGCATCTCCCAGCCCGACCCCGAGCTCACCCACCGCCTCACCAGACGAGGCATGCTCGGGGTGGCCGCGGGCGCCACCGCCGCCGCGCTCGTGGGCGCCGCCGCGGCCCCCGCCGGCGCCGCCACCGAGGCCGCGTCCGGCGGCACCGGCCGCGGCCGTCCCGTCCTGCCGCCCGGCCGGCTCGGCATCCAGCTCTACAGCCTGCGCGACAAGGTCTCCACCCTCGGCTTCGCGCCCGTCTTCGCCGAGCTGGCGAAGTACGGCTACGACGAGGTCGAGTTCGCCGGCTACACCCAGGGCTCGGCCGGCCCGATCACCCTCGCCCAGCTCAAGCGGCTGGCCAGGAACCACGGCCTGAACCCGATCGGCAGCCATGTCGGCTACTACTCCGACGACCCGAACGCCTACACCTTCGCCCAGAACCTCACCAAGGTCCTCGACGACGCCCAGGCCCTCGGCCTCAAGCACATCGGCACCGCCTCGGGACCGTTCCGCTACGGCTCCACCGTCGACGCCTGGAAGCGCGCGGCGCAGGAGTTCAACACCTACGGCGCGGCCGCCAGGGCACGCGGCATGAAGTTCTACCAGCACAACCACTCCGAGGAGTTCTCCTTCGCCACCGACAACCCCAAGGTCCGCCTCTACGACGTCCTGCTCGCCGAGACCGACCCCGACCTGGTGTTCCTGGAGATGGACATCTTCTGGGCGTACTCGGGCCAGTTCCGCTTCTCCAAGCGCCCCGACGGCACAGCCGCACCGTTCGAGCCGCTCGACTACGTCCTCAAGCAGCCCCACCGCTACCCGCTGTTCCACGTCAAGGACGGCGTCAGCGACCCCGCGAACACCTACGGCTACCGCATGACCGACGTCGGCGACGGCGACATCGACTACCAGCGGTTCATCTCCGCCGTCACCAGGCTGCGCGGTGAGCGGTTCGCCCACCACTGGCAGGCCGAGCACGACCAGCCGACCGAGTCCTTCACGTTCGCGCGGCGCTCCAGCGAACACCTCCACTCACTGCGCGAGAAGTGCTGACCGGCCCCCGCACACATGAGGAGGCCCTCCCGGGATCCCGGGAGGGCCTCCTCACGCGCGCGTGCCGTCAGCCGGCGGGTTGTGACACCGCGGCCCGCCCGGGCTGCCGCAGCAGCAGGGCGATCACCGCGGCCGCCATGGAGACGGCGCCGGCCAGGGCGTACGCCCCGTCATAACCCCAGGCGGCGACCACCATGGAACCGAGCCCGCCGCCGAACAGACCGCTGATCAGCTTGCCGCTGTACACCAGCCCGTAGTTG
Organism: Streptomyces sp. NPDC002817; assembly: GCF_053592055.1. Classification (NCBI taxonomy): domain Bacteria; kingdom Bacillati; phylum Actinomycetota; class Actinomycetes; order Kitasatosporales; family Streptomycetaceae; genus Streptomyces; species Streptomyces sp. NPDC002817. The sequence continues at coordinate 409,853 of NZ_JBSFUY010000007.1, forward strand.
GAGGCGTTGTAGTTCTCCCCGAAGTAGTCCGGGGTGAGAGCCGCGAACAGCGGATAGAACGCGCCGCCGCCGAAGCCGGAGAGGAAGGCGAAGAACAGGAACAGCGTCTCGCTCTTCACGTCGCCCGCCCAGATCACGCCGAACTGGGCCAGGCCCAGCACGACGATGACGAACACCAGGGTGGGCTTTCTGCCCCACTTGTCGGACAGCCAGCCCACGACACCCCGGCCGATGCCGTTGATGACCGCCATGACACCCATCGACGAGGCCGCCACCAGCGGGCCGAAGCCCACCTCCTTGGCGTAGTCGACCTGGAAGGAGATCCCGAAGATCGACACCCCCGCGGTCAGCACGATGGAGAGCCACATCAGGGGGAGCATGCCGGTCCTGATGGCCTCCTTGGGTGTGTACTGCTTCACCGCCGGAGGGTTCTTGGCGAGGCTCGTCGCGTTCTTCCGGTCGCCGGAGTACGTCAGCGGATCGATGTCCGCGGGCCACCAGTTCTTCGGCGGATCCTTGAAGAAGAACGCGGACCCGAAGACCACGATCATGATGTAGCAGCCGATCAGGTCCAGGACCCGGTGGTAGTTCGCGGTGTCGAAGCCGTAGTTGAAGATGAAGATGAACGGCAGTGACCCGTACGCGAATCCCCCGTTGACGAACCCCGTTCTGGCGCCCCGGCGTTCGGGGAACCACTTGCCGACCATGTTGATGCAGGTCGCGTACACGAGCCCGGCGCCGATCCCCCCGACGACGCCGAAGCCCAGGATCGCCAGCCAGACGTTGCTCAGGTGCGACAGGGCGAGGAACCCGACGAGGCACAGACCCGAGCCGACGTACATGGCCTTGCGGGCCGTCAGTACGCCCTTCTCCCGCAGCCAGCCTGCGGGGAAGGCGATGCCGGCCTGGAAGAAGACCCAGACGCTGAGGATCCAGAAGGTGTTGCTCTGCGTCCAGCCGTGGGCGTGGGACAGGGTGTCCTCCGCCGAGCCGTACGCGTATTCGAAGACGCTGATGGCCATCATGGCGACCCACGGCAGATACACCATGAGCTTGCGCGAGTGACCGAGGATGTCCCGGTCGGTCTCGCCCACGCGATAGACGCGGCCGCGCGCGTCGGTCACTTCTCGGTAGGGACGGTGTGCGGCGTCGGGGTGGGTCGACGAACTGTTCGCTGAGATGGGATCTGCCGTCATTGCAGGGCAATTCCTTCGTGTCAGGCCCTTGGGGTCAGGCCATTTCCTCGCCGAGCGGCTGGGGGTTGGGAGAGGTGTTCTTCTTCTTGGGCCGGCCCGGCGGTGTCAGGAACAGTGCGATGAACGCGGCGAACAGAGAGATCGAGCCGGCCAGCGTGAATGCACCGTTGTGTCCCCAGTGGTCCACGACGACCTTGCCCATTCCGGCTCCGAGAAGTCCGGATACCAGTTTGGAGCTGTAGACCAGGCCGTAGTTGGAGGCATTGTTGTTCTCGCCGAAGTAGTCCGCCGTCATCGCCGCGAACATGGGGAAGATGGCGCCACCGCCGAACCCGGAGATGCTGGAGAAGAGCAGGAACAACGGGAGGTTCTTCATGTCGGCGGACCACAGGATGCCGTACTGCGAAAGACCGAGCACGATGCAGACGAAGATCAGGCACCGCTTTCGCCCGTAACGGTCCGACAGCCAGCCGATCACACCGCGCCCGGTGCCGTTGACGATGGCCTTCATCGACATGGCCGTCGCGACGATTCCGCCCGCGAAGCCGGCTTCCTCGCCTATGTCGACCTGGAAGGCGATACCGAAGATGTTCACGCCCGAGGTGCACAGCAGGCAGAACCACATCAGCGCCACCCGCCCGGTACGCCAGGCCTCGCCCGGGGTGTACTGCCGCACGGCAGGCGGGTTCATGGCCATGGCACGCCGGGCACGGGGGTCGGTCGGCGGGCGCAGCGGGTCGACCTCGGCCGGCCACCAGTTCTTCGGCGGGTCCTTGAAGAAGGAGCCGGCCACAGCCACCGCCGTGGCCAGGAAGACACCGACCGCGACGAGCACCCAGCGGAAGTTCGTCAGATCCATGTAGCTGGTGAAGAGGAAGACGAACGGCACGGAACCGTAGGCGAATCCTCCGTTGACGAACCCGGTCTTGCCTCCCTTCCGTTCCGGATACCATTTGCCGACCATGTTCACGCAGGTCGCGTAGACCATTCCGGCGCCCATACCGCTGAACATGCCGAACCCGACGTACGCGACGACCACATGCGGCGCGAACGCGAGCGACAGATATCCGAGCAGGGTGCCGATCGCGCCGAGGATCATCGCCCAACGCGCGGGCAGCCTGCCGCTTTCCCTGAGCTTTCCGGCCGGGAAGGCGACCGCCGCCTGGAAGAACACCCAGACACCGAGCATCCAGAAGATGTGCCCGTCGTTCCAGCCGTGTGCGATGTGCAGCGTGTCCTCGGCAGACGCGAACGCGTACTCCGCCGAGCTGATGCCCATCATGCCGATCCACGGCAGGATGACCATCCACTTGCGTTTACGGCCCATGATGTCGATGTCGGTCTCACCGACGCGGTACATGCGGCCGTTGTGGTCCGTCACCTCCCGATACGGGACGGACGTCGAGTAGTCGATCGTTGTCATCTGCTCAAGCACTCCTTGCGTCGAAAGATCTGGCCAGCGCCCCCTGTCCAAATGCCTTTCGTGCGCGCACGGGTCCTGGGGCCGGGCGACGCGCACCGTCGGTCGGCCCCTTGCTCGGTCATGTCACGTCAGATCACCCCGCTCGACTTGAGCAGGCGCAATTCCTCGTCACCGATGCCGAGTTCGCCGATGAGGATTTCTTCGGTGTGCTGGCCCAGGAGGGGTGGGGTGGTGATGTGGGTGGGGGAGTCGGAGAGTTTGAGGGGG